>JBGSTS010000002.1:0-66021 GCA_041736435.1 Desulfobacterales bacterium | reverse complement strand
CCAGAATCTGCTTGGGGTCACGGCACTCTTTCAACAACTCGTCAATGAGGGCGTCCTGCTTTGATTTCACTCTGGCCATCTTCATCCTCCTCTCTGAAGGGTTAAAGATTGCCAGTTACACAGTTATTTGTACACCCTCGGCAATGCTGTATTTGCTGATAAAATCCGCTTGACTCTGGGAAGCCTGGCCTTCCTCGACGTTCGCGCCAATGGAAGTCCCGGACCGCAGGAGCTGGTTAGCCAGTATTCTCGGTACACCGGGCGTTTCATCGAGATACTGGCAAAGCTTTACCACCCTTTTCGCAAATTCGAAACTCCGCTGCGGCAAATCACTCTTCATCCTGCTTTTCCCAGTCTTTTTTCACCCTTCAAACTTCAGGCTTCCATTTTATTGACATTCTATTGAATATCAACCCGAATAGCGTTAATAGAAAATCATTTAATTCAAAGTGGTTAGAATTTTTATCGACCAGTCATATCGACCATAGGTGCCCTTTAAGGACCATTTTGGTCGATATCTATTTTGAAAGCTCATAACGCCTCCACGTTTCTCTTCTTCGCACTTCACCCTTCAAACTTCACACTTTTATTATCTCTCCGTTCATGAGGCGGGGGAGAAGAATGTCGCGGGCTTGTCGTAGCCTCTCACTCTGAATTAGAAGGTTTTCGACCTCTTGAATAATAGGTGCCGCGAAGTCTGTAAAGGTATTGATGAGTTCGCTATTTGGTACAACAAAAGGAATGAGCTTAAAGGTATCGCGAATGATTGCATCAAAAACGGCCCCGACAGCTCTGCTTCGAAATTGTTCAACACCCTCTACAAGCGCGAAATAGAGAAAATGCTGGTTCAAGGGAGACTTCGAGCGCAATGCATAACACGACTGGTTCATAGCCATATCGGCTTGGGCCAGGTTGATATTGCCGACGGTCCCACGTGCGGTAATGAAGATGGTGTCTTTGGGGTAAAGCTTGCTATTGCAGCTTTTTAAACCCTGCTCGGTCAGCATCTTTTCGGTTTTCACAACATAAACGTGGCTTGTGGCGTCTTTCGGAGTGAAGAAAGGAATGTTGCCATTCCAGTATTCCACATTTCCAGTCTTGGGGGTTCCTCCACTTAGAACGTCCATCGCTTCAAAAGCTGAGAGTTTTAACCACCCCTCCGGCACCCCATCTTTGACCTTCACATGCTCATGCCCGGGGAAGCGGAGGCGGACGAACCATTCCTTGTAAAGCAGGCGGGCGGACTGCTCCAGGAACTGGATGCGGCGGCGGTTGTTTTCGATGAGGTTGTCGTAGGCGGAGAGAATATCTGCTATTCGTTTCTGGGTTCGTAACTCCGGTGTAGGAAATTTCAAAGAAAGAAGCTTTTCTTGGCTTAAGTTGTCTTGCGCTGCTCCTTGCGTGAATTTCTGAAAGCGTTTCTTTAATAAGGCATCGAATAAGTATTTTATAAAGCGCTCATCAGCCTTACCCGGGACCGGAATAAAACCTATGACACTATCAGGGAAACAGGCATCGATCCCCAAGATGGCGGTGTCTGCGATATTAGCCGCTATAGTTATGCAAAGGGTCCCAGCATTCCAGAGTTTGCTTTGGGCAAGCCCAGCCTCATTATAGGTCTGCGAATATTCGGTAATGTACAAATTGGCATGCTTGACATCTGCTGTTTGTATAAAAGGGTATCGCCCGCCATAAAGGTGTTCGGCATCTCGGGGTCGGTGCCTCGATCGTCCTCGGCTCACAGAACCTAATTCGTCAAGAGTTTTTAAAGGCCAATTCATTTATTATTTTCTAAAATGCGGGTGCGCTATGGTTCGATTGAGCATAGCGTTTTTCAAGGTTTCTTTCTCGCCGCCTGCCGCGCCCGATAAAGCTTTTCCGTAAACCCGCCCTCTTTCAAAAACTGCTGTTCCAGTTGCCGGAGTTGCTGGTCGAGCAGGTAGTTGGCCTGGTGGATCAGGCAGATCAGGGTGTTGGCGGCAACTTCGGGGGAACCGCCTTCAACATAGGTCCTATAGGTCCCATAGGACCTATTCTCGGTGTAAGCCAGCTTCCGCACCGCCTGCGCTTGTGGGTGGTCCTTTCCCCAGACCGGCAGTTGCCGCTGGCGCAGAAAGTCTTGATAATCCAGCAGCAGCTCCTCAAGGCTCGCGCGGGCCACGCCGACCAGCTTCAGCTCGGTTTTCTTGGAGGTGCCCGAGGCCACGCTGCCCTCCGCGATGTTCTGCCTGCCGCTTCTGGCCGCCTGCACCATCTGGTCGTGGGTGCGCGAGCGCCGGTCGATCAGCCGGTTGCAGAAAACAACCGTGGCGTCATAAACGATTTCCGCACTCTGAAAGGACTTCAGCTTGCGGAACCCGCCGTGGGGATCGATGAAGCCGCTCTGTTCGGCCAATTTCGAGCTCCTGATGAATGCATGGTCAACGCGTACCCACCTTCGACACGTTCATATCACGTGTCGAAGTTTGCCGATTTTATCGACATGTTTTTATAACGTGTCGAAATCATCGACACGTTATTTCGAGAGCAAGGCGTAAAGCCGGGTGTTGACATAAAGGACTTCTTTTCCTTTTTTTTGCGCGGCAAGAATTTCGACAGCCTCCAGGGCTTTCAAGTATTCCGCAGCGGTTTGGCGTTTGGCGATGCCCGCTTCGACCAGAAATTGAACTTTGGTGTACGGTTGCCGGAAAATCATTTCCAGCAGCTCTCTGGAATAAACCCGGGATGGTAGTTTCTGCTTGGCCAGCTGCGCCGTCTCCTCCAGCAGATCGCGGATGTCGATAATCCGTTTGCGGGTGAAGTCAGCCGTCTCCTGAACCGCATCCAAAATGTAGAGGATCCAGGGCTCCCATTGTTGCTTTTCGGTGACCGCCCGCAGCAGGCGATAGTAATCGCTTTTATGCTGAATGATGTATTTGCTGAGATAGAGGACCGGCAGGTCCAGCAGGCCCCGCTGCACGAGAAAAAGGCTGTTCAGAATCCGGCCTGTGCGGCCGTTACCATCGGTGAATGGGTGGATCGCTTCGAACTGGTAATGGATGACCGCGAGCTTGACGAGGGGATCGACTCCGTCCTCGGTGTGGATGTAATCTTCGAGGTTTTTCAGCTTGTCACGAAGAAGCCGCTCGCCCTCCGGTGGTGTGAAAATAGTTTTGCCGGTGGCGGCGTTCTGAACCTTCGTGCCCGGGGTATTGCGAATGCCTGCCTTATTTTTCCGTATGGTCTGAACAAGCCGGATGAAAAGGTTGGTGGTGAGCAAAGGCCTTTTCTTCAGGGCGTCAAACCCCTCCCAAAGCGCTTCCCGGTAGCGGAGCACCTCTTTCGTCGCCGGATCGCCCTGCGAGGAGCTTGCACTGAAGGCAACGAAAAGGGCGTCATTGGTTGTAACGATGTTCTCGATTTCAGAACTGGCCTTGGCCTCCTGAAGTATGAGGGAGTTGATTAAAATGCCTTGATTGGGGATGGTCGCGCCCAGTCCTTTCAGCTCGGCCAACGCCCTTCCGGCCTGAATGGCTTTCTTGAGGACAGGCCTTGTCTCGACCTCGACAGATGGCGGCAGCAGCGGGAGGTCATCATAGGGTTTCTCAGGATCGAATTTCATATCCCCAGCTCCTTGAAGTTCCGGGAAATCCGCGCGGCCAGCTCGGCGGCCTCGGCGTTCAGCCCCTCCAGCTCGATGTGGATCTCGCGCAGGGTTTCCTCGAAATCGAATCCGTCGTCTTCCACTTCGGGAGCCACGCCGACGTATCGACCGGGGGTGAGGCTGAAGTCGTTGGCTTCCAGTTCGGACCGATCCACCAGCTTGACCAGGCCTTCCACGTCGCGCAGCTCGCCGTCCGGGAAGCGCTCGGTCAGCCAGGCCGCCTGCTTGTGGAAATAGCGTACGCGCTTGAGCTGCTCGACCAGCGCCTGGTGCGCGGCATCCGCGGTCTTGCGCGCGCGGGCCACCTCGCGGGCGTTCCAGAGGCTGCTGCCGCGGGCGTCCAACTCCGTCTCGCAAACCTCTATCACGCGGCCGGCTCGCTTAAAGACGTCATCGGCCTGCCTGGCCAGGTCGCGGCTTTTTTCGGCCAGGGGCGCCAGCCGCTGTACCGCTTCCTTCAGGGCTTTGGCGCTCTTTTTCTGCTTTTGCCAGGGGCCCTGTTCGGCATTGATCGCAGCCTGGAACCCATCGACCTGCTCATCCAACGCATCGATGCTTGCGGCCAGCTCCTTCATCGCTCCGGAATGCGGGGTTTCTTCATCCAAGGCCTCGGTGAAGGGGTTAATAGCCGAAAGCAGCGCTTCGGTCGCCATCGCATAGCCATAGAGCGGCGCAGCATCATTGCTGCCGGAAGTCTGCGGCTGGTAGCAGAAGTCGATTTCATCCAGCATGCTTTGAAGATAGCCGAAAACCAGATCGATAAATCGCTCCGGCTGCCCCCGGTACAACCAGACGACGGCCAACAGATTCGAGAGCTGCTCCGGGCTGAAGTCGTAGATCTTGCGCGTCACCTTGCGGTAGATGTTGCGTGCATCGATCATCAGGACCTTGTCGCGGTGGGCCTTCGGCTTGTTTCGGTTGAGGAACCACAGCTCGCAGGGCACGGTGCGGGTGTAGAAGAAGTTTGCGCGGATGGCGATCATGATGTCCACGTCGTCGGTCTCGATCAGTTTCCGGCGCACCTTGGCCTCGTCCCGGCCGGCGCTCGATGCCTGGGAGGACATGACGAACCCGGCGCGGCCGGTCTCGTTCAGGTAGCTGTAGAAGTAGCTGATCCAGAGGTAGTTGCCGTTCGAGACCTTGCCACCCTTGTTCACCCCCGGCAGGCCGAAGGGCAGGCGCGGGTCGTTCTTCACCTTGTCCGCGTCCACCTCGTCCACGTTGAAGGGCGGATTGGCCATCACGAAATCGGCTTTGCCGGCTAACTCGTGCGGGTCTTCATAGTAGGTGATGGCCTTCTGGATGTTGCCCTCCAGGCCGTGGACGGCCAGGTTCATCTTGGCCAGGCGAATGGTGGTGGCGTTCTTTTCGAGGCCGTAGAAAGTGAGCTTCTCGGAAGGGTTGGCGTGCAGGCGCTCTACGAAATGTGCGCTTTGCACGAACATGCCGCCGGAGCCGCAGGCCGGGTCGAGCACGATGCCGCCGGCCGGCTCGATCACGTTGGCGATCAGCGCGACGAGGGACACCGGGGTGAAAAACTCGCCGTTGTCGTGGGCCTTTAGGTCAGCGAACTGAGTCAGAAAGTATTCGTAGATCCGGCCGAAGACGTCGCCGGAGGAGTGTTTCAGCTCGTCGGGGTTGAGGGTGCGGAGCAACTGCCCGAGCACGGCGTTGTCGAGCTCCTGGTATTCAGCCTTGGGCAGCACACCCCGCAGGGTTTCGTAGTCGGCCTCGATGGAATCCATCGCATCGATGATCGCCTTGGCGCGATCGTCGCTGTCCGTCAGGCCGACCAAGGAGTCGAACTCGGCCTCCGGCCGCAGGAAGATCGCACTTTTCCGGGAGAAATCCCCCTTGGCCAGGGCGCGAGTCTTTCCCCCGCGCTTGGGCAGGTTGTCTTCGATGTCGTCTTTGACTGAAAGATAGCGGCTGTAGGCGTGCCGCAGAAAAATGAGGCCCATCACCGGCATGAAGTATTCGTTGCTGGCGTAGTTCGAGTTGGAACGCAGGGTGTCGGCAGCGGCCCAGAGCCGCTTTTCGATGGCCTCGATATGCTCCAGTTGGACCGGGCCCTGGCTGCGGTTGGGCCTGGCCTGGCCATTATGGTTTTTCATCGGCAGCCTCTCGATTTTTGCAATTTGCCGTGGCAAGCCTTCTTCTATTCGACTTGAGCAAGGGTGTCAAAATGCCGTGGTGGGCTAAACTAAATTGAAACCGGCACGCCATAAACAACAGCTTGCCGGCGACAAACGCTGGGGTTTTTAAAACTTTCAAGACGACAAGAGGGAATGACCTTAACGCACTGCCCCTATTATGAAAACTGCAAACAGCCTGCTATTTGAGGTCTTCGCGCACCGGGCTGAACATCTCGATCACCTCGGCCGGGCCCTCGAGGCAGCGGCCGGAGTGCGTGGCATTGGGGGGGATCTGGTAGGCGCCTCCCGCAGAAACCGGGTGCTTTTCGCCCGCGATCGTGAGCTCCATCAGGCCCGTGAGCACGGTGCCGATCTGCTCGTGGGGGTGGGCATGCTCGGGGATGGCGGAGCCTTGAGCGATGGTGAAGAAGCCCACGGTCATGCGCTCCCCATGGATGATCCGAAGCTCCACCCCTTCGGCCGGCTTTTTCGGCGATAGGTCTGCAATCGCGTAATACGCCATACAGTCTGCTCCCTCCACTTCGATGGGTTTGTCATTTTGCCGCGTCCGGCTGTGTGCCTTGGCACACAGCCTCAATTTGAAGCGGCCGCCAACGGCCGCTTCAAATTCCGCAGATCTTCTTGACCTCGGGGTCGTTGACCAATTCGGCCACGTTGCCCTGGTGGCAGATTCGCCCGTTGTCGATGATGTAGCCGTAGTCGCTCAGACCGAGAGTGAACCTCAGGTTCTGTTCGGCCAGCAGCACGGTGAGGCCGAGCTCCTTGAGTTTCTGAATGCGCTCGCCAAGAGACTTGACCAGCAACGGCGCTAGCCCTTCGGTGGGTTCATCGAGCAGAAGAAACTGCGGGTTGATCATCAACGCCCGGGCGATGGCGAGCATTTTCTGCTCCCCGCCGCTCAGCAGCCCTCCCCGGCGCTGGTCCATCGGACGGAGCGCCGGGAAGAGATCGTAGGCCCGGTCCTTGTCCCATTTCTCAGCACCCGGCCCCGGGCGCGCGGCGATTTCCAGATTCTCGCCGACGGTCAAATCCGTGAAAATACGGCGGTTGTCCGGGACAAAGCCAACCCCTTGGCGGGCCATGCGGTAAGGCAGCCAGCCGGTGACATCCTCCTGGTTGAAGCGGATGCGGCCGCGCGCGGGCGGCGTCAGCCCCATGATGCTCTTCAGCGTGGTGGTCTTGCCCGCGCCGTTGCGGCCGAGCAGGCAGACTACCTGCCCCTTTCCCACCTTGAGCGAGACGTCGAACAGGATGTGGCTCAACCCGTAGTAGGCATGAATGCCCTGAACCTCGAGCATGGGTCAGCCTCCCCCCAGATAGGCTTCCTGGACCGTGGTATTGCGCCGGACATTCTCCGGTGTGCCCTGGATGATGGTGCGGCCATGCTGCATCACCATGATGCTGGTCGCCACGTTGAAGACCACGTCCATGTCATGCTCGCAGAAGAGAATGGTGAGCCCTTGTTCCCGGGCCAGCCGCTTGACCAGTTCCATGGTACTGGCGGTTTCCTCGGGCGACATGCCGGCGGTCGGCTCGTCTAAAATAAGCAATTCGGGTTCATTGCCGAGAGCAATCGCAATTTCAAGGATGCGCTTGTCCCCATGCGACAGGGAACCGGCGACATCCAGGTTTTTGTTCTGGAGGCCCACGCTTTGGAGGATGCGGTTGGTCTCCTCGACGACCAGCGTCTGTGCCGGCCGAAAAAGGGTCCGGCTCAATTTTTTTTGGGCAAGCACCGAAACCTGGACATTGCGAAAGACCGACAGCCGGTGAAAGATATTGGCAATCTGAAAAGAACGGGCAATGCCTTTGCGGCAGATCACATGCGCCGCCTGGCGGGTGATGTCCTGGTCCCGGAACCGGATCCGGCCGCGGTCGGCTTTGAGGTGACCGGTGATCAGGTTGAACAGGGTGGTCTTGCCCGCACCGTTGGGCCCGATGACCGCGACGAGATCGCCCTGCCGGACCTGGAGGTTGGCGCCGTCGACTGCGGTGAAGTCTTCGAAGGACTTGTGAAGGTCTTCAACCAGCAGCATCTGCATTTTCCGCGGCGCGAGCAGCCGCACGGCGGGAACGACGCCGGCCCCACTCACGGAAGTTGATCCCCATAATTCCTTCGGGCAGGAAAAAAATCAGGAGGATCAGCACGATCCCCAGAATCATGGTCCAGTACTCCGTGACGCTGCCGACAAAGGTCCGCAGCGTCACCATGATGGCCGCGCCGACCACCGGCCCGAAAAAGGTAAACCAGCCGCCCAGCAGGCACATGATGAGGACCTCGAGCGAAAGCACCCAAAAGAGCATGTCCGGGAAAATCGACCCTTCGAGTACGACGAACAGCACGCCTGCCACACCGGCGAAAAACGTGCCGATAATGATGGCCAGCAGCTGGTGCTGCCGCACGTTGATGCCCACCGCCTCGCAGCGCTGCGGGTTGTCCCGGATCGCCCGCAGCGTGACGCCGAAAGGCGATTTGTAGATCAAAAACATGATCAGGACGCACCCGGTCACGACCGCCAGCAGAAAATAGTAGATATTGACGCTTCCCGCCAGGACCTCCGGCATGCGGATGCCGTGAATCCCGTCGTCACCGGCGGTCAGGCTGTACCAGCGCAACGCGACGATCCAGATCAGGGATCCGAGAGAAATTTGCAGCATTCCGAAATACAGCTTGGTGAGACGGACACAGAAAAGACCGATCACCCAACCCGCAGCCGCCGCCATGAAGGGTCCGGCGCAGAAGCCGATCCACACCGGCCATGAGGTCTTGGCCGCGATGAGGCCCGCGGTGTAGGCCCCCACGCCATAAAAGGCCGCATGGTGGAATTGGTAAATCCCCCCGTGGCCCACCAGGAGATTAAGGCTCATGGCCAGAAGCGCCGTCACGAAAATCACTGCCAAAATGTAAATGGTAAACCGGCTACCCCAGAGGGGCACCAGCAGCAGCAATGTCAACAACGCGGCACTCCACCACAAGGACGATCGCGAAAGGATGAGGCTCCTGGTCATAGCGGCCTTTTTTACCAGACTGATTTGAGAAGTCCGGATGGTTTGAGCGTCAGGATAACAACGACGGCCAGGTAAGGGAAGACAATCGCAAACTGCGGCCACAGCAGGACACCGATCGACTGGGAAATACCGAAAATCAACGATCCTGCCAGGGCGCCCCACATGTTGCCGAGGCCGCCGATCGTTACGATGAGAAACGCCTCGATGATAATGGTGTGGTCCATGCCCAGGGTGATGCTCACAGTCGGCGACACCAGGGCACCGCCGAGACCAGCGAGGAAACAACCCAATACGAATGCCAATGCAAACACCCAGCTGACGTTGATACCGATGGCGCCGACCATCTCCCGGTCCACCGCGGCGGCCCGGGCGATTTTCCCGATTTTAGTTTTGTTTGAAAACAACCACAGCCCGACCGCCGCCACCGGTCCGACCGCTAAAAGAAATAGATTGTATTTCGGAAAAGGCGTCCCGAGCACCGGCACGGAGCCTTGCAGGAACGGCGGCGCCACTAGGGAGCGATAGTCCGCTCCCCAGGTGATTTTGGTGAGGTCGCCCAAGATGAGGGCCAGGGCAAAGGTGAAGAGCAGCAGCATCAGGTGTTCGCGTTCATAGAGGTGGCAAAAGAGCAATCGTTCGGCGACCAGGCTGATCAGGGCCACGGCGATCGGGGCAAAAACCATCGCCAGCCAGAATCCGGCAACCCCGCCGCCGGCGGCCACGGCCAGGGTGTGGGCCGTAAAGGCGCCGATCATGTAGAGCGAGCCGTGGGCCACATTGGGCACCCGCAGCACCCCTAAAATGAAGCTCAGGCCCGAGGAGACGATGAAGAGAATCATCGCCCGGCTCAGCCCCACCAGAAACTGGCTAATCAAGCCTGAAAAGGTGACGTAGCTTTCCATTTGCACACAAGCGGTCTGCCCGCTGCGATCGCGCGGGACCGGCGGGCAGACTCGAAAGAGGGCTTATTTTTGCTTGCGCGCTTCGGCGATCTCCTCGCAAGTGGGCATGACGTCGTTGCCCTGCAAGGTGATGATGTCCGCGGCGATGGCCCCCCCGAACTCCTTGGAGATTTTGGTGGTGCCGAGGAACATGGGGTAGACGGCTTGATGGTCGCAAGCGCGCATTTCGACTTTGCCGACCGGCGTGTCGACCTTCAGGCCTTCCATGGCGTCGATGAATTTCTCCTTGTCGATCTTGCCGGCTTTGCGGAAGGCTTCGGCAATCAGCTGGGCGGTCGTGTAGGCGTTAAATGCCGGGAAACCGGGCGGGTTGCCATACGCGGCTTGGAAGTCCGCCACGAACTTCTTGTTGGCAGCCGTCTCGGGGTAGTAGTAGTGGTATTGGATGGTGCCCATGACCCCTTCCGGCGCATTCATCCCGAGGGGCTTCAAGACAGAATGGTCGGTCGCCGTGTGGATCCAGGCCGGGATCTTGTTTTCCATGCCCGTGGTCTTGATGGCTTTCAGGACATTGGCCATGCTGGCTCCCCCCGTTGCAAAAATGATGCAATCCGGCTTTGCGGTTTGAATGGCCGTGAGGTAGGGGATCAGGTCGGGTTCGCCCGGTTTCCACCAGGTTTTGCCGATGGTCTCCACTTCGGGTTTGATTTTTTTCAAGTTGCGCCAGATCGCATCGGCAATGGCATGGCCGTATTCGTAATCGTCCCCGGCGATCCAGAACTTTTTATACGGTTTTTTGGCAAATGCGACCGCCGCCGACTTGCCGGCCATAGCTGTATTTTCGGCGGTGGAAAAAACATACCGATGCCCGGCTTTGCCCGTAATGTTCTCGCTCTTGGCGGTCCAAACGATGAAAGGAATCTTTTCCTTCTTGGCCACGGCCTCGGAGATCGCCATCGAGGCGCCGCTGTTGATGGTGCCGACCAAAACATCGACGTTCTCCTTGAGCACCAGCTCCTTGGCCACATTCAAACCGATGTCCACCTTGAACTGCTCATCGCGGGTGGTGAACACGATCTTGCCGCCGAGCACCCCCTGCTGGTTGATTTCGTTGACCGCCAGCTTAAAACCGTTCAGCGCATCGTTTCCGAAGACCGCTGCCGGCCCGCTGTAGGTGTCGACGATCCCGATCTTGATGTCGCGGGCCTCGGCCGCGGCGGGCATCAGCATTGCCAGGAGACACCCGGCCAAGACCAGGAACCGACCGACCGAAAAAAACTGCTCGTTTTTCATCGAAGTCCTCCCTTCAGATGCGTTGGTTGAATGCCCCTTCCATGAGGGCACGGCGATGGGATGTGGTTCGGTGAAGCGCTGGGAATATCTAGTTTTTCCTATTAAGGATGTCAATCGAAGTCAAGAAATAAGTTGAAATTTGCCGCCGCCTCAACTAAGAAAAAGCTCTTTTAATGCAACCGATCCCCGGAGGTGAACCTTGATCAAGATTAACGAGAATTACCTTAAGCTGGAGGCCTCCTACCTGTTTTCGGACATTGCCAAACGCGTGGCGGCTTTTCAGAAAGCCCATCCCGGCAGAGAGATCATCAAACTCGGCATCGGCGATGTCACCCGACCGCTGCCGGCGGCCTGCATCCAGGCGTTCCACAAGGCCGTCGGCGAAATGGGCGAGGCGTCCACCTTCCGGGGCTACGGCCCGGAGCAGGGCTATGACTTCCTGCGGGAAAAGATCGCAAAGCACGATTTCCAGTCGCGCGGCGCGAACATCGCCGCCGACGAGATCTTCGTGAGCGACGGCGCCAAGTGCGACAACGGCAACATCCAAGAGGTCTTTGCCACAGACATCACGGTGGCGATCCCGGACCCGGTCTACCCGGTTTATCTGGACACCAATGTCATGGCCGGGCGCACCGGGGCTTTCGTGAACGGCCGCTACAAGGGGGTCGTCTACATGGACGGCACCCGGGCAAACGGCTTCATCCCGGCACTGCCTGAAACCGAGGTGGACCTGATCTACCTGTGTTTCCCGAACAATCCCACCGGGGCCACCATCGGCAAAGCCCAGCTCAAAGAGTGGGTGGATTTCGCTCGGGAGCGGAAGGCCATCATCCTGTATGACGCGGCCTACGAGGTCTTCATCCGCGATACCGGCCTGCCCCATTCGATCTATGAAATCGAAGGAGCGACGGAGGTGGCGATCGAGTTCCGCAGCTTCTCCAAAATGGCCGGTTTCACGGGCACCCGCTGCGCCTACTCGGTGGTGCCCCACGCCTGTACCGCCTTCACCGCGGCAGGCGAACCGCAACCGGTGCATGCCCTCTGGCACCGCCGCCACACGACCAAGTTCAACGGGGTCTCATATCCCGTGCAGCGAGCGGCCGAAGCCGTGTACAGCGTCGCGGGACTGACTCAGTGCCGGGAGCTGTCGGACTATTACCTGCGCAACGCTAAACTGATCCGCAGCGAACTCTCGGCCTTGGGCTATGAATGCATCGGGGGAGAGAATTCGCCCTACATTTGGGTGGACAGCCGCATGGATTCTTGGAAGTTTTTTGATCTGCTGCTGGAGAAAGCCAACGTGGCCTGCACGCCGGGGGTGGGATTCGGCCGCTGCGGCGCTGGATACATCCGGGTCAGCGCCTTCAACGACTACGATAAAGTGCAGATCGCCATGGAACGCATCCGCAAAGCGATCACGACAGCGTAAAACGGGTTACGCTGCCGTGATCGCTTACGGTATTGGTTTAAAGGGGCAGGACAAAAAAGGGCGGTTGCCATGATGGCAAACCGCCCTTACGTTTTACTATTTGTGTTAGAATGGGTCAGACAGCGGCCTTGAGTTTTTTGCCGGCCTTGAATTTGACAACCGTCGCCGCCTTGATCTTGATTTCTGCACCGGTCTGAGGGTTTCTTCCCTTACGGGCTTTGCGGCGCCCCTTGGAAAAAGTGCCGAAACCCACCAGACTGATTTTGCCGTCTTTTTTCTTGAGGCCCTTGACGATCCCGTCGATAAAGGAGTCTAGGGCCGCCCCGGCAGCGGTCTTCGAGATAGCAGCGTCTTTGGCCATGGCCTCGATTAAATCAGCTTTCGTCATTCTGACCTCCTTTAATATGTGATGGTCGATGGCAGTAACTGCGCTAAGAATGTATTGCGCAATATAGAGATCCCTTCGGATTGTCAATAGGAATGTTCACGACCCCGCCCACCATTCGGCGCTGGACGCGCCTCGGTATCGTCATCCTCACCTGGACGGCGGCGAGCCTGGCCGGCACCGCCCTCGCGGACGGACCAGCGGAGGCTTCCCGGAAAAGCATCGCCGCCGCCATTCGCATCCTCAACGACCCGGCGTATCACTCAGCGGAGCGCAAGCCCCTCCAGCAGGAACAGCTGTTCAAGGTGCTGGCGGAATGGTTCGATTTCACCGAGTTCTCGAAACGTGCCCTGGCGGATAAATGGAGAGGGTTCACGGAGTCCGAGCGCCATGAATTTGTCGATGTCTTCTCGCGGTTTCTGGGGAAGTATTACCTGGGCGAGCTTCAAAAGCGCTACACCGACGAACGCGTCACCGTTGAAACACAGGAGATCACCGGGCCCACACAGGCCCGGGTGATCGCCACGGTCAGGTGGATGAACCGGCTGATCCCCGTGGAGATCCGCACGCTGAAAAAAGACGGACACTGGAAAGCATATGATGTGAGCGTGTTCGGCATCAGCGCAGTGCAGGTCTACCGGGCGCAGTTGATGCAGATCACGCGCTCCCACACCCCCGCCGAGCTGATTGCGCTGGTCACCTCCCGCATCGAATGACGGTTCTATTCTCCGAGCTGTTTTTTAAACGCATCGATAGCCTCTCTCAGCAGCCGGCGGATGAACACATCCTTGTCGCCGCTCGTGAGCCGGCAATAGGCCGCATGCTCCGGGTGGGTCTCGTTTAGCTGCGGAGGGCTTGAACGGGCCTGCTGCTTGGCGGCTTCAAAATTGCGGACCGCTTCGGCTAGGCGCAGATGATTTCCCGGAAATTTCTGAACCCAACCCAGGCGGCGCATCATTTCAAAGCGGACCTGGTCGGCCAGCAGCAGGTGAATGTCCACCACACGCATCTGCTCGTCGTTGTCGAGGTAGTAGAACTTGACCGCCGGACCGAGGTCAAGCGCTCCCATGATGAGTTCATAGAAGGCCAGCGAGCTGTTCTCCCCGGGTTGCGCCAGGCAGAACACCGTCTTGTCGGACAGGTCGGAAACCCGGGTGTCGATCCCGTAGACTTCCCCGAAACGCTGCTGCCAGGGGCCGAAGCATTTCAGCTCAAACGTCCTGTCCCGAAATGATTTCAAATCCACTATCTTGGCCATCATCGGCTCCCGGCCGGCTATTTCCGCTCCAATCGCATCCCGATCAGCCCCAGCTCGAAAAGCAGGTACAACGGCACTGCCATCATGGCGAGGTTGAAGGCATCCGGCGTGGGGGTCAACATGGCGGAGACAATGGTGATGGCCAGGATGGCATAGCGGCGGTTTCGCGCCAGAGCGGGATAGGTCACCATGCCCATGCGACCGGCTAAGATCATGGCGAGCGGCAGTTCAAAGATGATGCCGAACCCGAACAGAAACAGCAGGCAGAATGCGGCAAACTTCTGGACCGAGATGATGGCCTCGATGTGCGGACCTTGAAATTCGAGCAGAAAAGCGACCCCGTAGGGCAGGGAAATGTTCAGGCAGAAAGCCACCCCGGCGTAAAACAGGACGACTGAGGCCAGCCAGAACCCTCGCACCATGCGGCGAGTCAAGGCCGGGAACAGGGGCTGCACTCCGGCCAGGACGGCATAAAGGATATAGGGCATGCTCACGAAGACCCCAACGGCAAGCGCCAGATTCAAAAGCGTGAAAAAGGTCTCCGGGATGCCATATGCCGCCAACGTTACGCCGGTGCGCATCTGAAGGCTCCTCAGGATCGGCTCCGCGAGAAAGAAGCCGGCGATCGCGGTCACCAACACCACGGCACCGATCCGGATAAAGGACCGGCGCAACGACTGCAATGTCCGATAGACCTTGTCCGCAGGTGCGGAGGGCGGATTCGAGGAGGCGGTGCCAACCGGCGGCAATCGATCGTTATCAACGGCAGAGGTACCCGTCATGAATACATGCTCCTGTTGCCAAAACGGCACGCGCAAGGCCGCCCCATCCCATGCGAGGCGCCCGGCCGTCAGCGGGCGATCCGGCTGCCCCGATCGAGGCTGCGGTACTGGATCGCCTCGGAGATATGCTCGACCATAATGTCCGCCGCACCCGCCAGGTCCGCAATGGTGCGCGCGATCTTGAGCAGGCGGTTGAAAGCCCGTGCGGACAGCCCGAGCCGGTCGATGGCGGACTCGAGCAGTTGGCGTGACGCCGCGTCGATCGGGCAAAAACTGCGAATGTGACGGCTGCTCATCTGGGCATTGCAAAAAATCTTGGCGCGTGCAAAGCGAGTGGCCTGAATGCTGCGAGCCGCAACCACGCGGCCGCGGATGCCGGCCGACGACTCGGCCGGCGCCTTCTGCAGGAGCTCGCGGTGGGGGACGGCGGGAACCTCCACATGAAGGTCGATCCTATCCAGCAGCGGCCCCGAGATCCGCGAGCGGTAACGTTGGATCAACGCCGCGGTGCATCGGCACGCATGGGTTCGATCGCCGTAATACCCGCACGGGCAAGGATTCATCGCGGCCACCAGCATGACGCTGGCCGGGTAGGTCAGGGCCGAGGCGGCGCGGGAAATGGTCACCTGCATGTCCTCCAACGGCTGGCGCAGCACCTCAAGCACGTGTTTTTTGAACTCCGGCAGCTCGTCCAGGAACAACACCCCGTGATGCGCCAGGCTCACCTCGCCCGGTCGGGGGATGTGTCCCCCGCCGATCAGTCCGGCATCCGAGATGGTGTGATGCGGTGATCGAAAGGGGCGGCGGGTGATCAATGCCTGGCCTTTGGCCAACATGCCGACCACACTGAAGACCTTGGTGGTCTCGATGGCCTCCTCGAAGGTCAGCGGCGGCAGGATGGTCGGCAGCCGTTTCGCCAGCATGGTCTTGCCGGAACCGGGCGGCCCGACCATGATGAGGTTGTGGCCCCCGGCGGCCGCGATTTCAAGCGCTCGCTTGGCGTGATCCTGCCCGCACACCTCGGCATAATCCACGTCGAAGGCGCCATCGTTCTCGAACAGCCTGCGAAGGTTGGTTTGCTGAGGTTCGATGGGGGCATCCCCCCGTAAGAACCCCACCACCTGCGCCAGGGTCTTGACCGGTAGCACCGTGATATCGTGGATGACGGAGGCTTCACGGCCGTTTTCATAGGGAACGATGATGGCCGGATGGCCGGCCTGACGTGCTGCCATGGCCATCGGCAACGACCCCCGCACCGGCTTGACACGGCCGTCCAGCGAAAGCTCCCCCAGCACCAGATAGCGGGAAACCCGCTCCTGCGGCACGAATCCGGTGGCCGCCAGAATCCCCAGAGCGATGGGTAGATCGAACCCGGTGCCCTCCTTTTTGATATCCGCCGGCGCGAGGTTGACCGTGATGCGATCGTCCGGAAAGCGATAGCCGGAATTCGTGATGGCGGACTTCACGCGCTCCTTGCTTTCTTTGACCGCCGCCTCGGGCAAACCGACGGTCGAGAAACTGGGAAGCCCCGAGCTGATATCGACCTCCACCTCCACGCGATAGGCATCGATACCCAGCACCGCACTGCTCAGAACTTTCGCAAGCACAGGGGCCTCCCTGAACGATCGTTGCAAACCGACCGGAAGCGGATCATAGCAGAAGCCTGCAGCCCCGGCAATCCCTGGGATCCGCCTTGGATTTGCCTCCGCTTCAGCAGGAGTGGCGCCGGAAACGGCAGGGGTTCACACCTGCGCCGAGGCCAAGTGGCCGCTTGCATTTTAAAATCCGATCGGATAATGCAGTCACCATTGATCCAAGCCTGCCCGACGCGCAGAACAGGCGCTGCGATTCTTGCGGCGATGCTCGCCGCAAGAATCCCTTGGCACCTGTGGTACAGCCGGCCGCACAGGCGCAGAGAGGTGATCCGGCCGCAATGGCCTCCCGCACCAACTACCGTCTCGGATTTGCCCTGCTGATAGGGCTGATTCTGATCAGCTCTCCGGCGGTGCATGCGCAACGGGCGATCCTCAGCGACATCACGGTGTCGAACAGCCCAGACGACCTGTTGCTGCATGTCACTCTTCGGAACGCCTTCAACGAGGAACTCCGGCAAACCGTCCTCAGCGGCACACCGACCCTTTTCGTATTCCGGATTGTGCTCAAACAGGTGAACACCCTGTGGCGGAATGAAACCCTAGCGGATATCCAGGCGGCCCAATCGATTCGGTATGACGACATCCGTCACGAGTTTATCGTTCGACGCGCCTATGAACGCGAGCCGGAGATTACCCCTTCTTTCGAAGAAGCCCAGGCCAGGGTGAGTCGGCTCGACGGAATGAAAATCACTCCGTTGGACCGCATCGCAAGAGGACTGCCGTATCGGCTGAGCGTCAAGGCGTCGGCCGGCCGCCGCGGCCTGCCGTTGGGCCTTCACCATCTCCTTTTCTTCATGTCCTTTTGGGATGTGGAAACGGATTGGGTGATCATCGACTTCACCTACTGAGCATGCCACTGCGAATCATCGCTGGAGAATTGCGGGGGCGCCGGCTGGCGGCGGTGCCGGGGATTCTTACCCGACCCACCGCGGACCGGACCCGCGAGTCGATTTTCAACATCCTGGGACACGCAGTGCGGGATGCGCAGGTCCTCGACCTGTTTGCCGGGACCGGGGCTTACGGCATCGAGGCGCTCAGTCGAGGTGCGGCGGCAGCTGTGTTCGTCGAGATCGGACGGCAGGCACTGAGCGTGCTGCAGAGCAACTTGGCGGCCTGCCGTCTTGCAGACCGGTCCCGCGTGATCCGCTGGGACGCCGGCAGGAATTTGAACTGCCTTCGGGTTGGTTGTGGTCCGTTTCACCTCGCCTTCATGGACCCTCCCTATCATGCGGGCTTGGTGACACCCGCTCTTCAGCATTTGGCTCAGACCCGCTGCATGAGCCCCGGTGCCATGATTGTCGTTGAGCACGATGACCGGGAACCCGTGGCCGCCGCTGAGCCGTATGCCCTTGCCGACCGCCGCCGCTACGGTAAAACCGTGGTGTCGTTTTTATATCTCGACCCTTGCGCGCCTCCGGCAGGGTCCTGATGAAGACGCCCGAGGAACAGGCCCCATCGGCCGGGTGATTCGGGCCATGGTCACCAAATCGATTGCCGGAGCCATGCACCATGTGGTAGTAAGATGCGGTTTGGCAAGGTGCGGTTCTTGTCGTCCCCGGACACATGAGGAGGCTGCCGAATGGAGCACATCGCCATCTACCCGGGATCGTTCGACCCCGTCACGAACGGCCATTTGGATTTGATTCACCGCGGATTGAAGATTTTCGACCGGGTCATTGTCGCCATTCTGAAAAACCCCAAGAAACAGTTCCTCTTCTCCCTTGATGAACGCAAGGAGATGCTCCGGGTCAGCCTGAACGGCTCGCCCCTCGTGGAAATCGATTCATTCGATGGGCTGCTGGTGGATTATGCCGCCCGGCGCGGGGCCAGTGCGGTACTGCGCGGCCTGCGCGCCCTGTCGGATTTCGAGTATGAATTCCAGATGGCCCTGATGAACCGCCGCCTGAACCGTGAGATCCAAACAGTTTTCCTCATGACCGGAATGCGATGGATCTACACCAGCTCCTCCATCATCAAGGAAGCCGCGCAGTTCGGGGGCGACGTCAAGGGGATGGTGCCGTCGGTGGTGAATGAACGGCTCATCGCTAAATTTTCGCGCCCCGCCGACCGGCGCTGAGTTGGGATCGCATCGGCATGGATCTTTGGCAGCTGCATGTGTTCTGCAGGGTGGTGGAGGCAAAAAGCTTTTCAAAGGCGGCTGCGCTCGTCCACCTCTCCCAACCGACGGTGAGCAGCCATGTCCAAGATCTCGAAGCCCACTTCGGATGCCGCTTGATCGACCGTCTGTCCCGGCAGGCCGTTCCCACTCAAGCCGGCCGGCTGCTCCACGGCTACGCCCGCCGCCTGCTATCCCTGAGAGACGAAGCCGAAGCGGCCATCGCTGAACACCAGGGGCGGATGCGAGGCAACCTGGTCATCGGCGGCAGCACGATCCCCGGCACTTACCTTTTGCCTGTAGCGTTAGGCATTTTTAAAAAGCGCTATCCGGAAATCGGCGTATCGCTGCACATCGAAGACACGAGTGGAATCGTCAGCGAAATCCTTGCGGGGACACTGGAAATCGGGGTGGTGGGCGCAGAGGTCAAAAACCGGAGCATTTTCCAGCAAAAGGTGCTGAACGACCAGATGAAGTTGATCGTCCCGGCAGAACACCCGTGGGCGGGGAAAAAAAGGGTGTCGCTCGCTGCACTGCTCTCCGAACCCTTCATTGTGCGCGAACGCGGTTCCGGGACCCTCCAATCCTTTCAGGAAAGCTTGGCGCGAATCGGTCACGGCCTGGATGAGTTCAACATCGTGGCCGAAATGGGGAGCACCGAAGCCATCCGGCAAGCCATCAAAAACCGGGTGGGCATCTCGATCTTGTCCACGCTGGCGGTGGACGACGACATTGCCTCCGGCCACGTGAGCGCTCTGGCGGTGGACGGGGTGGATTTGACGCGCAGCTTCTATCTGACACGCCACCGGCAGCGCAGTCTCTCCCCCCTCGGCGAGGCGTTCATCGCGGTGCTGAAAGACCACCTGACCACGCCTTAAATCTCTTCCCAGCCCTCTTCGCCGACAAGCTTTACAAAGCGGCAGCCGCCCAGATTGGTACGATGGGTCCCGTGCTCGTCCTTGGTGATGCGCATCAGCTCTTGGGTGTGCTGGTTGCCCACCGGAACCACCATCCGTCCACCGAGCGCCAGTTGATGGAGCAGACTTTCGGGGACCACGGGGGCACCGGCGGTGACGATGATGGCATCAAACGGGCCTTCCTCTTCCCAACCCTTGGTGCCGTCCCCGTACCGGGTGACAATCGTGTAAAGCCGCATCTCGTCGAACAACCGCCGGGCCGACAGGTAAAGCGGGCGGATCCGCTCGATGGTGTAGATTCGGTAGGCGATCTCCGCAAGAACGGCTGCCTGATACCCCGAACCCGTGCCGATTTCCAGCACCCGGTCGTTTTTGCTCAGGTCCAGGGCCTGAGTCATTTCGGCCACAATGTAGGGCTGCGAGATCGTTTGCTGCTCGCCGATCGGAAGGGGGAAGTCTCCATAGGCCTGGTCCCGAAGGGCTTCGCTGACAAAAAGATGGCGGGCAACCGTGCGCATGGCGGCCAGCACCCGCGGGTCCGTGACGCCGCGCGCTTCGATCTGCTGCCGCACCATCTCTTCGCGCAGCCGGCGGTATTTGAGGAATTCCTTGTCCACGGCAACCTTTGTCGAATCCCTGGACCCTGGACTCCTCGAGCCTTAGATTTTGTAGATGATGCGCTTGTGGGTGATGATGATGTCCACGTGCCGATCGTGCGGTTCCGTGGGGATCTGAGGAACGATCTGCTCCTCGAAGGCCAAGGCCACTTTGCGGGTGGTGATGGGAAGCTCTGGGATGAACCGGTCGTAGTAGCCCTGGCCGGAGCCAAGACGCGCACCCTTCTCATCGAAAGCCAAGCCGGGAATGATGGCGATGTCGATGCGCTGCAGCGGCACCGGTTTGCAGATTGCCGGGTCCGGCTCCAGCACACCACGCGGCCCCATGATCAGGTCTTTGTCGGGAGTGTCCACTTTCAACGTCGTAACCATCGGGCGTTCGGCCTTGAATGCGGGCAGAACGATGATCTTGTTCAAATCGAGGGTCCTGCGAATGATGTTTAGCGTCCGCACCTCATGCGGTCCCGCCATGTAAAGCAGGGCGATACGGGCTTCCAAAAAATTGGCGAAGTCGTAGAGCCTGGTCTCGATGGCCCGTATCCTCTCGGCCCGCTGTTTTTCCGTCATGGCGCCGAGCTTCTTGGCAACGTCCTTGCGAAGCTGCTCTTTGGCGGAACGGATTTCCTCCATGAGACCTCCCTGTTGGATGGGTTCACACAACGATTCGGGAATAGCCATTGACTATGCCCTTAGGTGCGTGTAAAAAAATTGATTGACCACGGCCTCAAGCAGATAAGCAACATACTAAAATAATTATTATAATGCAATTATGTTAGAAATCAAGTTTGTTCGACAGAATTTGGATGCGGTGGAGGCTGCGCTGACCAGCCGGGGACAGAGCGCCGACTTGGCCGCATTCAAGGCCATCGACTCACGGCACCGCAGCGTGCTGCAGGAAATCGAAGCACTGCGACACCGGCGCAACGTGGTTTCGGACGATATCGCCGGGCTCAAGAAAGCCGGCAACCCGGCCGAAACGCTCATGGACGAGATGCGCACCGTCTCGGCCCGCATCAAGGACCTGGAGAAAAGCCTGTCTGAGACTCAGGACTCCCTGGGCGCCATTCTGATGGCCATGCCCAATTTGCCCCACGCTTCGGTGCCGGTGGGCAAGGATAGTTCCGACAACCCCGTGGTGAAGACCTGGGGGGCGCCGCCTTTATTTGACGTCGAACCCAAAGCCCACTGGGACATCGGTTCCGGTTTGAAAATTCTGGACTTCGAGCGGGCCACCCGCATCACCGGTGCCCGATTCCCGCTCTATTTCGACGCCGGTGCGCGCCTCGAGCGGGCGTTGATCAACTTCATGCTGGATGTGCACACGGTCGAACACGGCTACCGCGAGGTGTTGCCGCCCTTTATCGTTAACCGCGCCTCCATGACCGGCACCGGACAACTGCCCAAGTTCGAACAAGACTTGTTCAAGCTGGAGCAGTGGGATTACTTTCTCATCCCCACCGCCGAGGTGCCTGTCACCAACATCCACCGCTCTGAAATCTTGGATGAATCCGCTCTGCCGCTCCGTTACACCGCCGCCACCCCCTGCTTTCGGTCGGAAGCCGGCTCGTATGGCAAGGATACCCGGGGACTGATCCGTCAGCATCAGTTCAACAAGGTGGAGCTGGTCAAATTCTGCACGCCGGAAACATCCTACGCGGAGCTTGAAACCCTGCTGTCGAATGCAGAATCCATCCTGGAAAAGCTCGATTTGGCCTATCGAGTCGTCCTGCTCTGTTCGGGGGACATGGGATTTGCGGCGGCCAAGACCTACGACATCGAGGTCTGGATGCCGGCCCAGGGGGTATACCGGGAAATATCCTCCTGCAGCAACTTCGAAGACTTCCAGGCGCGGCGAGCCGACATCCGATTTCGCCGCAAGGGCAAGAAGGGTACGGAACTGGTCCACACCCTCAACGGGTCCGGGCTGGCCGTGGGACGCACCCTCGCGGCGATTCTTGAAAACGGACAGCGGCCGGACGGCTCGGTTGAAATCCCCGCCGTCCTGAGACCCTACATGGGAGGGCTGAAAGAGATCCGCGCATGAGAATCGATGAGTTCCCCGGCGATATCCAATCCCGGCTGATCCCGTCGCATGAAGGCCGGATGGTTTACCGGTGCCTTGGCTGCGGGGCGCAGTTCGGCATTGAAGCGCTGCTCTATGTCTGCCCGGAATGCCGCCAGGTGCTGATGATCGAGGATGTGGAGGCCCGGCGCCTCCGGGAAATCCCCGGAGGTCTCTGGCGCCGCATATTCGATTTTCGCCGGATGCTGAACCTGCCGGCGCTCAAGGGTATCTACCGCTACCACGAATTCATCGGCCCGGTGATTCCCTTGGAGGCCGTGGTTTACCTGGGGGAAGCCCACACCCCCCTCGTCGCGGCAAACCGCATGCTGCGCGACCGGGTCGGGGCGGACTTTTATTTCAAAAACGACGGCCAGAACCCGAGCGCCTCGTTCAAGGACCGCGGCATGGCAAGCGCGCTGAGCTATATCAACGCCATGATCCAACGCGGGGAGATCGAGGAGGTCCTTGCGGTGTGTGCCTCCACGGGCGACACGTCGGCCGCCGCCGCACTGTATGGCTCTTATCTTGCGCCCCGGATCAAGTCAGCCGTGCTTTTGCCGCACAAGAAGGTCACGCCCCAGCAGTTGGGGCAACCGCTGGGCAGCGGAGCCGCCGTTTTCGAGATCCCCGGGGTGTTCGACGACTGCATGAAGGTGGTCGAGGCCTTGTCCGAGGAGTACCCGGTGGCCCTGCTCAACTCCAAGAACGCCTGGCGCATTCTGGGCCAGGAATCCTATTCCTATGAAATCGCCCAGGATCTGGAGTACGACGTGTCCCACACGGCGGTAGTGGTCCCCATCGGCAACGCGGGCAACATCACGGCGGTGATGAGCGGTTTTCTCAAGTTCTACGAGGCGGGCATCATCACGGCCCTTCCGAAGATCCTGGGAGTCCAATCCGAGCATGCCGACCCCGTTTACCGCTACTATCTCGAGCCGGATGCCGCCAAGCGCCGGTTCGTGCCGGTGACGGTGAAGCCCAGCGTGGCCCAGGCCGCCATGATCGGCAACCCCGTGTCGATGCCCCGTGTAGTCCACCTCGTCGAGCGCTACAACGAATCCGCCGGCCGGCAGCGGGTGTTCTTCGCCGCCGTCAGCGAGCAGCAGATCATGGACTGGCAGCTGGCCGCCAACCGCAACGGTCACATCGCCTGCACCCACGGCGGGGAGGCGCTGGCCGGTCTCATCACCGCGAAATCCAGCGGGGTCATCGGGCCGGAAGATGTGGCGGTTTTAGACTCCACGGCGCACGCCCTCAAGTTTTCCATCTTCCAGGAGATGTATTTCGAGAACTCTTTTCCGCCCGAATACGGCATCACCCCGCGGCCGGAGCTGATCAACCTGCCCGCGTTCGTCCGCCCTTCGGATCTCGACGCGGTGCCGGCCCCCGGGGCCCCACTGCAGGGCGAAAAGTTCCAGCGATTTGTCCGCCGGACGGCCGAGGAAATCGCCGCCCGGCTCCAACTAAAGAAACGTTAATCCAGCGCCGGCCCGCCCGGCCTGACGAAAGGGTCATCATGAAAACCATCTTAGCTCTTTTTGCACTCTGGTTGGTCGTGGCCGGCTGCGCGTCGACCGGGCCCAAACCGTCTGCTGCTTTCGATTCAGGGGCCGCGGTTGAACGTAATCCGGCGGCAGCCGAGGCCGCCCGAAACGTGGGCGAGGCCTACCTGGCCGGCGGTAATTTAATTGCAGCTCTGCGGGAACTCAAAAAAGCGGAGTTGCTCAATCCTGATGATCATATCACCATGTTCGACATCGGACTCGTCTATTATTATCGCGGCCGATACGACCAGGCGGTCGATTACCTGCAACGGGCGATCACGCTCAAACCCGGATATGCCCCGGCCATCAACAGCCTGGGAAACACCTACAGCGAAATGGGAGAGTGGGACAAGGCGATCGAAACCTATGAGCGGATCATCGAGGATGCCTTTTACGGGACACCCCATTTTGCACTGTCCAACATGGCATTGGCCTACTATCAGAAGAAGGAGCTCGACCAGGCCGAACGCTATTTTCTGGAAGCTCTCAAAATGAACCCCGATTTCATCAATGCGCTGGCCGGGTTAGGGGTCCTGTACATTGAGCAAGGCCGCTACGGGGAGGCGGTTTCGAGGCTGGAGCGGGCGGTCCGGAAAGAGCCCAAAGTCGCCCAACTGCACTTTCACCTCGGGCGGGCGTATCGAGGGGCGGGAAATAATGTCCAGGCCAAGGCCGAATTCAATAGAGCGGCCGAACTGGAGCCGGATTCCCCCCTGGCCGCCGAGGCCCAGAGGGAGCTGCGCAAGACCCCATAAACCGAGGGCGGATGGCTACGCGCTGCCGTCCGCCCTCGGCGATGGGTGAGGTTGGCCCTGCTTGCTCGTCTTAAATCAGCTTGCGCTGTTCCAGTTGGACGATGCGCGGCGTGATGAAGATGAGCAGCTCGTTTTTGCTGTTTTCGGTGCGCTCGGACCGGAACAGCCATCCGATTGCCGGCAGGCGGCGCAGGCCCGGAATCCCCTGTTCGGTCAGCTTCTTCGTATCTTTCAAAATCCCGCCGATGACGATGGTATCGCCATCCTCCACCAGGATTTCGGTCTTGGCCTCGTTGGTGGAAAGCGCCGGCTCCGGCGCCGTAGGATCGACGACATCGTTCTTCGTCACAAAGATGTTCATGACGATACGCTGATCCTGGGACACTTTCGGCGTCACCCGCAGCAGCAAATCAACGTCCTTGAAGCGCACGGTCGCATTGCCCGAGGAGTCCCGTTCCAGGTAGGGGACCTCGAGGCCTTGCTTGATGGTGGCCTCCTTGTTGTTCAAGGTAATGATTTTCGGCGCCGATATCACTGTCGCTTTGCCTTCCAGTTCGCTCGCCGAGAGCTTGGCATCCACGATGGATATGTTGGTTCCGAACAGGGTAGAGAAGTTGAAACCGATCGTGTTGTCGGGCCGGAACGTGGTCGGAATGTTGTTGGCTTGGAGCGTGGTGGGGCCGGTTCTGAGCGCCCCACCGATCTTGAAGGCCTCGATGCTGATGGTGCCCCAGTCGAAACCGATTTCACGGTTGAAACTGCTGTTGGCCTCCACGATCCGCGATTCGATGATCACCTGCGGGGTCACCCGGTCGATCTTTGCCACAATCGCTCTGGCCTGGCGAACCTTTTCGGCAATGTCGGTAAAGATGATCTGGTTGTTGCGCTCGTCCACGCTGACCTTGCCGCGGTTCGGCGTCAGGATATTGTTCAGATGCGGCAGAACTTCGGTTTTGGCCGTGGAGTAGTTGACCGGGATATACTCCGTGAGGAGCGGCTCGCCCTCTTCCTCTTGCTTGCGGGAGTCCTGCTCCGCCTTGAGCTGGGCTTGGCGCAGCTTCTCCTCCTGCTGCAGCGTGGCCAGGGTGGCCACCCGGATGATGTCGCCTTCCCATGCCATCCCAAGTTGGTTCATCTTAAGGACGAGATCCATCACCTGGTCCCACGGCACCGGTTTCTGCAGCGCCAGGGTAACCTTGCCGGTCACGTTCTTGTCGACCGCGAAATTCTTGCCGCTGATTTCCTGAAGAATCCGGAAAACGTTCTTGATGTCCGTGTCGTAGAAATCAAGCGCGATTTTCTCGCCGGTGTACACCTTTTCCCGCTCACCATATTCCGGGTCCAGCGCTGCGACGGTTTTGATGGGTCCGCCCACCTTAGGAGGCACCGCCATTGGAGTGGCTGAGGGGCCGGCAGGCGACGAAACCTGCCCCGGACCGACAGCCGATAGAGCCGCTGCTTTCCAGGCCGGCGGCTGAGCGTCTTCATATGGTTTCGGCGGAATGGTCGATGCGGTAAAATTGATCCGAATCACGTTGCCGATCTGCTCGGCGCTGTAAGGGACGCTCTCGCGCAAATCGATGGCCAGGATGGCGGCCGTTTTCTCCTGGGATGGGGTGGCCCGATCCACCGCACTGTCGAAGCGGGTGGTGATCAAGGGACGCAGGTGGTGCTGCGGAACGGATGTGTCGAGCAGCTTCACATTGATGCGCTTTTCCCCAGCCTTGACGATGTCGTACTGAACGGGCCGGGTGGTCCCGATGATCACCGCGGATTTTCCGTCACTCTCGTCGGCAAACTCCACGCGGTTAACCCAGGCGGGTGCTCCGGCCTCCGGTTCCGGTTTGGCCTGGGGTGCCGCGGGCGCCGCTCCGGTCGCCAGCTTCAACTGCCCCCCGGCAGCGGTGCTCTCACCCACACGCACGATCAGGCCGGTCTCCACCGGATCGGCCGAATAACGGCTCAAGAAAGGCCGTTGGGTTTCAATCACGACCCGGACTTTATCCGGATAGCCCAGATAGCGGACTTTCCCGACGGGACCGCTTGAAACCGGAATGCGCTGTTCGGTCTTGGCCGCGGTGCGGACCGCCGGGATGTCGAACACGATCCGCGCCGGGTGTTCAGAAATGGTGAAGGCCTTGTAGTCCCGAAGCGTCCCGTCGGCCTCGATGCGGATAAGCGTAGCCTCCGACTCGTGGGTTGCGGTGATCGATGTGATCTCCGTGGCCGGCAGCCAGGGTTTTGCCGGCTCAGTCGCGGTCGGAGCGACCGGCGCCGGCACATCGGTCTCGTTGACTGTTGCTTGCTGAACGGACGTCACCGATGTGGTGGCTTTCGGAAAAGCGATCTTCAGACCGGTCTCCTCGGGAACCATCCCGTACTGCACATCGCGTTTGAGTTCGATGGTGACCCGGGACATCCCGCCATCCGCCACCGTGCTGGTCCGGATGAGGCTGATGGTGTCGTTTTCAGCCGGCAGATAGCTTTCCTGAAGATTGTCAAGGCCCACACCCGGAAAGGTGAACTGCACACCCAGCGGGGAGTCCTGCCTGAGCGCGGTGTAGGTCAGCGGCTGGCTGCTCTTGACGGTAACATAGAGACTGGCGGAGTCTTCGCTGGTGACGATATCGGTAATCAGATTGTCACTCTCCGCCATTTTGACCTGGCTGGACCCCTGGGAGGCGCAGCCGGCCATGCCGGCGGTCAGGAGCAGAACGATGGCTACTGAGATGATCAAACGGCTTTGGATTTTGAGATCGGTCGTCATGTTACAGCTCTCCAGGGGGCTTCGGCAGGGTTATTTCCTTTTTTTGCGTAATGGCTTTCCCGTAAACGTCTTCGAACTCTTCCTCGACCAGGACTTTCCCGTTCTTGATGTCGACCACTTTGCCCGAGTTCAGCCCAATAAAGGTTCCGGCCTTGATGATGTAGCCTTTTCCGGAAGACTCTTCGACCAAGGCCCGGTTGCCGGTCGAAGCAGCGATGACGGCCACCAATTTCAACTGGCCCAAGTCGATCCTCTCCAACGGGGTCTTAGGCCGGTTCGGGTCCGTCTTTACACGGACTTTGGCCACGACCGCCGCCGACTCATCCTTGAGCAGCGGTTCGAAGGGGTCGATCTTGCCCTTTGGGTTGTACGGCGCAGGCACCTGAATGTTCAGAAGGGTTGCCACCTGGGAGTCGGAAACGACAGCCTCTGGGGCCGCAGAACCCGTTGCCGGCATTGCCGGGCCTGCATTCGGTACCGCCGCAAGTTGGGGCGCCTGATCCGGAGTCGGCGGCATGTGCGGCTTCAGCGCCGGTCCCGGGGATGCCGGGACCGGCTGCGCCGTCTGCGTTGGAGGCGACGGCTCAGCGGGTTTGGGCAAGGGAGCCGGTTTCGGGTTTTCCGGCGAGGTCGCTTGAGCCGCCGCCGGCTTGCCGCTCCCACCGGCCACAGCCGGCGGTTTCACGGCATTTTGCCCGGTTCCGGTCTGGGCCATGATCTTTTTCCGGACGGCTTGGGGTTGAGCGGCCGTTTTGGGATCGTCACAGCCCGCCCACAGAAACAGGGCGGCCGTCAGACAAAACACGATGCGTAGAATACCAGGGCTATTTTTCATAATCGGCTTTTCGATGCGGTTAGAGATCCTGTTTAGGGTTCTTTTTGCCCGGGCTGCCGCCGGGTTTGACCGCGGGTCTTTTCGCGCCCGGCTTGGCGGCCGGAGCCGGCTTCTCCGGTGGAGGCTCCACGAATTTATAGGTCACCGCAGTGCAGGCCGTGTTGAGTTCCCGCGTTTCCTTGGTCGGATTGATGCTGATATTGCTGATGTTGACAATTCGGGAGAGCCGAGCGACCTTGTCGAAAAACACCGCCAAATTATGGTAATCGCCGCGGATGCTCATCGCCACCGGAATTTCCGCGTAAAAGTCCCGGGTGACCTCCGCCTTGGGCTCGAAGAGCATGAATTCCAAACCGACTTCCTGGCCGGATTTGGAGATGCTGGTCAACAGCGACGGGATCTCCTGTTTTTCCGGCAGCGCGCGCATGGCAATCTTGAATTGGGCTTCTGCCTCCTGCATCTTGGCCTGAAATTTTTCTAGCTCGGCCGCGTTGATCTTAGCCGTTGCCAGCTGCTTTTCCAGGCCCTGAAGTTTGGTCTGAAGTTTGTCGATCTGCTCCACTTGGTCCAGAAACAGGAACCAGGTCGCAGCTCCCAGCAAAATAGCCACCAGTCCACCGACGATGGCAATTCGCTGCCACAGGACCAGCTGTTCGATTTTCTCCAGGAATGGATTGCCGGTTTTGGTGCTGATCAAGGATTTCGCATCCATCACTTTTTCGCCCCGATTGTCAGAGAAGCCTGGTTCTCTGGTTTTTCAACCTGTTTTTTAGTGCAGACAATCTCGAAGCTCTTGAGAGCTGTCTTCTGCAATTCGACATGCTTGATGTTTCTGAGGCTGACGGCGGAAAAGAGCCCGCAGCCCTCCAGACGGAGCATGAAATCGGCAACGGTCTTGTCGTCCATCGCGATGCCGTTCAGGGACACGGAGCCGACCTTGGTCTCCATTTTGGTAAACCACATCCGCTTTTCAATGACGGTCTGGGACAGGATCTCCATCAGCTTGACCGGTTCGTAGCGACTGGCCTCGAGCTCGCGGATGACCGCCATTTTCTTGTTCAGATTCTCCAGCTTTCGCTTGATTTCGGCGATTTCCTTGTTGATCTTCTCGTACTTGTCCAGCTCCGCCTGGGCAATTGTGATGCGGCTGTCTAAATCGTCAATCTGGTTGCCCAGCAGCAGATAGACGCCGAAGATCCCAACCAGGGTCATGACCACCAGCAAGATCGAAATCGACAGCTGGCGCCGGATGTTTTCCTTCTTTCGCGTAGACCGGAAAGGAAGCAGGTTGATGCGTATCATTTGTCGTCCACTCTTCTCAGGGCCAGTCCCATGGCGATGGCGGCTTGGGGGCCGATTTGTCGGATGTATTCCGGTTCAAAGCTCTTTTCGTCAAAACTGAACCCGTGAAACGGATTCAATGTCTCCACCGGGGCGGACGCCTCGGATGCAAGCAATTTTCGGAACTCGGCGATGTTCGCCCCCCCGCCGCTCAGGATGATGCGCTTGATCTGGTCGTCCGGATAGTTGGTGTAGAAGAAATCCAGGGCACGCCGGATTTCCGTACACCAGTCGGTCACCACCGAGGTGATGATCTGCTGGCGCTCATCGGCCGGCAGATGGCTGCCGTCCTCGCCGAACTTGATGAGTTCGGACTGGTCGTAGGTGCAGTCCAGCAGCGACATGATTTTCTGGTTGATCTGGATGCAGCCCAGCGCCACATCCCGCATAAAAACCGAGGAGTTGTCTTTAAGGATGTTGAGTGAGGTCTTGCTGGCGCCGATATCGATCAAGGCGGCATTTTCGCCTTGGAGGTCATAGTTCGCCTCGTAAATATTTTGGAGGGCAAAGGCCTCGACATCGACCACGCAGGGATTCAGCCCCGCCAGGGTGACGAGGTTGATGTAGTCGTTCACCATTTCTTTTTTAGCCGCCACCAGAAAAACGTTCATCTGGCCGGCGTTGTTTTCGACCTCTCCAAGAATCTGAAAATCAAGGTTTACATCGCTGATGTCAAAGGGGATGTATTGCTCAGCCTCGAAATGGATGGTTTCCTGCAGCTGCTCCTCGGGCATGGTCTGGACATTGATCTTCTTGACGATGACCGAGTACCCGCCGATGGACACCGCCACGTTGGTTTCCTTGACGTTGGCCGACTTGAACAGCTGTCGGATGACGTTGGCCACGGTTTCCGGATCACTGATGGCCCCGTCCTCGATGGCGCCCGGAGGGATGTCCGCTATACCGAATCGTTTGAGTTTGCGACCATTCTTGGTGTCGCTGATCTCGGCGACCTTCACCGCACGCGATCCGATGTCCAGACCGACCAGGATGTCTTTTTTTCCGAATAGCATGGGGCTCGTTAATCCTTGAATAGTTTGGGTTTATCCGAAAGCTGCATCCCCAGGGCCAGCAGGATTTTGCGTTGGGTCTCCATTCGGCAGGGCAGACCATTTTCGATTCGGGAGATGGTGATGGGAGAAACATCGGCCTGCTTGGCCAGCTCGGTTTTACTCATCAGCATGGATTCGCGCTTTTCTCTGAGTTTGTTCTTCATAGTGACCCGCACCGGTTGCTGATCGCCGACCGGAGCCCTAATAACTAATTGTTTTTACTTTTACATAAAAATGGCATTACGGCAAAAAATTAGACATAATTATGTTTAGTTGTAAAAGGTAAACCATAAGCTATATTATTTGCTAAAAGTTGTCTCATCATCGTGTTGACGCCCTGAAGCTGAAGTGACCGTTCCAATCTGATGCGCCCGGCCGCTTTTGTTGCGGACTGGTTTTTTCCACCAAGGACTCGCCATGAGAGAAAGCAAAATCTGGGCCAGTCCATTTTGCTTTTCAGAAAAAACAGGGTCAATATTTTAAGTCCATAACTTTCAATAAGTTAAGTCAAGATTAACGGGAAGTACATCCGAGGCGCCCTCCGGGCGCCCTGCTTTAAAATAGCGCCTGCCTGCATTTTACCTGCGCGTGCGTCAAAATTTTGAAATTGCCGTTTCCAAACCGTTAGAAATATCGACCGGTAGCCAGCTTGATTTTCCAGTACCGGTTTCCGCTTGGTGTTGGGCGTATTATCGGCGCGCGCGATGAAAACTTTAGCGGATAGAGACCCGCGCCTTGAAACAAATTGAGATTGTTTCTATAATCACCCCCATCCGTTGTGGGAGCGGGTGGCGATGACCAATATGGACCGACCGATATCCGAAGAAAAAATCAAGCCCTTCCGGCTGGTCAAGTATTTCACCTTCGCCGGGCTCATCGTGATTTTTTTGGTCACGCTCATCCTCACCATTCTGAACACTCACTGGGTGAAGGCCATGCAGCGCCAGAAAAGCGAAGTTTACGCCCATGCGCTGATTGAAAATTTAAACCATCAAGTCTTCCTGCAATTCATCGTCCCCATCGGGATGAAGTTTGGACGGGTCCAGCTCAGAAACCCCGATCAGTTCGAACGCATGGACACGGTGGTGCGCAGCACGCTGCACAGCTTTAAAGTACAAGACCTCAACATCTACAGCATGAACAACACCATCTCTTACAGTTTCGACGAGCAGCGGGTCGGGGTGGTCACAGCCGGAGGGACCACCTTGGAGCAGGCCAAGGCGGGCAAAACCACATCGAAACTGATCCAGCGGGGCAGTTTTCTGGAGATCCTGCTCGGGTTTCCGCGTGAAGTGCAGTTGGTGACCTTTGCGCCCCTACGCTGGGAAGAGCCCCTGGGGCGGATCACCGAAACCGTTCTGGGGGTGATTGAAGTCGTTCAGGATTTAAGCGAGGATTACCAGACCATCTACCGCATCCAAATCCTGGTGGTGATTACCAGCACTGTTTTGATGGGCGCCCTGTTTGTCGTACTTTTGTTTGTTGTTAAGCGCGGGGAAAGCATCATCGAAAAACGAGCTGAAGAGCGGCTGCAGCTCAAGGAACAGCTCAACCGTGCCGAAAAGCTCTCGGCCATGGGGGAAATGGTGGCGAGCATTTCGCACGAGATTCGCAACCCGCTGGGCATCATCCGCAGCTCCGCAGAGCTGCTGAAAAAAAAGGTGACCCAGGTGGATCCGGCCAACGCCATGCCGGACATCATTATCGAAGAAGCCACCCGGTTGAATGGCATCATCACCGACTTCATCAACTATGCCCGGCCCCGGGACCCAAAACTCAAGGCCTGCAGCGTCGAGGATGTTATCGAGAAGAACCTTGCCTTCCTGTCGCCTCAAATCGAGGAGAAGCGCTACACGATCCGCAAGGACTACCGCCATCCGCTACCCGAGGTGTTAGCGGATGCCCCCATGCTGCACCAGTCACTGCTGAACCTTTTCATCAATGCTATGCAGGCCATGCCGGAAGGCGGGGAAATCGGGGTCCGGCTTTATGCCGCAAACCAGGGCCTGACGCTAGAGATCGAGGACGAAGGGGCCGGCGTCCCGGAGGAGCTCATGGAAAAAATCTGGGACCCGTTTTTCACCACCAAGGACAAGGGGACCGGTCTGGGACTGGGTATCGTCAAAAATATTATCGAGGCCCATGGCGGAAGGATCGCGATTGTCAACCGCGACTCACGCGGGGCACGCGCGACCGTGACCTTTCCGCCCAAGCCGCCGGAGAGTAGGTTGTAGCCATGGAAACCATCCTGGTCGTTGACGACGAGAAAAACTACTTGCTCGTACTCAGCGCCGTGCTGGAAGAGGAGGGCTATGAGGTTCTCACCGCCCTTAGCGGCCCGGAGGCGATCCAAATTCAAAAGGCATCGGATATCGACCTGGTGCTCACAGACATGAAGATGCCGACCATGGACGGGATCGATTTGCTGGAACGCATCAAGGAGTACGACCCGGACCTGCCGGTGATCATGATGACCGCCCACGGAACTGTCGACAAGGCGGTGGAAGCCATCCAGAAAGGCGCCTACACCTACATCCTGAAGCCGTTCGACAATGACCGACTTATTCTGTACGTCAAGAAGGCCATGGCCATCTTCCAGGTGGTCAAGGAAAACCGCCGCCTGCGCAGCGCCGTCGAATCCCAGTACCGGTTCGGCAGCATCATCGGCAAAAGCAAAGCCATCCGGGATCTGTTCGATACCATCCAAAAAGTGGCCCCGGCGAACGCCTCCGTGCTGATCGAGGGGGAAAGCGGCACCGGCAAAGAGCTGGTCGCCAAGGCCATTCATTTCAACAGCCCCAGACGCGACCAGCCGTTCGTAGCCGTCAACTGCTCGGCCTTGGCGGAGGGGCTTTTGGAAAGCGAGCTCTTTGGCCACGAAAAAGGGGCGTTCACCGGAGCGATTTCGAGCAAGAAGGGCCGTTTCGAGCTTGCCCACGGCGGCACCCTGTTTCTGGACGAAATCGGGGAGCTTTCCGCCAACCTCCAGGTCAAGCTGCTGCGGGTGCTGCAGGAGAAAGTTTTCGAGCGGGTCGGCGGCGTACGACCGGTTACGGTGGACATTCGGGTGATCGCCGCCACCAACAAGAACCTGAAAGACGAGATGCGCGCCGGGCGTTTCCGCGAGGACCTGTATTACCGATTGGATGTGGTCCACATCGTCATACCGCCGCTGCGGGAACGGGGAGAGGACATTCGCCTGCTGGTGGACCACTTCATTGCGAAATACGCCGGCGAACGAAAACAATCAGCACCGGTCAAAGGGGTGACCCAAGACGTGGACCGGTTGTTTTACGAGTACAGCTGGCCGGGCAACGTGCGCGAGCTGGAAAATGTCATCGAGCGCGCCATGATCCTGTGCCCGACCGACATCATCTCCGATCGCGACCTTCCAAGAGAATTTCGAAGCAGTCTCGACAACGCCCTGCAGCTGGACGGCATCCCGGCGGGCGCCAGGCTCTACGAAACGTTAGAGATGGTCGAAAAGATGATGATCCAGCGCGCGCTGAGGATCGCGGACAATGTCCAGGCCCATGCCGCCGAGATCCTTGGCATCGGCAGAAGCGGCCTGAACCAAAAGATCAAAAAATACCATCTCGACGCCAGGCCTAAAAACTGAGCCGCTCTTTTACCAGGGCAACGTATGCGGAGTCCGGGTGTTCGGAGATGATCCGGTTAAAGGTGGCGGTGCTTTTTTCGGTCTCCCCTAACCGGGCGTAAAGCGTCCCCAGCTCATACAAAACACCGTCGGTCAAACGCGGATCAGCGGCCGCCAGGGCCGTCTCGAAGGTGCGCGCCGCCCCGGTGTCATCCCGCAGAGCGACCAGGGCATAGCCGAGGCTTTGGATGACCTGGAACCGAATCAGCGGGAATTCGCTGAACCGCGACTGCAGCGCCCGGTACAACTCCGCGGCCTGGGAAAAATCACCCGCCTCGTATAACAGGTTGGCATAGATCAGCCGCGCCGTATCCCCGTTGAATCGGCTGCCGTGGGAAGCGATGATGCGCTGGAAATCATCGGCCACCGCCTTGACCGCCTTTTCCGGTGGCTCGGCCAAGCGCAGGCGCTCGTATTTGGCAAAGGCCTCCTCGATGAGCACCCCCGCCTGGGTTTCCTGCCGATGGACGTAGTACTGGTAGCCGGAAAACAGGGCTGCGGCCGCCATCAGGCCGATCACGCCGTAGACGATTGCGTTCTTGTGCGCAGCCACCACAGCCAGCAGCCGGGTCGACCACGTTAGAACCACATCCGGCTCTTTCAACAGTTCTTTTCTTGATTTTTTTTTGGCTGCCGCCACAATGCCTCCTCGACACTTTCCAGACGAAACCACCGGTGCCGCCCGGAGAACGTTGCGGTGTGCCGGCCGATCCTCAGCAGGGACGGCCGGCATACCGTTAGGGTTCCTGTGGTTCAATCAATTCCCGGATTCGCTTCCAGCCCTGCTCCGGTATGCTGGCGCCGATTACTTGGCAGACCTCATACCCACAGGCCGATCCCAGCACACCGCATTTTTCCAGTGGGAAGCCCTGCGCCAAACCGAAGAGAAATCCGGACGCCCACAAATCGCCGGCCCCGGTAGTGTCTAAGGCCGGTCGGCCGTCCCCGGCGGCCGGAATGGTGACGACTCGACCCTCGCCGCTGATCAGACTGCCGCGCTCGCCGGTTTTCAATACGGCAATCTCCACTCCCCGGCTGAGGGCCCTCAGCGCCGCCCGCGGTTCGGTCTCGCCCGTATAGGCTCTAGCTTCGTCCTCGTTGGCCAAGAGGATGTCCACATACTCATCGACGAGATCTCCGAGAAACTCACGGGATTCTTGCACCACATTGAAACTTGCCAAGTCGAGCGACACCCGGGCTCCGGCCGCCTTGGCCAGGCTCAGCGCTTTGCGCATGAACTCCGGGTTGAAGAGGAGGTACCCCTCGAGGTGCACGATCGCGGCCTCATGGAACAGCTCCGCCACGATGTCCTCCGGGCGGCTTTCAGCGGCCGCACCCAAAAAGGTGAACATGGACCTCTGGGCATCCGGCGTGATGATGGAAAGCACCCGGCCCGTTGAGGTGTCGGAGCGAAAAAGCCGAGGGTCCACGTGGTGGGCTCGCAGGGTCTTTTCAAAAAAATCGCCCATGGCACCGTTGCCGCGCTTGCCGACGAATCGCGCGCGCCCGCCGAGCTTGCTGACGCCCACCACGGTGTTGCAGGCCGAGCCGCCTGGAACCACAGCAGGTGCGCCGGAAGAGCGTGACAGGGTCTGCTCGATGTGGTCCCGGTCCACATAGACCATGCCGCCCTTCAAAGCTCCGGCGGCTTCCAGGAAAGCATCGTCTTCGTGCGTCAGGATGTCTACCAGCGCCGAGCCGACCCCCACGAGCAGGCGGTGGGGCACCCGGTCCGGACAACGAGCCGTCATGTTTTTATTGCTTTCCATGGGGAGCCTGGCCTTTTACCACACCAGCGAGTCATGAACCCACCCCTTGTCTCCGTCGGCATGCTCAAGCTGGATCCAGCGGCCCTCGCGTTTGAGAACCTTGAACGGAACGCCCTTGTCAAGCTTGATCAGGACCGGGTGGTCGGTTCCGGGGCCGGCGCGCAGCTGGGTCCCGTTTTGTCGGACGATCACCGCCGCAGTCTTGTCCACCAGGGATTTGTGGACCCACCCGACATCGCCTTCGTAGTCCCTGAACCGCAGCCAAGGCCCGGACGCTTCGATGACCTCGATCGGGTGGTATTTTTCGACCTTCCAGAGCACATCATGGGTCGGACCGGGTCCGGAGCGGACGTTGGCATCCCTTGCGCTCACCGCCATGCGCTCGACCGCCTCGGCGCCGCAAATCGCGCCGAGCAGCACAAGAAGGATCAAACCTGCCTGTCGTATCATTTGTCGCCTATCATTGTGCCTTCCTGGCTGGCACCGTTTTCCCGCAGCGTGCCTCAGGCCTGAAAAAACTCCACTTCAGGCAGCTGCACGCAGGTCAGCTGGTTGCCGTAGACCGCGCCGGTGTCTATGCCGATTTTGTCCGTCTGCACCCATGGTTTTTCAAATGGCGTATGACCAAAAACAACGCGCTTCTCGAAGGGGTCCGGACAATGGATGAACTTCTCCCGGATCCAGAGCAGATCGTCCGGGGATTGCCGGTTCAGTGGCAGGCCATGACGCAGACCGGCATGGACAAAGACGCAGTCGGCCGTCTCGTAGTAGAGCGCCAGGCCTTGAAAAAAGTGCATGTGTTCCGGTGGAATCGGGTGTTCGGCCGAGGCCTTTACGCGACTCAAATAGCTGTCCAGGGTCTGGCGCCCCCCATTGTAAAGATAGGTCATTCGATCCCGGCCCGAGAGATAATCCGCAAGCATCTCCTCGTGGTTGCCTTTCAGGAAGATGGTCTGAGGGTGCCGGGCCTGCAGTCCCACCAGGTGCTCCACGACGTCGAAAGCGCTGGGTCCCCTATCGATATAGTCGCCGATAAACAGCAGCCGATCACGCGACCAGTCGATGGGGATTGCCTCCAGCAGGGTGCGCAGCTTATCGTAGCAGCCGTGAATGTCGCCGATGGCAAAAATTCGCTCCATGGTGGTCTATCGGCTGAAAGAACGAGCGGTCATTGGCCCGCCGGTTCGACGATGATTTTCTGTGCCAAGCCGCGTCCGATCGCATAGCGCTTCATGTCGACCGAAACCGCCAGCTGCCCCTGACCGTTGTTGCTGATCACCTCGATCCGGTCTCCCTGCCGCAGCCCCATGGTCATGAGCCGCAAGCGGGAGGCCGCACCGCCGCTGATGTCATAGATGCGCAGTTTCTCTCCTGATTTGGCCATGGTCAGCGGCAATCGCCTGCGGCGCTCGCGCATGCATTCTGCGCAAATCCCGTAGATTTCCATGCGGTGCTGCAACATGTGGAACCCATGGGCGGCCGCAACCTGGATTTGAGCCTCTTCAAGCCGGTCCTCCTTGAACTCGATGATTTTTCCGCACTTAGTGCAAATCATGTGATCGTGATGCTGGCCCAGATGGTGGTGCTCGTAGCGGACCTCCCCGTTGTCGAAACGGCTCTGGCGCGCGAAACCGAACCGGGTGAGCAGTTTCAACGTTTCGCGCACGAAGTCCGGTGCGAGCGGTTCTCCCCTGGCGTTTAAAATCAGGCAGAGTTCGTCGCACGTCAAATGCCTTTCCGTGGAGAGGAAGACTTCTAGCACTTTGAAGCGCTCTTCGAAATTTTCAGGGTGTTCACGGCTGAAGAGCTTCTTGAACTGTTCTTTTTCCTGGGAGTGGATTCGTTGCATGGGATTCGGTGCCCGAGCGGTCGGTCAGCGCGAGTGGCCCGGAATTTCCCACGTCGTGCACGAACCGCTGGAACAGCTGCGGTCTTGGACGGACACCCCCTGGCGGTTCCCACCGCCTTCGCCCATGGCGAAGCAGGATGTGCTCATGATCCGTTCGATCTCTTGAGAGGCGCATTTCGGACACCGCAGTTCGGAATCTTCATCCCGGTTCATTACGAGAATTTCAAAACACTCGTTGCAGTCGATGCAGCGAAACTCATATATCGGCATGACATTCATCCTCGCTGATATAATTTTAGGCCAACTTAGGATTTTATCTATGCTGCCGCGAATGTCAAGCATTCATCGAAGAAGGGCGGCGGGTTCGCGGCGGATGACAGCTTGAGATGCGAGCCATATTATTCTTATATGATTTGTTTACCTTCCTTGCGCATGCAATGGGTTCCGCAGATCGCCGACATCGACCGCGATGCATGGGATCGGCTCGCGAAACCCTTGAAAACCCCGTTTTTGGAATGGGATTGGCTCTGGATGATGGAGTCCTCCGGAAGCGCCGCCGCCTCAAACGGCTGGATCCCCCGCCACCTGACCGTTTGGTCGGGCTGTGACCTAGTGGCTGCCGCTCCGCTCTATGTAAAGCGCCACAGTGCCGGAGAGTTCGTCTTCGACCATGCGTGGGTGGAGGTGGCCGGCCGTCTGGGGGTAAACTACTATCCCAAGCTTGTCGGGATGAGCCCGTTCACCCCGCTGATCGGGTATCGTTTTCTGGTGGCGGATGAGGGGGACGAGCAAGCACTGACCGGGCGGATGCTGGATGAAATCGATGACTTTTGCCGCCGGCAGGAGTTGTCCGGCGCAAGCTTCTTGTTCGCAGACCCGCTGTGGGCGGAGTCGGTCGCCAGCCGGGGCTACTCCCCCTGGGTGCATCCCAGCTTTGCCTGGGTCAATGAAAACTTTAATGATTTCGAGGACTATTTGGCGCGGTTCAACTCCAACCAGCGCCGCAATATCCGCCGCGAACGCTCACGGCTGAGGCGGCAGGGCATCGTCGTGGATATGATTACGGGTAGCGACCTGCCGCGGTCCCATTACGAACGCATGTACCACTATTATGCCCGGACCAACGACCAGTTCGGCCCTTGGGGGTGCAAATACCTCACACCGGAATTTTTTAGGCTGCTGCCCGAGCGGTTCGGGCAGCGCTTGGTATTCGCCGTGGCGCACAGACACGAACGCGCCGATATGCCCGTCGCCATGTCGATGTGCGTCACCAAGGGAGACCACTTATACGGACGTTACTGGGGGTGCCTGCAGCAGACAGACTACCTGCACTTTGAAGCGTGCTACTACAGCCCGATCGAGTGGGCCATTGCAAGGGGCATCCGGCTGTTTGACCCGGGTGCCGGGGGAGGGCACAAGCTGCGGCGGGGTTTTCGTCTCACGCCAAACTGCAGCCTCCACCGTTTTCGGCACCCGGCAATGCGCCGGGTGATGGAGACGCACATCGATGCCATCAATCGCATCGAGCGTGAGCAGATCACCGCTATCAACCTCGATCTTCCCCTAAACCCGCAGACACCTTGAGGCGTGCAGCGATGAACTCATGGAAGGAGGCCGAGGCTCCCCGATCCCACAGGCCGACCACGCCGGTCCTGACGGAAACCTCGGTCACGTCAAAGCTGATGATTTTCACTTTGATCGTCACCGGGGTGCCGTCTTTGCGCTCTGATAAGAGGGTCGTCTGTTCACCGTCGCTGTGTTTCTGCCTGACCGGCATCCCCAAGTCTTCAAGGAGCTGGGTGCAAACGTTCATGGTGTCGGTGTAGGCGGCCGGATAGGTTCGGATCAATTCGCCTTGAACGTAAGAGTAAGCACCGGCACCGGCGCCGGTCCCGAGCACAAGGGCGGCGCAACCAACCGTCGCGGCACAGGCCGGGATGGCAAGCCAAACAATCCATCTGGGGTTCATTTTTAGGGGTCTCCCTGAGATCGATGTGAATTTCTCGTTGACGATGCCATCGAGATGAGGCCCCTTCTACCACGGCCGCCTGTGCTGTCAAGGCGGATGGGGCCATTTTCCGCCGAGAGGCACAACCGCACCGCCCCAAGCGCCGACTCGCCCGATTGACATTTTTTCGGCTCACGTGTAATTTCTTTTAGCCTTGCTGGGAAAAGCAGCCAGGTCTTACGCCGACGCGCACGGTCGGCATTGTATCTTCGGAAAGGACCCCCCATGGACCCCGCGGCACCCGCACCCAAACGCCTGACCAACCGGCTTCTTAAAACAACCATCGTGGTCCTCCTGGTCGTGCTTCTCGCCTGGCCCGCAACGTTCGGCGTTGCTTGGCTCGTGAACGCAGGCTACATGGCACTCGACCCGACACACTTTCCGGCAGCCGAATCGGACCTGCAGGCGATTCTGCAGAATGCCGGCCCGGCATCTGCCGAACCGCAGAAGGGGGCCGCGTTGAGCCGTGCACTGACCCATCGCCTGGAACGGGAATTAGATTCGACGTGGGGGTGGTCGGTCAATGATTTGTGGGCCTCGCCCACGCGCTGGCTCGACAACCGCGCAAACCGCCAGCGCGGAGTAATCTTTTCGACCCGCATGCTCGCGGCCTTTTTCGCCACGAACCTCGCCAAATTGGGCACTGTCGATGCCGAAAACGAGTGGCTTAAGGAGGCTCGGGAAAAGCGATTCGCATTTTCGGAGGACAGCTGGTGGCTGCCCTCGAGCGAAAGCGAGTACCGCAAGGGCATCGACCTGGTGAAAAAATACGCCGCGGCACTCGAGGAGGGCAAGGCCGTATACAACATGCGCTCCGATGACCTCTATAACCTCTTTATGGCCATTCTCAGCAACCAGTTTCTGGACCAACCCATGGGCCTGCTGGTTCAGGCAACCGAGGATGTCTCTTATTGGGACTTGGACGACCGCATCTATTACACCCAAGGGGTTGTCCTGGTGTTGCGGGATTTTTTGAGAGCCGTGGTCGAGCTCTATCCGCTCGTGCGGGAGAAGGGCGGGGATGAAAACCTGAAGATCGCTTTCCGGGAAATCGAACGTGTGTGCACGTTTGACCCGCTGGTGGTTCTTCGCGGCCGGCACGATTCGATCATGGCCGACCATCGCGGCAAAATGGCCAGCTATCTCATCTCCATTCGTGAACGGCTCAACGATGTGGCCCAGTCCATTCGGCGATGAAAGGATGCCGCAGAATCGGAAGCGGTCGTCAAACGAGCCAGAAAATTTGAAGAAACATGATTACTGCCAGGATAGGGAAGGATTGTCACACAATGAGACTCTCTTGGTTGGCCGCAATCGTGGCGGCGGGCGGTGTGACCACCGCTCTCCAGGCCCACTTCATGGGTATGCTGGACAAACGCATCGGCACGCTCGAGAGCGTGTTCATCACGTATTTCAGCGGAGGCCTGCTAATCGGTTTGATCATGTGGGTTCAGCGCGGAGGGAATCTCGGCGCCGGTGAAGCCGTCCCATGGTATGCCTATACGTCCGGAGTGTTGGGGCTGATCATCGTCGGCACGCTTGGTTTCGGCACACCTCGCCTGGGCCTGATTACCGCCTTCACCGTATTCATTGCCGCGCAGGTCCTGATGGGCGTTCTGATCGACCATTTCGGACTGATCGGGGCGGCCCAGAGACCCCTGACGCTTTCGCGGACTGCCGGCGTGGTCGCAGTGCTGGCCGGGGTCTGGCTGATCCTGCGCGACTGACCGGACAGGAGGTGCGAGCTGCGGCTGCCCCAACCAAAAACGTGCAACTGGATGGCCCTGCTGACAGTGGTTTCCATCGTTCTCGGTTGCTCCGCCTTGCCGCCTCTGCCGTCAGCCGTTCTCAAACCGCCGCCTGAAGTTCACACCGGCGTCGAAACAGGCTGGTGGGCCGTGCGCTTTCGCGTGGACTGGCCGCCGGAGGACGCCCCCCGGTGGCACATGGACCCGTTGCTGGCCCATCGGGCGGCCCTGCCGGTCCTGGAGCGCTACCACGATGAGATTTTTCTCTGGCGGTTCCACCGCCGTGCCGCGCGGGACGCCGCTGGTCATCAGTTCAGTCTGATATTCTATGCCGCTCGCCACACGGCACTGCGCATCAACGCCGATATCCTCGGCAACCCTTTGATTGAGCAGGCAAGAGCTGCCGGATTGTTAGCCGAGGTGGTCTGCGACGACACGTCGGCGGTGATCAAACCGGGCATCGGCGACACAAGCGACCCTGCCTGGTCCCCCCCGCTGCGCGATGCCTGGCCCCATTTCCTTATGGGGGCAAGCCGAACCTGGCTTGAGCTCATCACCGCACTTTCCCCCGAGGATGAGTTCGAGCCGACCACCTTCTACGAAACCGAACAGCGGTATCGGCAGGTCAACTCTGCGCTCACCGCCATCTGGCAACGGGAGGGGCGCCATGCCTTTTTGCACCACCTGAACGCCTTGTTTGGCTACGAACCGGTTTGGATCATCGACAAAAGGCTCATGAATTTCTGACACCTAAGCCCTCGCATGCAAACCGGGGAGAGGCCACCTTCGCGCGCCGGTGCGCTCCTCAGGGGCCGATTGCCAAACCGTTTCAAAGTAAGTATCTTAGAATTACTTCAGACCGAGGAGGGTCCCCTATGCGAACAATTCTAAGAACTATTCTCATTGCCGCCGTCAGTCTGGTCGTTCTGAGTTTGACCGGCGCTGAGGCCGACACCGACGGTCTGAAAGGCTGGGGCCTTTCAGATCCTTACCACAAGCTTTACAGCGCCAAGGAACTCGAAAGGTTCAAGGCAACCGTCGTGAAAATCGTGGAGGTGGTGCCCATGCCGGGGATGGCCCCGGGCATCGCGCTTGAGGTTCGTGAAGGCAGCGAGACCATCCTCGTTCACCTGTGCCCCGTTGCCTTTGCCAAGCAAGCGGACATCGGTATCAAACCCGGCGACCGGGTGACCATTCGCGGCTGTTGGGCGGAAATCAACGGCAAAGACGTGCTCATGGCCTCCAAGGTCAAGAAAGGTGAGAACTTTGAGCTGAAAATCCGACTCACCAAGGACGGCACCCCTTTCTGGACCATGACCCCGGAGCAACTTGCCGAAGAGCAGAAGAAGTAGGACGACCGACTCGAGCCGATCTCGGCAGACTTGGTCTTTCTGCCGACGGAGGTGTGCATGGATTCAAAACGCCGGAGCGCCGGGGAACTGCCGCCGATTGTCTCCATCGTGGGCCGCTCCAACTCCGGCAAGACCACTTTGATCGAGAAGCTCATCCCCGTGCTCCGGCAGCGAGGCTATCGGATCGGCACCATCAAGCACACCCACCATCCGATCGAGGCCGACCGTACCGGCAAGGACAGCGCGCGGCACCGAGACGCGGGCGCCGCAACCGTCGTCTTGGCCTCTCCGGGCCAGATTGCCATGTTCAAGGCCACGGCATCCGAATCCCTGGACCCGCTGATCCGTTACTTTGACGACGTCGACCTGCTGATCACCGAAGGCTACAAGCGCGAAACGATGCCGAAGATCGAAGTCGTGCGAGCCGCTGTGGGGATCGAACTCCTCTGCCGCGATGATCCCCGGCTCGTAGCGGTCGCTACCGATGCCGAACTAAAGGTGCATGTCCCGGTTTTTCGGCTGGACAACCCCGATTCTATAGCCGATTTGATCGAGCAACGGTTTCTCAACCCACCGCAGTGCCGGCGATGAACCCTCAGGTGATCCCCGAACTGCGATCCTGGTTCGCCGCTTACATTGCCGGTTTTCCTTCGGTAGATGAAGAGCAGGACAGTGTGTTTCGGCTAAAACGGGTTCACACCTTAAGGGTCTGCATCACCATTCGAAAATTGGGAAAAGCCCTTCGGCTCCCGGCGAACGATCTGCAGCTGGCCGAAGCAGCCGCCCTGCTGCACGATATCGGCCGGTTTTCCCAATTTGCACGTTATGGCACCTTCCGCGATAAGGCTTCGACCCACCACGGGCGGCTCGGCCTGCGGGTCATCAACCGCCACGGCCTGCTTTCCGGTGTCAGCCCGGCCGAACGGCGCCACCTAGCGCGGGCGGTCGCCTATCACAACGGCGCCCTGCTGCCGCCCCTTGCGGACAAAACTTCGCTTTTTTTGTTAAAACTTCTTCGGGATGCCGACAAACTCGACATCTGGCGGGTTGTCATCGGCCACCACCACCGTCGGGGCCGCATGCCCAAAGTGGTCAACGAATTCGAATTCTCAGATAGCTGGTTCTGCTCCCCCGCAGTTCTATCGGCCGTTACGAGCGGCCGTGTTGTTCCGATCGAATCAGTTCGCTCGGTGTGCGATGCAACCCTGCTCTACATTTCATGGGTATTCGATATGAACTTCGCACCGTCTTTCCACGAAACGCTCAGAGGCAGTTACCTAAACCGATTGGCAGCCACCGTCCCGGCTTCGCCCGACATTCTAAAAGCGGTTCAAACGGCACATGATCATGCATTTCAGCGGTCCGCACTCCTTGAAACGGTCGAGGCACCCGGTATTTGACTTCGGGATTGAATTTTAATAATTCTCGCTGTCCGTGCAAATTCGGGCCGCCACCCGGTGCGCGCTATGATGCTTTTTTTCACTTGTTGCGGGTTTAATCCCCCTAACCGGGCAATTGACGATAATGAACCGTTTTCCTCTTGAATCCCTGATGTGCCACCGGGACAACCTCGAGCATGTCCTGGACAATCTGAAGGAAGGCATCATCGCCCACGACATGCAGCGGCGGATCTTTTTTTTCAATCGGGAGGCGGAGCGCATCACCGGTTATTCCCGTCAGGAGGTGCTGGGACGGGACTGCCACGAGGCCTTCGGCTCTCCCCTGTGCGGCGGCCGCTGCGCCTTTTGTGATGCATCCCCGGCCCCGCCGGAATCCACCGAGTACACGCTGAACATCTTCACCAAGACCGGCGACACCCGCCGGATCGAAATGACCGTTACGCGCATGAACGACGAGTTGGGCGGGTTCGCCGGGGTGTTGTCAAGCTTCCGGGACGTGACCGACCTGCTCCGGCTCCAGCTCAAAGCCGACCGCATGACGAGCTTCGGCAACATCATCGGACACGACAGCAAGATGCTCACGGTCTTCAAGCAGATCCGGGACGTGGCGGGGTATGATTTCCCGGTCCACATCTCCGGGGAGACCGGCACCGGCAAAGAACTGGTGGCAAACGCTGTTCACAACGAAAGCCGTCGCGCCGGGGCCGCTTTCGTCCCCATCAACTGCGGGGCGCTGCCGGAGGGACTGGTTGAGAGTGAACTCTTCGGACACGTCAAAGGCGCGTTTTCAGGGGCCATCCGCGACAAAAAGGGACGCTTCGAGCTGGCCGACGGCGGAACGGTGTTTCTGGACGAGGTGGCGGAGCTTTCCAACACGATGCAGGTCAAGTTGCTGCGTTTCCTGCAAGAGGGCAAATTCGAGCGGGTCGGCGGCGAGCAAACGATCGCGGTCAATGTGAGAGTCGTCAGCGCCACGAACAAGAATTTAAAAAAAGAGGTCGAGCGCAACCGTTTCCGGGAAGACCTCTTTTACCGGCTCAACGTCATTCCCATTCACCTGCCGCCTCTCCGGGAGCGCAAGATCGACATTCCCGCCCTCATCGACCATTTTTTGAAAGAGGCCGCCGAACGGTATGGCCGGGAGCCCCTCAACGTGGAGACCCAAGCGCTGGCACTCATGCTGGACTACCGCTGGCCGGGCAACGTGCGCGAGCTGCAGAACGCCGTCCAGTTCGCATTCGTAAAATGCGGGAGAAAGCTGATCACGCCGGACAACCTGCCCCTTGAGCTGCGGGAGGCGGGTGCGATCTGCGCCCGGCGGGGTCCGGCAAAAAAGCTTGGGATCGATACGGTCAGAGCTGCCCTGGCCCGCACCGGCGGCAACAAGGCCAAGGCGGCCAAGCTGATGGGGGTGGGCCGGGCCACCTTGTACCGGTTTCTGGGGGACCATCCGGATGTGTCGTGAGACCCGGGGCGCCTAATCGTTCATCGGGTGACGCCCAGCTCCTTCTTCAACCAGACTTGCATCGCCTGGTCCAGGGCGTATACCCCTTTGAGCTCGCAGACATCCTTTTCGAACTGCCGGGGTAACTCAAAACGTGCCAGCTCCTGAGCTTCGTCGGAGTTACGCCGGATGAGGTAGACATAATAGGGCTTGTTCCAGCAGTTGACCACAAAATACGTGGTGTAGTCGCCTTTTGAGCGAATCACGAAGCCGTCCCCCCGCGCCCAGTTGTTGCCCCATTCCAAGTAGAGCCGCACGGCCTCTTCAGGCGTCATGTCCCAGTTGATCTCATCGATGAGATCCGGCGTTTGCTTCACGTCCTCCAATGTCATCATACCCGAACCCTCCTAAGTAATGTCCCTCCGTAAACGGCGGCTTTCGGTCCATGCCGGCGTTCTCGCTCTTTGCGATCCACGGCGGTGGCCCACTGCGCGTCCGGTTGCAAAATCGCTGCGGCCTTGACATGAACCGAACCTCACCATTCTAAAATTAACACGTAAAGCGGAAAAGTAAGGCTGCCGGGAAGGCCTGTCCACCGGCAGCTCTCCCCCAAAAAGACCGGGGCGCCCCGCAGGGCGCCCCGGATTGAGTCCGACGGTTTAAGATTTCGGAGGGACTAAGCCGCTGCGTCCAGCGACCGGCGGTCGGCCATGGACATCAGCTGGCGCTCGCGGGCCTTGTCGATGCCCAGTGCCTTGCGCTTCTTGTCGATGTGCTCGATGATCATGCGGGCCATTTCGTAGGGGTCGTTGGAAAAACCCCACTTGCCCAGGCCCATCGTTTCCAGATCCTCGAACAGGTGCTTGTGGAACTTCGTGCCTTCCACCGTGGGGAAGGTGACCCCGAAGACGGTGAAAACGCCGGAGGCCACGAAGTACTGGCCGATGGAAATGGCTTTTTCGCTCATGTACTCCGGTGCGGCTCCGGCAACAGGCAGATCGGCGATGCTGCTGCCCAGGCCGCCGGTTTTGACCATCTCGGCGGCGGCGATCAGGATGCGGCTGTTGTCGACGCAGGACCCCATTCCCAGGACCGGGGGCATGCCGACCGTCTCGCACACCTCCTTCAGGCCGGGGCCGGCCAGGTGCGCGGCCTCGGGGGTCGTCAGCCCAGCTTTGGCCAGGGCAATCTGCGAGCAGCCGGTCTGGAGCACCAACACGTCGTTCTTGATCAGCTCCTTGACCAGCTCGATATGGAGCCAATCCTGCTTGACGCGCGGGTTGGTGCAGCCGACCACCCCGGCCACCCCCCGGATGCGGCCGTTGATGATGTTGTCGTTGAGCGGAGTGTAGGAGGCGCGAAAGCTGCCGCCCAGCATGTAGTTGATGTACTCGTAAGAGAAGCCGTGCACGCCGGCGTTCTTGATCTTGGGGATCTCGATCTTGGCGGTGCGGTTCTTGAAGCGGCCGATGGCCTGCAGTACCACCTCGTCGGTGCACTCCTTCGGCGTGTGCTCCTGGAACTCGATGTGCATGGCGCCCTCGATGTGGCAGCGCGGGTTGGTGGTGATGAGCTTGGTGCCGTAGCAGTCGGCCACCTTGACCAGGCCCTGCTTGATGCACTGCACGTCCACGCACATGGCGTCCACCGCACCGGTGACCAGGATGGTTTCGGTGGACATGAAGTTGCCGGCGTGCGGGATGCCGTGGCGGACGAGCACCTCGGCCCCCGAGCAGCACATGCCGCACAGGTTGATGCCCTTGGCGCCGGCGGCCTTGGCGGCCTGGACCAGCGTGGGTTCGCTGACCGATTCGATCATGGACTCGAAGAGGTTCGGCTCGTGCCCGTGGACGATGACATTGACGTGGTCTTCCTTGAGCACGCCCATGTTCACCTCGATCGCCACCGGCGAGGGGGTGCCGAAGAGGATGTCGGAGATCTCGGTTGCGACCATGGACCCGCCCCAGCCGTCGGCCAGCGCCGTGCGGTTGAACTGTTTGGTAATGTTGACGTAGTCCTGGTCCACGCCGATGTGGGTGCGGTGCATCATCTCCATGATCTCGCGCATGGCCCCGCGCGGAACGATGCCGAGCTTACGCCAGGTTTCAAGTGTCTTGGCGGGTACACGGCTCATGAAGGGGATTTCACCTTCCACCTGGGTGTAGGTGCGCTCGAGCTCTGAGTAGAGGTCCTTGGCGATGTCCATCATCTCGCGGCCTTCGGTCTCGATGCCGATGGACTGGGCGACCGCCTCGAGCTTTTGGGGGTCCTTGATGCGGTAGTCCTTGATGTGGCCGTTGACCACCTCGCGGAACACATCCAGCATGCTCATCCCGTGGTCGGTGTGGGCAGCGCAGCCGGAAGTCACAAAGCGCGCAAAATTGCGGGCCTGGATGGTGTCGATGGTGGCCCCGCACACCCCGACCTTGGAGTAGGGGTCACGGGCGTTCAACCGGCAGGGGCCCATGAAGCAGTGCTTGCAGCAGGCCGACTCGGCGCCGATGGGACAGGCCTTCATGCTGGCGGCGCGCTCGAAGGCGGTCTCGACCCCTTCTTTGCGGGCCTTGACCAGCATCTGGGCCGTGGCGTCGCAGGTGGTGAGGTCTTTAGGATCCGGCATCTCCTTGTCTTTTTTCTTGGAGATGAGCTCTTTTTTGTCTTCCATGCGAATTGCCTCCCTTCGTGGAGAGATTGAAACGTTTGAATTGGGTTGATGACAGGTTGAAAACCGACTCGAACAGCGAAACTTATTCGAGATGATTCCGACCTGAACTTCCTACGGGAAATAAAACGGTTTGTCAAGAGCGCTGCCCGCTGCGAAGGCGGTATTGCTTTTTCTCTTGTCTGCCTGCGGATTTCGTGTTTAGGTGGGCATCGCTGAGGCACGGGGAGCAACCGTACCATCGCATCTGGATCGAGGCGCGGCCGCTGAGGGGCCGCTCTGCCGGAAAGGACACCGCCATGTCGGATATGGAACCCAAACCCCCTGCGGAGAGTCAAAACCAACCGGATGTCAAGGTGTACTCCCTGAGCACCTGCAGCCACTGCAAAGCCGCCAAAAAGTTCCTGGGGGAGTGTACCATCAAGTACGAGTTCGTCGATGTCGACCTGCTGGAGGGCGACGAACGCAAAGCCATCATCGAAGACGTCAAGAAATTCAACCCGCGCTGCTCGTTTCCAACCGTCATCATCGGGGACAAGGTCATCGTCGGCTACAAAGAACAAGAGATCAAGGAGGCGCTGGGCCTGCAATGAACGCACAGCAGCTCTACGACATGATGAAGAAGGTCCAGGAGGCGAAAGGCTATTTCTTCAACACGGACCGTGAGCGGGTCTTCGAACTGCTCGAGTCGCTGCTCCTGAACAAGGAGCGTTACGGATACATGGGCTGCCCCTGCCGCCTGCTCTCCGGCAACCGCGACCAGGACCGGGACATCATCTGCCCCTGCGTCTACAGTGTGCCGGACATCGCCGAGTACGGCAGCTGCTACTGCAACCTTTACGTGTCCAAGGCGTGGAACGAAGGCAACCTCCCCCACGACTACGTCCCCGAACGCCGCCCCCCCGAAAAGATGGGCTTTTAAATGATGCCGCCGCACGGCGGCATCATCCGAACTCGTCGTAGGCGATCATTTCCGGGTCCACCCCCAGGCTGTCCAGCATTTTTTCAACCGATCGCAGCATCATGGGCGGCCCGCACAGGTAGAACTCGATTTCCGAAGGCTCTTCGTGCCGGCTGAGATAGAGGTCGTGGGCCACCTGGTGGATGTACCCCACCGGGCCGTCCCAATGGTCATCCGGCAAGGGTTCGGACAGGGCCACGGTGTAGGTGAAATTGGGAAACTGCTCGGCCAGCTGCCTGAACTCCGCATCGTAGATCATCTCCGCCCGCGAGCGCGCACCGTACCAGAAGGTCACCCGGCGATTGGTCTGCACCCGCGACAACTGGTCGAAAATGTGGCTGCGCATGGGCGCCATGCCGGCACCGCCGCCGATGAAACACATCTCCCGTTGGGTCTCCTTGATGAAAAACTCCCCGAAAGGGCCGCTCAGAACGACCTGGTCCCCCGGCTTCAGGCTGAACGCGTAGGAGGAGCCCACGCCGGGGGGCAAATCGCTGCCGGCACCCGGCGGCGGGGTGGCAATCCGGATGGTGAACCGCAGCAGGTCCTCGGTAGGAGTGTTGGCCATGGAGTAGGCCCGAAACACCGGTTCGTCGGTCTTGGCCACCAGGCTCCAGAGCTTGTAGCGGTCCCACATCGACCGGAAAGTCTGGGGGATGTGGAAGTCTTTGAAGGATGCATGATAGCGGGGAATATCGATCTGGACATAGGCGCCGGACTTGAAGTTGAGCGCCTGCCCGGGCTCCAGCCGCAGGATCAGCTCTTTGATGAAAGTGGCCACGTTTTCGTTGGAAACCACCGTGGCGTTGTACTTCTTGATGTTGAAGATCTCCTCCGGGATGCGGATCCGCATGTCCTCCCTGACCTTGAGCTGGCAGGAGATGCGGATGCCTTCCAGGCGCTGCCTGCGGGTGAGGTGGACCAGCTCCGTGGGCAGGACATCCCGTCCCCCCGACTCGACTTTGCACTTGCACAATCCGCAGGAGCCGCCGCCGCCGCACCCCGAGGGCAGGTAGATCTTGTTTTCCGCCAATGCTGCGAGCAGCGTGCGGCCGCTCGGCACCTGGATGCTCTTTTCCGGGTCGTCGTTGATGACGATGCGCCGCTCGCCCTTCTGCACCACCCGGGATTCCACCAGGAGCAGAATGCCGACGAGAAGGACGATCACACCGGCAAAAACCGCGGTGCTGACGATATAGTCGCTCAAATGGTAACTCCCGCAAAAAGCATGAACCCGATGGCAATCAGGCCGGTGACGATCATGCTCTGCCCGAAGCCCTGCAGGCCCGCGGGCACATTGGCATAGCGCAGTTTTTTCTGGATGGCCGCCATGGCGACGATGGCCATGCACCAACCGGCACCCGACCCGGCCCCGTACACCAGGGTCTCGGGAAAGGTGTAGCTGCGCTCGACCATGAACAGCGAGGCGCCCAGGATGGCGCAGTTCACGGTGATCAACGGCAGATAGACGCCCAGCCCCGTGTAGAGCGCCGGCGAGTAGCGGTCGATGATCATTTCCAGGACCTGCACGATCGCCGCGATCTGGGCGATAAACAAAATGAGCTTGAGAAAACTCAGGTTGATCGCGGGCAGCCCGGCCCAAGCCAGCGCCCCGGGCGCAAGCAGGTAGCTGTATATCAGCCAGTTGACCGGAGTGGTGAGGGCCATGACGAAGATCACCGCCACCCCGAGCCCGGCAGCGGTTTTCAGGTTGCGGGAGACCGCCAGAAATGAGCACATCCCCAGGAAATAGGACAACAGGATATTGCCGACGAAAATCGAATTGACCCCGATGCTGATCAGGTTTTCCACCGCTATTTTCTCTCCAGCAAGGTGTGCTCCAGCCAGACGAAAAGGCCGATCATGATGAAGGCGCCCGGGGCCAGCACCAGCAGGCCGTTGTTCACATAGCCGGCCTGGTAGAACGCCTCCGGGATCACCGGGTAGCCCAGAACCCGCCCGGAGCCGAAAAGCTCCCTTAGAAACGCCACCCCGGCCAGGACCGAGGCGTACCCCAGCCCGTTGGCCAGCCCGTCGAGGAAGGCCCGCGCCGGGGGGTTGTTCATCGCAAAGGCTTCCGTGCGGCCTAATACGATGCAGTTGGTGATGATCAGACCGACGAACACCGAGAGCTGCTTGCTCACGTCGTACATGAAGGCCTTGAGCAGCTCGTCGGCGATGATCACCAGGGTCGCAATCACGGCAACCTGGACGATAATGCGGATGTTGCGCGGGATGCTGGCCCGCAGCAGCGAAACGATCAGGTTGGAAAAGGCCACCACCATCGTCAGGGCAAGCCCCATGACGATGGCCGTCTGCATCTGGACCGTCACCGCCAGCGCCGAGCAGATGCCTAAAATCTGCTTGGATATCGGGTTGGCCTTCCAGAGGGCCTTGATGATTTCCTTGTAGGCGACGGTGCGTCTGACGGCCGCCCAGGGTTTGGCCATAACGCCGTTCATGGGGCCTCCATCGGCATCAGTTCGAGGCGGCGGGGGACGGCAGCCCCAGCTCGCTCAGCTGGTTTTTACGAAACTTGACGGACACTGGTTCGTATCTGCTCAGGGTGTCCCTGATGCCGGCGGCGAGGTACTTGCCGGTAAGGGTGGCGCCGCTGATCCCATCGACGTAATGGGGCTGTTTCTCCTTGGCGACCACGTCTTCCGCCCGGCCCTTGGCAATTCCGACCGACACAAACCTACCCTCCCGAGTGGCGATTTTCTTCCCCATCCAGTTGTCGCGAAACCACCGCTTTTCGATCTCCCCCCCCAGACCCGGTGTTTCGGCATGCTGGTAGACGGCAAACCCCTTGACGGTGGCGCCGTCGCGGTCGAGGGCGAGGTAGCCGTGGATCGGTCCCCAGAGCCCCCGGGAATCGATCGGGACGATGTAGCCGCGGATCTCATCGCCCTCGATGCTGAGGTAGATGGGCAGGCCGGCAGCCTCTTTGGGTGAATCGGTCCTCTCCAGGATGCGCCCCAACGGATCCACCTGCAATTCGCGGATGCGCTCTCGATAGAGCCGCTCGACATCGGCAGCGGAATAGGGACGCTCCTCCTCCACCAGCCCCGCCGCCCGCAGAACGTTGCGGTGGCGGTCGATCAGCGCGTTGCGCTCCTGCCAGGGTCTGAGGCCGCTCGACGCGGCCGTCAACAGCAAGCTGCAGACGACGCACAGAATCAACGCGAAGACGAGGCTCTTGAGGCTACTGGACATTGGGCACTCGTTTCTTGAGGCGCACCTTGACCTGGATCTCGTCGAGCAGCGGCGCGAAACAGTTCATGAACAGAATGGCGAGCCCGATGCCCTCGGGAAATGCCGGGTTGAACACACGCATCAACACGGTCAGGGTGCCGATCAAAAACCCGTATACCCAGCGCGCCCCCGGCATGGCCGGCGCGGAGACCGGATCGGTGGTCATGTAAGCGATGCCAAAGGCCGCCCCTCCCACCATCAGGTGATGCAGCGGACTGAGGTGAAGATAAGGCGATGAGCCCGGCCCCGCAACCAGGTTGAGCAGCCCCGCCGCCGCCAGAAACCCGAGGATATCGCCTATGATGATGCGATAGTCGGCCACCCCCACCGTGATCAGAAAAAGGCCGCCGATGATGCACAGGAAAGTTGCCGAGGCGCCGATCGAGTCCGGGTAGAGGCCGAAAAAGAGCTTCGCCAGGCTGTAACCGGAATCCATCCAGGCCTGAAGCACACTGCCGCTCTCGGTGGCCGCCGCCACGGCCAGCGGGGTCGCGCTGGTGAAGGCGTCCACGGGCGCCGTGCGGCCGGCGGCCAGCAAAGTCCACACGGCATCGCCGGAGGTCTGGACCGGATAGGCGAAATAGAGAAAGGCGCGGCCGGTCAAAGCCGGGTTGAGAAAATTGCGGCCGGTACCGCCGAAAATCTCCTTGCCGATGACGATCCCGAAAGAGATGCCGAGGGCCACCTGCCAGAGGGGCTGGGTCGGCGGGAGGGTCAACGGGAACAGCGCACAGCTGACGAAAAGCCCTTCGCTGATTTCGTGCTTGCGCACGGTGGCGAACAAGGCTTCCCAGAAATACCCCACGGCGTAGGTGACCACCACCATCGGCACCACCGCCTGCAGCCCTTTGGCCACCACCGGCCAGAAATCCGGCGGCAACCCGGAGGCGAGATGCGACTGATAACCGACATTGAAAACTCCGAAGGCATAGTGGGGCAACAAGGCCACGACGACCAGGAACATGAAGCGCTTTACGTCCAGACTGTCGCGCACCAGGGGGCTCGCCGTGGTCACCTGAGCGGGAGCGTAGAAGATCGACTCGATGTTTTCGTAAACGAAATAGTATTTTTCGAAGCGGCCGCCGTGTTGGAAGTGCCGGCGCTGGGAATCGAAAAATCGGGTGATCGGATTCATGGGCTCACGCAATGTCGTCGTAGTAAGCTTCCCGGGCGCGGCGCAAGGTCTGAAGCAGGTCGATCTTGGACGGGCACACAAACGAGCACAGCCCGCACTCCACACAGTCGAGCAGGCCGTGGGCCAGGGATTCTTCCACTTCCTCCGCCAGAACGGCCTTGTAGGTCAGCTGCGGGAGGATATCCACCGGGCAGACCCGGGTGCAGAAGCCGCATTGAATGCAGGCCCGCAACCCCCCGTGCCGGTTGCAGTCCATGCTGCGTTCTCGCGGGGGGAAAAAAGCGGACAAGAAGGCCCGGGAGTAGCTTGGGACCTCCATCCCCGGCTTGGCCCACCCGAAGGGAGCGCCGATCTGAGCGCCCTCGGGCAGAAACAAAAGCGCCGTTTCACCCGCGTTCACAAAAGAATCTATCGTTGCCGGCCGCCCGCTGAACACCCCCCCGGCAATGCAACGGCTGTCGGGAGCCGACAGCTGCCCTTCGCTCAGTACGGAAATAGGGGCGCCGATCCGGGCCCTTACATGTCGGGGGGTCTTCGCCCCGGGGCCGGCCAAAACCAGCGTCTGCTCGGTGGGGGTGCGTCCTTCCCGCAAAAACTGCGCCAGCAGGAGCACTCCCTGCCCGGAAATGAACCAGGCGCGGTTTTCGTCAGCGGATCGCTTGGTGCGGTAGAGCAACACCCCGGGGTCGTGGGCGGGGTAGTTTCCGGTGTAGACATGGGTAATGCGGCTTCGGAGCCCGTTTAAAGCCGAAGCGTTCTCTTTGGACACGGATATCTTTACGGGGCCATCAGCGGCCCTTTCGAGTGCCCGGATCCCGAATTCGAAAAGATCCTCATTTCCATGCAGGTAGACCGAGGGCAGCGGGTGGAACGGGTCGAGGTTGTCCAAGTGGATGAACACCGCCGGGGGCCTGGACTCGATCCGGGCGGCGTCGCGAAACGGAAGCTCCTGGACGAGAGGCCAGAGGCCGCCCGACATGAGCCGATCGATCAGCGTCCGCCGGTCGAGGCGCTCAAGAGCGTCGCGCCTGATCGGCGGGAACTCCTCGAACGCCTCCTCGGCATCCAGCTCAACCACAATGTGGCGCACCACCCGCCGGGGGCCCAAGATAACAGCGCTCACCGCGCCTCCCCCGGGAGACCGGTAGGAAACGCCGGGGTGCCGCTTGTCCTCGAACAGAACGGACCCCACTTTCACCCGGTCTCCGACCTTGACCTTGAGGCGGGGCTTGACGAACCTCAGGCGCTCCGGCACAACGGCAACCCGTTCCGGCCGCTGCAGAACCTCGACCTCGGCCGACGGCTTGCCGGTGAGCCTCAAGCAGTAGCCTTTTTTGAGATGCACTGCATCCATAAGCAGCCGCTCCGATTATAATACAACCTATAGCACGCCTGCCGCAGGTATTTCAAGCGGCCGGCTGGCCGGCGGCGCTTCCACGGTTCGCGGCATGCAATTGGGCTTGACTTTTTTGTGTAGCCAGACCATGTTTAGCCATAGGTTAGGTAAAGCTGAAACCCGTGTCCGATAGGCAGCACAATTGGAGGATGCCATGGCTGAAATCGTCAAGAAGGAAGTTTGCCGCTGCGTGAAATGCGGCAATGAAGCCGAGATGGTTCTTACCTGTTCCCTGCCGGAGCCCGAGGAAAAACCGTCGAAAATCGGGCACTCCGCTGCGAAAACGCACGTCAAGGCCAAGGGCACATGTTCGCTTTGCGGCAATGAGGCCGACATGTGGATTGATATCTGACCCATTCAACGCCGAGGTCACGGTCATGGAAGAAGAGTGCAAGATTACGTTGAACACCGGCCTGCGTGGGGTGACGATCGCCAACACGCGGATCTGCGAAGTGGACGGCAAACGAGGCCGCCTGATCTACCGCGGTTACCTGATTCAGGATCTCGCACATTCCAGCTATGAGGAAATCGCCCACCTGCTGCTCTACGAGCATCTGCCGACGGCCGATGCGCTGAAGGCGTTCCGGTCCGCTTTGGCGGCCGAACGGGCCATCCCGCCCGAGGTTGTGGCGGCATTAAAGACGCGCCCGGCCCGCGCGCATCCGATGGACATCCTCCAGGCGGCCGTACCCTTGCTCGCCCATCATGATCCCGACCTAGCGGACACCTCACGGGAGGCCGCCTTGCGCATGGCCCAGCGGCTGATCGCCAGGATCCCCACCATCCTTGCGGCCTGGCACCGCATTCGCAGCGGGAAGGATCCGGTGGCACCATCGAGAGAGCTCGGCCACGCCGCCAATTTCCTTTACATGCTGAACGGGCAGATCCCGGACGACACCGCGGCACGGGCGATCGACACCGCGCTGGTCCTGCATGCCGAGCATGCGTTCAACGCCTCCACCTTCGCCGCCCGCGAGGTCGCCTCCACCCAAGCGCACATTTACGCCGCCATCGCCGCCGGCGTGGGCTCGCTCTCCGGAGCCCTGCACGGCGGGGCCAACGCCAAGGTCATGCAGATGCTGTTGAAAATCGGCAGCACCGACAAGGTGGCGGATTATGTCAACGCCGAGCTCGATGCGGGCCGCAAAATCTTTGGCCTCGGGCATGCGGTGTATGACGTGGACGACCCCCGGGCCCACATCTTGGCCCCCATGTCCAAAGCGTTGGGGGAACTGGCCGGCAACCCGCGCTGGTACGAAATGTCCGCACTGATCGAAAAAACCGCCAAAGAGATCTTCCGCCGGCGAAAAAACGCCGATATCCCCGTGAACGTCGATTTTTACAGTGCATCGCTATATTACTACCTTGGCATCCCGGTAGACCTTTTCACCCCGGTCTTTGCCGTCGCCCGGGTCGCTGGTTGGGCGGCGCACATCATCGAGGAGCAGTTCGCCGGGGCCGCGCCGAAACCCGTGCTCTATCGGCCGGAATCCGAGTATGTCGGCGATTACTGCGGACCGGAGGTGTGCGAGTTCACCCCTATCGACCAGCGTAAGTCAACGTAGCCCGAGCGTCTTGAAAAAATTTTTACATGGCAGGGGTTTTCATCACGTCGAATTCTTTAATATCGCAATGACAGACCCATTCGCAGGTTCAAAAGGCAGGCTACAGCCTTGCAGTGTCAACACCGCATCGGTATGACCCGGCAACGGTCAGCGATCCTGCAGAAGAGCCCGAACCCATTGGTCGCCTCCCCATGATTCCCATAGAACCGGCCGTCGGCCGGGTTGACAAACTACGGCCAGCCTCATAACATTCTTAATGTTATGCTTTTTCCTGTGGGAGCCCCGCCGTGGCGGGACCGCGATCGGAGCGCAGCTGGAAGCCGCTCCCACAAAATCGGACCTTATTTGCTGACGAAGCGCTGCCGCAGGTGGCGTGAAACGCTTGGTATCAAAAGCTATATCGGTTAACGAAACATATGCCCGTACAGGCGAGGAGGCCCCCAGCGATGAGGATTTTCATCACCGGAGCATCGGGATTTGTCGGCTCCCGCCTGACCCGGCACATGCTCGATTGCGGTCACCAAGTGACCGGCGTGGCCCGCCACGCACCTCCCCAAGGGATCAATGAAGTGGGCTTTAGCTTCGTTCCCGCGGACACCACCCGGCCGGGGGATTGGCAGGCCGAGGTTGCCGCTGCGGATGCGGTCATCAACCTGGCCGGCCGATCCATCTTCGGACGATGGACTGATGCGGTCAAGCAGGAGATCCGCGACAGTCGGATCTTGACGACTCGTCATGTCGTAGAAAGCCTGCCGGCCGGAAAACCGGTGGTCCTCATCAGCGCCTCCGGGGTCGGGTTTTATGGCGACCAGGGGGAAGAACCGATAACAGAGGTCTCGCCGGCCGGAAATGATTTCCTGGCGCGGCTGTCTCTTGACTGGGAGGCGGAGGCCCGGCGCGGCACCGAATACGGCGCCCGGGTAGTGCTCACCCGCCTGGGGGTCGTGCTCGGACCGCGCGGCGGCGCCTTGGCCCAAATGATCCCGGCCTTCAAGGCTTTTGTCGGCGGGCCGATCGGCAGCGGGCGGCAATGGTTCCCCTGGGTTCATGTGGAGGATCTGGCAGGGGCAGTTGCGTTTCTTCTCGATCACTCCGAACTCAGCGGCCCATTCAACCTGTGCGCTCCCAACCCGGTGCGCAACCGGGAATTCGCCCGGGCGCTGGGAATAGCCCTGGGGCGGCCGGCCGTTTTGCCCGTGCCGTCATTCATGCTGCGGATGGTGTTAGGCGAGTTTGCCGGGGTGCTGCTCGGCAGCCAGCGAGCGCTGCCGCAAAAACTGGCCGCGAGCGGATTTTGTTTTAAATACAAGGAGATCCAACCGGCCGTTGCAGCGGTGGTTGAGAGTAGCGGAAAGGAATAGGAGGCATACGACCGGACCCATGTCCAAGCAGAAAAATACCTACAAGCTTGTATCTTGGAACGTCAACGGCCTGCGGGCTGTGATGAAAAAGGATTTCGCAGCGTCGTTGCGGCGCCTGGATGCGGACGTCATCGCCATCCAGGAAACCAAGCTGCAGCAGGCTCAACTCGACGAGCCGATGGCGCGCATGGCTGGCTACGACGCTTTCTGGTCGCACTGCGACACCAAAAAGGGGTACAGCGGGGTCGGGGTTTACAGCCGGGTTAAACCACAGCGGACGGCCAAGGGGATCGGCATCCCGCACTTCGACCGCGAGGGTCGCATCCTCGAAATGGACCTCGGCCGGTTCATTTTTTTTAATGTTTATTTCCCGAACGGCCAGATGAGCGCAGAACGCTTGCAGTACAAGCTCGATTTCTATCAGATGTTTTTCGATTACACTGACGCTTATAAAAAACAGGGCAAAAGCCTGGTCATTTGCGGGGACTACAACACCGCTCACAACGAAATCGACTTGGCCAACCCCAAGGCCAACGAAAAAACATCCGGGTTTCTGCGCGTCGAGCGGGACTGGCTCGATCGTCTCGCCGAGCGCGGCTACGTCGACTCCTTCCGGCACTTTTATCCCGACACGGTCCGCTACTCATGGTGGACATACCGCTTCAAGGCGCGCGAGCGAAACATCGGGTGGCGCATCGACTACGTATTTGTGACCCGGGATCTCATCGACAATGGGCAGGTGCGCGAGACATTTATCGACAACGACACCCAGGGCTCGGATCACTGCCCGATCGGACTGGTGCTGGACGTTTGAACCTATTTGCTGAAGAGCGAGGGCGATTGGACAACCGACGAATCGTGGCCATCTTCGGCAGTCCCCGGCGCAAGGGGAACACCGCCCGACTTCTGGACCAGGCCGTGGCCGGTGCTCGCGAAGCCGGCGCCGAGGTCGAGACGATCGTGCTGCGGGACCTCAAGCTCTCCCCATGTTTGGAGATTTACAGTTGCAAGCAGGGTGGGGAGTGCCGCATCCGCGACGATTTTCAACGCGTGCGGGATCAGGTGCTGACCTGCGGTGGGCTCATACTGGCATCCCCCATATTTTACTATGCGGTCACCGCCCACACCAAGATCCTGATGGACCGCTTCCACTCCCTGTGGGTCAAGAAGAACTGGACGGGTCCGCAACCGGCAGCTTTAAAGATCCCCCGACGCAAAGGCCTCTTTATATCGGCCGGTGCCACCCGGGGGAAACGGCTTTTCGAGGGCACGCTGCTGAGCGTGCGCTACTTTTTCGACACGCTCGACATGGACCTCTGGGAAGCCCTTCTTTACCGTGGGCTGGAATTCGAGGACGACGTTCTGAAACATCCCGATTATCTCCAAGAGGCCTATCGGGCCGGAAAGGAACTCGCCGGAGCAATAGAAGGCACTATATCTGCCGCCCCCGGCACCTGAACGCGACATGAGACTGACCTTCGAACCGATTGCCCTGGATCAACAGCGCGACTACCTGGCCCTCATCTCGCAGTGCCCTCAGCTGGCGTCCGACTACAGCTTTCTCAACCTGTGGGCCTGGGCCGAAGAGTACGGTTTGTCGTGGGCCTGGGACGGTCGGCTGGTCTGGATCAAACAGACCCGCCCGCAGGAGTCGCTGTGGGCGCCAGTCGGGGACTGGGGAGCAGTAAACTGGAACAGCGTGCTGTTGGAAGCCGATCTGGCCGGCCAGAGCTTCATCCGGGTGCCCGACACCCTGGCCGGCCTGTGGGGGCAACAGATAGGCTCCGGGGTTCACATCGAACCGGAACGAGGCCACTGGGACTACGTCTATGCGGTCAGCGACCTGGTGGACCTGCCGGGCAACCGTTTTCACAACAAGAAGAACCTGCTCAACCAATTCACCAAGGCCCATGACTTCACCTATGTCGATTTCGGCCCGCGGCAGATCGAGCAGGCCATGGCCATGCAGGAGGACTGGTGCACTTGGCGTGACTGCGAATCGTCGGATTTGCTGTCGGCTGAAAATCGCGCCATTCTGCGCGTTCTGGACCGCTGGGACCGGTTCAACCGAATTATGGGCGGGGCCATCTTCGTGGACGGCATCATCGTCGCCTACACGCTTGCCGAGCCGCTGACCGACGATACCCTGGTCATCCATTTCGAAAAGGGCTGCCCCACCTACAAAGGCGTATACCAGGCCATCAACCAGATGTTTCTTGCGCGCTTGGCCGGATCTTTCCGCCATGTCAACCGCGAACAGGATTTGGGAAACGATGGGCTGCGCAAAGCCAAGCTGTCCTACAACCCGATCGACTTTCTGAAAAAATCGAAGGTCACGCTGAACCCGTGACCCCCCGGGGGGGGCAGACTGTCACCTTAAAGACGATTCGTTACATCGGCGGGGCCGCTCCGGCCCGCCCTGGAGATTTGAGCGATGGCCTCTGCCGTCACCAAGCAGAATCGGTGCAAACCGAGTGCTGATGCGTCCCGGTTCCGTTCGCAGCTTCCCAGCGTCGCTGAGTCGATCATCGCCAGCTGCTCGGAGACCGAATGTTACACCCATGTCGACTACGAACCGATTCCATTTCGGCAGGCAGTGGTCGAGACCATCATCCAGATTCGGGAGCTGCTTTTCCCGGGGTACTTCAGCCTGCACAAGGTTGACCCCGTAACGCTGCGCTACAGCACGGGCAAAACGGCGGCCGAGGTCTTCGACCTGCTCTCCGAACAGATCTGCCACAGCATCCGCCACGACTGTTTGCGCTACGATCAGGCCTGCAAAGAGTGCGAACTGCGAGGCCATGAGCTGGCCTTGCAGCTGCTCGAAGAGATTCCGGCCATCCGCCGGGTGCTGGCGACCGACGTGCGTGCCATCTACGACGGCGACCCGGCAGCCAAAAGCCACGATGAAATCATTTTCAGCTACCCCGGCATCTTCGCCATCACCGTGTACCGCGTCGCCCACCGCCTGCACGCGATGGACGTCCCCCTGCTGCCGCGGATCATGACCGAGCATGCCCACAGCGTCACCGGCATCGACATCCATCCCGGCGCTGAGATCGAGGAGCGCTTCGCCATCGACCACGGCACCGGCATCGTCATCGGCGAGACCACCCGGATCGGGAAAAACGTGCGGATTTACCAGGGCGTAACGCTGGGCGCGCTCTCCCTGCCGCGCAATGCCGGCGAAACCTACCGGGGCAAGAAACGCCACCCCACGATCGAGGACGATGTCATCATTTATTCCGGCGCCACCATCCTGGGCGGGGAAACCGTCATCGGGGCCCGATCGGTCATCGGCGGCAACGTGTGGATCACCGAACCTGTGCCGGCGGACACCGTGGTGGTCATGGAAACCCCCCGACTGATCTACAAATCGCGCAACGGCGAGACGCCGGGAACCGGAGGGCTCAGGGCATGAAATACGCCACATCGGTCGGCAGCACCATTGGGGCGACCCCGCTGGTGAAATTGAACCGCGTTGCCGCCGGCCTGCCCGCTCAGATTTTCGCCAAGCTGGAGTTTTTCAACCCGCTGGGCAGCGTCAAGGACCGGATCGCCGCGGCCATGATCGAAGCGGCGGAGCTCGAGTGCAGGATCACCCCCAAAACCCTCATCGTCGAGCCGACCAGCGGCAACACCGGAATCGCCTTGGCCTTCATCTGCGCGGCCAAGGGCTATCGGTTGTGCCTGACAATGCCCGAAACCATGAGCGTCGAACGGCGCAAACTGCTGGCGCATCTTGGCGCTGACTTAGTGCTGACCCCCGGCCCCCAGGGCATGCCGGGTGCGATCGAAAAGGCGCGAGAGATCCTGGCGTCGGACCCAAACGCCTATATGCCGGACCAGTTCGCCAACCCGGCCAACCCGCGCGCCCATCGCGAGACCACGGCCGAGGAGATCTGGCGGGACACCGAGGGCCGGGCGGACATGCTGGTGGCAGGGGTGGGCACCGGCGGCACGATTACCGGCATCTCCCAGGTCGTAAAGGCGCGCAAGCCCTCGTTTTGCACCATCGCCGTGGAACCGGCCGGCTCACCGGTGCTCTCCGGCGGCGCGAAGGGACCGCACAAGATCCAGGGAATCGGAGCCGGCTTCGTCCCGCAGGTGCTGGACCGCACCGTCATCGACGAGATCGTCACCGTCACCAACGAAGCCGCCTTCGAGACCGCGCGGGAGCTAGCCAAGAAGGAGGGCATCCTGTGCGGGATCTCCTCCGGCGCCGCGGCCTGGGCCGCACTCGAGGTCGCCCGGCGCCCCGAGTCCGCCGGCAAGCTCATCGTGGCCATTCTCGCCAGCACCGGCGAACGCTATATCAGCACCGAGCTGTTCCAGTCCTGAGGAACTCGCGGCGGCAAAAAGGAAAAGACTCCCATAAAAATCAGTCACTTCCGGCCTGAGAGCGGAGTGAGGCGCCCTGTGGACTAAAACCAGCGGCGTTTGACAGCCCGCTTTTATTGTAATACATTGTATTACATGAAAACAACATCTCTTACCATCCGCTTGGATCAAGGCTTGGACAAACTCCTGTCAGAAGCCGCGCGCAAGTCAGGCAAGAACCGCAGCGCAATTGCCCGCGAAGCGCTTCGCCGGCAATTGCGCATCAGTCAGTTCGAGGCCTTGCGGCGCCGGATCATGCCATTTGCCGAGGCGCGAGGCTACCTTTCCGACGAAGACGTGTTCCAGGACGTTTCATGAGGGTCATGCTGGACACGAACGTCTTAGCCAGCGCAGTGGCCACGCGGGGGCTGTGCGCCGATGTGCTGCGCGCCGTGCTGGCCGAACACGAACTCGCCATCTGCCCGCAAATTATTTTCGAGCTTCAGCGCGTTCTCAAAGACAAGTTCGCCTTACCCCGACAGCTGGTCAACGATTTCATTCGATTGTTGCGGGAGGAGGCCATTCTATGTGAACCTGGGAATCTGCCGTCGGTCAACCTCACCGACAGTGATGACATCGGCATCCTGTCGGCTGCCATCAATGCCGAAGTAAAGGTGATGGTCACCGGCGATAAGGAGATTCAGATGGTCGGTACTGTTGCCGGGCTTAGAATAATGTCTCCTCGAAACTTCTGGAGGGAACTTACTCAAACGCCGGGGTGAGTGCCGCGTTATAAATAGAAAGGGAGGGCCCATTTTCGAGCCAGCGACAAAACATTCCGGCAACCAAACTTACGTATGCGCCGCCTTCAGCGCCTGGTCGAGGTCGGCCATGATGTCTTCCACGTGCTCGATGCCGACCGAAATGCGCACCAGTTCGGGCTCGACCCCGGCCTTGAGTTGCTCCGCCGGCGGCAGCTGCGAATGGGTGGTGGTGGCGGGGTGGATGACGAGCGTGCGGGCATCCAGGATGTTCGCCAGGTGCGAGCATAGTCTGACGGACTCGATAAATTTCTTACCCGCCTCCAGCCCGCCTTTCAGGCCGAACCCAAACACCGCTCCGGGCCCCATCGGGAAATAGTTGCGCGAGCGCGCGTAGTCCGGGTGGCTCGGCAGACCGGCGAAGTTGACCCATTTCACAAAAGGGTGCTTTTCCAGGAACGCCGCCACCGTTTTCGCATTCTCGCAGTGGGCCTTGGCGCGCAGCGGCAGCGTCTCGAGACCCTGCAGGATCAGGAAGCTGTTCATGGGGGCGAGCGCCGCGCCGATGTCGCGCATGAGCCCGGTGCGCAGCTTGACGCAGAAGGCCGTGCAGGGGGTGCCCTCCAGCGAGCACAGCGCCTCCCAGAAGTTCAGTCCGTGGTAGCTCGGGTCCGGGGCGGTGATTTCGGGGTATTTGGCCGCCTTGGCCCAGTCGAAGCCGCCAGCTTCCACCACGGCGCCGCCGATGCTGTTGCCGTGCCCTCCGATGATCTTGGTGAGCGAGTAGACGGCAATGTCGCAGCCGACATCGAAGGGGTTGAAGATCGGCGGGGGGGACATGGTGTTGTCCACGACGAAAGGCAACTGGTGCGCGTGGGCGATGGCGGCGAGCGCCTGCATGTCGTCCACGTTGCATTTGGGGTTGCCGATGCTCTCGGTGAAGACCAGCCGGGTGTTGGCATCGATCGCTGCTTCGACCTGCGCGGGTTTGGCCGTGTCGACGAAACGCACCTCGATCCCGAAGCGCTTGAGGGTGTTCTCGAACAGGATGTGAGTCCCGCCGTACAAGTTCGATCCGGAGACGATGTTCTGCCCCGTGCCGGTGATGGCCGCGACCGTGTAAAAAATGGCCGACATGCCAGAGGCCGTGCAGATGGCCGCCGTGCCGCCGTGGATGGCGGCCAGGCGCCGTTCAAGGACGTCGGTGGTGGGATTGCCGATGCGGGTGTAGATGAAACCGCTGGTGTCGCGCAGGGCGAATAGGTCGGCGGCATGCTGGGTGTCTTTGAAGACGTAGCTTGTCGTCTGGTAGATCGGCACCGCCCGGGACAGAGTCTGGGAGTCCGGGCAATGACCGGCATGAAGCACCTGGGATTCGATGTGCAGGGGATGGTCGGCCATGGCAGAAACCTCCTTATCGCTTGATTGAATTTGTTGGGATGCGGTATGCTAAGACTGAATGGTTTCCCGCACAAGCTTTTTATCGGCTTCCGGCTATGGTGGCGTGTGCCGATGGCACCGCGGCTGCCGGGCCGGCACCGAGCGACGGGGCTAAGGGTGGTGCATGAGGATTGGCTGGCTCTCCTTTCTGAAACGTAGCAAGGGTCCGTCGCGCGATGAGCTGATGCGCAGCTTCAAGGAGAAGTACGACAACTTCAAGCTCCTGCTCGAGTCCAATACCGAACTGCTCAAGATCATCTCCGATATCGAACAGAAGCTGCGCGGCAAATCCGGGTTTGGCCTGCCCTACATCGAAGCCCAGACGCTGCGGGCCTTTTTCCACTGCGGCCGCATGATTCAGTGCCTGGAGAAGATGTCAGGCCGCCCCTATCCCGGTTTAAAAGAGACCTTGGGTCATATCCAGCAGGCCATCAAGGGCGAAGCACTGGCGGCCGCCCGCACGACCTGCACCGAATACACGCTGCCTTACGAGACCATCGGCCGCGACTCCGCGGAGACCGTCGGCGAAAAAAACGCCAACGTGGCGGAAGTTCTTAACCGGGTGGGCTTGAGGGTCCCGCGCGGATTCGCCATCACCACGGCCGGCTTCGAGCGTTTCATGGCACACAATCAGCTGACCGAGGTGGTCCAGCGGCTGAAGGCCAAGGCGGATGTCATTGAGACGCAGACGATTCTGCAGGTAAGCGAGCAGATCCAGCTGTTGATCGGGGAGTCCGAAGTGCCCGAGGACCTCGCTGCGGCCATCCAGCAATCCTATGCCCGGATGGAGGCGTCGACCCCCGCAGACGCCCCTCCGTTGAGCGTCGCCGTGCGCAGCAGCGCCATCGGCGAGGACAGCGTCCTCTCCTTTGCCGGTCAGTATCTTTCCGTCCTGAACGTGCTGCCGGACCGGCTGCTGGGAGAGTACAAGAACATCATCGCGAGCCTCTTCACGCCGCGGGCGATCGCCTACCGGCTGCACATGGGCATTCCCCTGCCGGATGCCGCCATGGCCGTGGCCTGCATGGAGATGGTGCGCTCGAAGGTGAGCGGGGTCATGTACACCCGCAATCCTATCAACCCGCTTGAAAACCGGATCATCATCAACGCGGTCTGGGGACTGGGGCCGTATGCCGTAGACGGCGTGGTGCCGCCGGACAGTTACGTGTTCAGCAAGAACCCCGAGCCTGAGCTGATTTCCTCGCGCATCCAGGAAAAACCGGCCCAACTCGTGGCCCGGGACGACGGCACCATGGCCGAAGAGCCCCTGTTGCCCGAGGTCGGAAGGCAGGCCTGCCTCAGTACGCCGAAGGCACGAGAGTTGGCGCGCATGGGGCTTGCACTGGAAACGCATTTCGGCACCCCGCAGGACGTCGAGTGGGCCATGGACGCTGCCGGCGGCCTGGTGATTCTGCA
>JBGSTS010000304.1:0-4037 GCA_041736435.1 Desulfobacterales bacterium | reverse complement strand
CCAGAATCTGCTTGGGGTCACGGCACTCTTTCAACAACTCGTCAATGAGGGCGTCCTGCTTTGATTTCACTCTGGCCATCTTCATCCTCCTCTCTGAAGGGTTAAAGATTGCCAGTTACACAGTTATTTGTACACCCTCGGGCAGTGGCAACCATACCGGCACTGATCATCTTGACAGTGATCGGATCCATCACGTTCATGATCATCACTGCGCTTCTTAGTGGAGGGCATATGAAGATTCTGTCAATGTAGACCGGGCTGAGTCTTGCAGTCCAACTCCCGTTGGTTCTGCTCCATCCCCTCGGGCTCCTGTAGTTAGCCCCCAACGGCCACACCCCCCTCCCAGCCGATTTTGCCTCTTTTTCAGCTTGCACGTATGGACCAGCGTTATGACCCTTTGCTGGGCTGCCCCGGTCGACCTCGGCCATCCCAGCCTCCACCATTAGTAGATTGACGTCTATTCCGTCAACACACACTTCAACCAGAGTCCGTCCATATGGATAGCCCCGGCCAGGTGCTGTGGCAGTGAAACCGGGATTGGTGCTCAGTCGCAAGAGCCTCTCTCTGGCTGGTACCCGAGAGATCCTCAATTCCTGGACAAGGAGGAGGGCGTCTTGTCCAGGGGGCTTGCAAAATTGTCCCTCAGCCGGTATATCTGCCTCGCATCAGCCATCGGATTCTTGTCGACCGGACAGCGGCATTCCCGAACAGACTCATGATCAGCGGGTTTGAAAAAATTGTCGAAGAGCGCATCCGCAGGGCCCAGGAAAGGGGGGACTTCCAAGGCCTCGACGGTGCCGGCAAGCCGTTGGAGCTTGCGGACGACAGCCATGTACCCGAGGACCTGCGGCTGGCCTTCAAGGTCTTGAAGAACGCTGAGTGCCTGCCGCCTGAAGTCGAAATCAGAAAAGAGATCGAAAAAACGGAGGATCTCCTGGCGGCGATGCCCGACACGGCGGAAAAATATCGGACCCTCAAGAAGCTGAACTTCATGGTCATGAAAGTGAACGCCATGCGCCGAGCTTCGGCTGCCAACGATATTCCGCAGCATTACGCCCTTCGCCTGGTGGCTCGCGTCGAGCAGGGGAAGCATAGAAAATAGTGCCTGCAATACCTATGTAATTATGGGCGCTTCGCCACTTATCCCGACACTCCGGCTTTGCGTAATCGACGGTTGAGAACCACGTGACGACCAAACTCACCATCGCCCTTCTCGCCGGCGGCACCTCCTCGGAGCGCGAGGTGTCCCTGAACAGCGGCCGACAGGTTTTCGAGGCTCTGGACAAGAGCCGCTACGACGTGTTGCGCTACGATCCCAAGACCGACCTGGCACGGCTGGTGGCTGAGGCCGGCCGTATCGACGCTGCGCTTATCATCCTGCACGGGGCCAGCGGTGAGGACGGAACCGTCCAGGGATTGCTTGACCTGTTGAACATCCCCTACCAGGGCTCCGGGGTTTTGGGCAGCGCCGTCGCCATGAACAAGCTCGCTGCCAAACGGCTCTACGCGCATGCCGGCTTGCCGATCCCGGATTACGCCGTGGTTCGTCGCGGCGAGACCATCGACCCAAAGGCCCTGGCCGGGCGACTGGGATGGCCCCTGGTGGTCAAGCCGGTGGTGGGCGGCTCCAGCGTGGGCATCGGCATTGTGCGCAGCCTCGCGGACCTGCAAACGGCCATTGCCCTGGCGCTCGAGCATGATTCCCAGGTCCTGGTGGAAGCCTACATCGACGGAATCGAGATCACCGGCTCCGTGGTCGGCAACGCAGAACTCGAGGCACTGCCGATCATCGAGATCATTCCCGCTGCAGGCCACACCTTCTTCGACTACCATGCCAAGTACACCCCCGGCGCCTGCGAGGAGATCTGCCCGGCGCGCATCGACGCCGAGCTGACCGCCGAGGCCCAGGCGCTGTCCATGGAGGCCCACCGGGCGCTTTTCTGCCGGGGATACAGTCGCACCGACCTGATCCTAAAAGGCCGGGAGATGTTCATCCTCGAGACCAACACCATCCCCGGCATGACCGCCACGAGCCTGCTGCCCCGGGCGGCGCAGGCCGCTGGTATCAGCTTCGGCCGCCTGCTCGACCGGCTGATCGCGCTCAGCCTCGAAGGCCGGACGGAGGGCAGGTGAGGCGATGATTGTTCGGGGCCGCTGCGAGCTGGAAGATCGTTTCGAGGAGCTGGGGCCCGGGGATGTGGTGTTCGGGCCGCTTCCGGCCAGACACCTGCGGGGTGCGCTCGCCGTCGATCTTCTGGAGCGCGGGGTGCGCTGCGTGCCCTCCGTGCTCTGTCAGCTGCTCAGCCGTTCCAAATGCGCCCAGGCCCTTTTTTTCGGCCGCTGGATGGCCCCGCACACGCGGGTGGTCTGCCGCCGGGCGGATCTCATGGAGGTGCTCACCGATTACACCCGCCACGGCATCGGTGCGGTGGTGAGCAAGCAGGAAGGCATGCATTGCGGGCACGGCATCCGCCGCTGGGACCATGTCGAGGCGCTTTACAACGCGGTTGCTTTAACGCCGGAGGTGTTCCCCTTTGTGGTGCAGCCGTTTCTAACCGGCGTCAGCGATGTGCGCGTGATCGTCGTCGGCGATTATGTCGAGGCCTATCTACGGGAGAACCTTTACAACTTCAGGTCCAATCTCGCCGCCGGCGGTACCGGCCGGCCGCTGCCCATGGATGCGGCGGCGGAAAGGCGGTGCCGGGCGGTGATGGCGCGGGGCCGGTTTCCTTATGCGCACCTCGACCTGCATCTGACGGAGACCGGAGAATGCTATCTGTCCGAAATCGCCCTCGATGCCGGCATATCCGCGGCGCGGATCCGCCGCGGGGAGTTGAACCGGCGCAAGGCGGAGGCGTTGGAGAGTGCGGTCAAAGAAGTGCCTGAAATGCGCCGAAGGGCCTAACAGCAATACGGTGGAGGTGGGAATGAAGATACTGGTGATCGGCGGCGGCGGCAGAGAACATGCCCTGGTCTGGAAGATTGCCCAAAGCCCCAAAGTGTCCAAGATCTATTGTGCGCCCGGCAATGCGGGCATTGCCGGAACGGCTGCGTGCGTGCCCATCTCGGCGGGCGATATCCCGCGGCTGCTTGACTTCGCCCGCCGGCAGAAGATCGATCTGACGGTTGTCGGGCCGGAAGGGCCGCTGTCCGAGGGGATCGTGGATGTGTTCGAGAAGGAGGGGCTGCGGATTTTTGGCGCTTCCCGCCGCGCGGCGGAGATCGAGTCGAGCAAGTCCTTCGCCAAGGCCGTCATGATGAAGTACGGAATTCCCACCGCGCGGGGGCGCAGCTTTACCCGCATCGTCGATGCGCGGCGCTATCTTCGTACCCTTGGCGTCCCCGTGGTGGTCAAGGCCGACGGGCTGGCGGCCGGCAAGGGGGTCATCGTCTGCCACAGCCTGGCCGAGGCCGCTGCGGCGCTGGACCGCGTAATGGTCAAACGCGAATTCGGCGACGCCGGCCGCGTGGCGGTCGTCGAGGAGTGCCTCGTGGGCGAAGAGGCGTCCTTTTTGGCCTTCACCGACGGCAGGACCGTGCTGCCCATGCCCTCCTCCCAGGACCACAAGGCCATCCACGACGGCGACCGCGGCCCCAACACCGGCGGCATGGGTGCCTACTCGCCGGCGCCGGTCGTGGACCGGTTGATCCACCGCAAGGTCATGAACGAGGTGATGCTGCCCATGGTCAAGGCCATGGCGGCCGAGGGGCGGCCTTATAAGGGAGTGCTTTACGCCGGGCTCATGATCGACGGCGACCAGGTGCGGGTGCTCGAGTTCAACGGGCGCTTCGGGGACCCCGAGGCCCAGCCGCTGCTCATGCGCATCAAAAGCGACATCGTCCCCGTCATGGAGGCCGTGATCGACGGCCGGCTCGACCAGTGTAAGCTCGACCTCGACGAGCGCGCCGCGGTCTGCGTGGTCATGGCCTCGGCCGGGTATCCCGGCCCCTATGCCAAGGGGCATCCGGTTGCCGGGCTGGGCGCCGCGCGGCGCATCCGGGACGTGGCGGTCTTTCATGCCGGCACGGCTCGCAAG
>JBGSTS010000291.1:0-13810 GCA_041736435.1 Desulfobacterales bacterium | reverse complement strand
GTGCGGCCTCGACCAGGGGCGTTTGCGCGCGGTGGAGGCCTCCGGCCAGATCCATCAGCGGGGTCAGCAGGCGGGTGCCGCGGCGCTTCAGGCGCTCGAGGGTCTGGTAAAAGGCGGTTTGGAGATAATAGGTCTCCCCCTGCACCAGCGGGCACACCTGGGATTGGCGGCTGCCCTCATCGTGCAGGTTCGGCACGGCCTTGAAATGCGGCAGGAAGATGAAGTCGGGCGGGTCGCTGCGTTCGATCAGCGAGTGGAAAAACCCGTGAGCCAGTTCGACGGGGTAGCAAAAGGCGGCGCCCCGCTGGTCGATGCCCGCTTGCGCGGCGCGGTCGGGCAGGACGATGTCGAACCCCAGGCGGCCGAAGAAATTCGAGTAAAGCGGATAGTAGGTGTTGACCAGGAAGCTTCGATTGAGGCCCACCCGGCCCCGGGAGCCCGGGACCGGCCCTTTGGCCGGCAGGTGTCCGAAGGTTTCAAATACCCATTTCTGGCGGCGGCTCACGAGATCGAGCGTTTCGACGTCGAGCTGAACGTTGTGCCGCAGGTTGTAATAGCGGTTGCAGGCCCCGCCGAACGGGTACTTGCGGCCTTCCACCTCGATGACCGCGATCGGGCAGCGCCGGTCGCATTTTTCCTTGCCTCCGCGGCAAGCGAAGCTTCGGCCATAGACGACCTCCCGGCCGGACAGGGCCGCGAGATCGAAACGGGTCTCGGCCAGGAGGCCGCGCTCGATGCGTTGGCCGACCTCCAGGGCCACGCCGAAGGCGCCCATAAGCCCGGGTTCCGGCGGCACCACGATGGGTTTGCCCACCAGCGCCGCCATCGCCAGGGGCACGGCGCGGTTGTAGCACACCCCGCCCTGCATGAAGACCTTTTCCCCCACCGGCCGGTTGCCTTTTACGCGGTTGGAGTAGTTCATGCAGATCGAGTAGACCAGACCGGCGACGATGTCTTCGTGCGCCACGCTCTCGTGGATCGCGTTCTTGATGTCCGAGGCAATGAAGGCGGCACACTGGTCGTTGAAGTTCGGGGGCCGCTTTCCCCTCAGGGCGATCGGTGCGATCTCCTCCATCCTTACCCCGAGGGTCTCCAGGGCCGACTCCTCGAGAAATGAGCCCGTGCCGGCCGAGCACGCCTCGTTCATGGCGTAATCCGAGGGGACGGAGTTGGTGATGTAGGTGTACTTCGCATCCTGGCCGCCGATTTCGAAAATGGTGTCCACCTTCGGGTCGAAATACACGGCGGCCGTGGCGTGGGCGATGATTTCGTTGATGACGCCGTCGGTGAGCGCATGCAGCCCGGCGATCTGCCGGCCCGAACCGGTCACCCCGAGGCCTATGATACGGATGGTTTCGGGCTCGACCTGGCGTTTGACCTGGTCGAGGAGCGACCCGTAGCACTGGCGGGAAGCCCCCACCGGGTCTCCGCTGGTGCGCAGGTACACCGCAGCCAGCAGGGCCTGGTCGGTCTGGCGCAGGAGAACGGCCTTGGTCGTGGTGGAGCCCACGTCGAGCCCGAGGAGGCAGACATCCCCGGGGCGAAGCCTGCCGTGCTCGATGGTTTTGAACTCGACCATGCCCTCGAAATCGCCGAGCGGCGCCAGGCGGGCAAAGGCGCTCGAGCCTTCGACGAACAACCGCTCCATTCCGGGAAACGGCGCGGTGTCGTGGGAGAGCGCCCAGAGGGCGGCTCCCAGCGCCTCCATATAGGGCGCCTGCTCCGGAACGACCAGCCCGGGGATCTCCTGGCGCAGGTAGTCGATCATCATGCGGTTGCGGGCCGTGCCCCCGACGATCATGATCCGGCGCCGCTCGACCCGCTTGAGCAGCTCAAGGATTTTGTTGGCCATCATCTGGCAGAGGCCGGCGGTGACCCGCGACTTGGGGACCCCCTTGTTGGTGGCATGCGTGCAGTCGGACTTGCAGAAAACCGAGCAGCGCCCCGACACGTGGTGCGGTTCGGCCACCAGGGCAAACTCGGCCGCCTCCTCCAGGCTGACGTTCATACGCCGCAGCTGTTGCAGAAAGAACTCCCCCGTGCCGGAGGCGCATTTGTTGCCGGTGATCACGTTGGCGATGCGCCCGGAACGGTCCAGCGCGTAGACCATGAAGGTTTCGCCGCCCGCGGAGACCACGGCCGGGCAGTCCACCCCTTCGGGTTTCACGAAGGGGTAGGCGTGCTCCATCGCCTCGGGTTCCGGGATCGAGGAGAGGTCGACGAATTTCCGAAATTTGCGGCCGGTGGCGGCGATGCGGTCGAAGTCGCCGATGTTTAGCGCTTTCAGGGCGCGGACCAACGTGCGTTTGGGATCGCCCTCATGGGGGTAAAGCGCGTGGCCGATGATGCGCGGCGGGCGCGCCGCGTCCGCCCCGCCGGCCTCCATTTGGCAGAGGGAGATGGTTGACGCCCCCAAACAAATCCCCAACGATTTCAATGTGTCGCTCATAGGGTGCTCATGCGCAAAGAACACGCAACGGTGGTGTTCGGGGTTACCTCAGCGGGCGAACGTGTCTTCTCCCGAGGAATGGGAGAAAAACCCTCGCCTTCAGGCGAAGACGTTAGAACTGGTTTCACAACCTCGGATCACGGTTGCGGGCAAGGTGCAGGCCGATTCGAAAGCGCAGCCACCTCAACAGGGTGTGAGCACGTTCGAGAGGCCTGCAATCCCGCCATGGCGGGACCCCCAGCCGTCAGACGCAGGTATGAAACCAGTTCTAGTCAAAATTCGATTGTACCAGAGTTCAAGGCTTCAAGGGGTCAATGCCAAAGGACGACAAGACGCCACGGTTCTTTTTCTCGAACCCGAGAGCCGTTGGATCCTCAACCCCAACGCCACCGGCCAGCAGCCGGTGCGTGGTTTACCGCAACCGTACTAATAGAGCAAACCAGGCGACTTGGCAAGATCCTGTCCCCGGCCCGGTCATGGTCGATGCAGCGGCCGGGCCGGACGGGTTCACGCAAGGGGGGTGCGGGCTTCACGCGCGGCGTTTCGGGGATCTACCCTGCCGGTGACAAACGGGGAGAAGGCATAGAGCAGCATCAGCATCAAAAGTACGTGGCCGTAAAACGGCGTCAACAACGAGCACAGCAGCAGCAGCAGGCAGCAGCGGGTCACCCAGGGATGGCGGCTCATGAACCGCCCGATATGAAGATAGCGGATGGGGTATGCGTTCATGACCAGTGCCGTGGCGATCAGCAGGCCGAAGGAAAAAAGGGCCCAGAACCGCTCCAACCCTATCGCCTCGCCCGAGACATGGCTGAAGATGACCATCGGCGCGATAACCAAAAGCGCCCCGGCCGGGGTGGGCATCCCCTTGAAGAACCCGGGGATGGGGGCCTTGTCCAGCGTAAAATAGACCAGTCGGCCCACGCCGGCCAGGGCGTAAACCACGGCAACCCAGCCGTAGGGAAGTCGTTGCATCGCTGCGTCCGGATAAGCGGACATCAGGATGAAAAAAATCCAGGCCGGGGCGATGCAGAAGCTGATGGCATCGGCGATGTCGTCGAGCAAGCCGCCCAAGCTCACGGTCTTGGGCTCGGCGCCGGGCAGCGGTTCGGTCAGGCCCAGCCGTCGGGCGACGGCCCCGTCCAGTTTGTCGAACAACGCGGCTCCAAGCAGAAACAAGGAGGCTTCGCGCACCCTTCCCTGGCCGGCAAAAAATACCGATAGCAGGCCCATCATGGCGTTCATCACCGTTAGGGCGTTCGGGAACCAGAGCAGGATGCGGCGGCGCAGGGTTTCACTGCCGAGGCACATTTCCTGCAGACACAACGAACCGTAGCGGCGGATAAGGCTCGCCATCGAGCCGGCAGTGATGATGAGGAAGACGATTTCGATAAAGAACAACGTGCGCAGGGGGGGTTGGGCGAGCCTGGAGATCCAGTTGTAAACGACGGACGGCGGGCCGTCCGGCACATAGAAGACATAGGCATACAGAAAGGCCCCGACCGGTGCGGCGACGACGGTGCGCAGCCGGATGAACTCCCGGTACTCGATGTCCTGGTCGAAGCGCTGGGCAACGCCGCGCATGAAGTGGGCGAAGTTGTCCCGCACCAGAACGGTCACGGTCAAAAACAACACCAGCACGGCATGCAGCAGCTCGGTTTTCCTGGGGTCCGGCACGACGTAAAGCAGCCGCCACATGGCGCCCACCGACACCAGGGGGAAGATGATCGAGTAGACGAGCTTGTCGAGGATTCGGTCGGCCAACTGCGCCATCTGCGGGTGGGGGTAGAACCGGGCGGCGAACCAGCCGTCGACCAGGTCGAAACTCATGGAGATGAAGAGCAGGATGACCCCGATCGTATAGAGAGTCGGATCGCGGCTCCACATTACGCCCACGGCGCACAGCATGCCCCCGAATACGAGCGGCAGGCGCCCGTAAACCAGAACGGCCGTGATCTTTTGAGAAATGCCGGTTTTACCTTCGGCCATTCAACCCCTTCCCTGTTGTTTGAACGCCCTCTTCCCTATAGAGAATCGGGCTTGCGAAGTCAAGAAAACGCCCGGGAGGCACCGCCCTGGTGACGGTTGATTATTGGGGGTAATATCAGTTAGTGTCCGCCCATGCCGTTATCCACCAGCCACAAAATCGGGGTTGCCTCGTTGATCATGATGGGTTCGGTGTTGGTGAGCCGCATCATCGGGCTGCTGCGCGAGATGAGTGTGGCCTACGTGGGCGGGGCCGGGGTGGAGGTGGACGCCTACCAGATCGCGTTCACCCTTCCGGAAATACTCAACCACGCGCTGGCCAGCGGGTTTCTTTCCGTCACCTTCATCCCCATCTTCACCCGCCACCTGCTGCGCGAGGACGACGGGGAGGCGTGGCGGGTGTTTTCCGTCATCTTCTGCATCTTCGGCAGCCTCGCTGCGGCAGGGACGCTGGTCGCCATGGTCTTCGCCCCCGAGTTGGTGGCCCTGGCGGCGCCCGGCGTCCGGGAGCCTGACGTGCTCGAGGCTGCGGCCAGGATGACCCGCATCATCCTTCCCGCGCAGATGGCCTTTTTTGCGGGCGGGCTCCTCATGGCGGTCCAGTTTGCCCACGGTCGATTTTTTCTGCCGGCGCTGGCGCCCTTGATCTACAACCTGGGCATCATCCTCGGCGGTCTTCTGCTGGGGCCATGGCTGGGGGTGGAGGGGTTTGCCTGGGGCGTTCTGGCCGGCGCGCTGGTCGGCAACCTGGGGCTGCAAATCGCCGGGGCATGCCGGCTCGGCATGCGGTTGAGGTCCAGCTGGGCGTGGCGGCACCCCGACGTGCGCGAATACCTGCGCTTGACGCTGCCCCTCATGGTCGGGCTCAGCATGACTTTTTCCACCGAGTTCCTGTTCCGGTTTTTCGGCTCCTATCTGCCGGCCGGGGGTATTGCAGTGTTGAACTTCAGCCTGCGGGTCATGCTCATCCTGGTGGGGGTGTTCGGCCAGGCCGTGGGCACGGCTTCGTTTCCGCTCATGGCCCGGCTGGCCGAAGAGGGGGATATGGCGGCGTTGAACCGTTTGCTGAACCGAACCTTACGCGGCCTGGCATTGGTCATCCCGGTTGCGTGCCTGCTCATGGTGCTGAGCACCGAGGTGGTGCGCATCCTTTTCGAACGCGGGCGGTTCGAGCCGGCCGCCACGAACCTCACGGCCGAGGCATTGATCTGTTTTCTGATCGGGGCGGTTGCGTTTGCGGCCAATACGGTTGTCGTGCGGGGCTTTTACGCCACCCGCGATACGTTCACCCCCGCGCTGTTCGGGACCCTGGCCGTCCTGGCCGGGCTTCCGCTCTACCTGGCCGGGCTTGCGTTGATGGGCGTGCCGGGAATCGCCCTGGCGGTCTCCGGCTCGGGCATCGTGCAGGCGGTCGTCCTTTACATCCTGTGGAACCGGCGCAGCGCCAACTCGGGCCAGGGGGATGTCTTCCGCTTTTACCTCAAGATGGCGGCCCTGGGCCTTGTGCTGATGCCGATCCTGGCAGGTTTGCGCCGCGTGGCGTTGGAGATGGTCGACGCCTCCGGCCTGCTCGGCAGTCTGGCCGTCACGCTGCTGGTGGGGGTTGCGTTCCTCGCGCTGATGCTGCTGGCAGGCCACGGGCTCAAAATTGCAGAAATCACCGATACGACCAGAATGGCCCTGCGCGCCCTCGCGATCAGACGCTGACGCCCGGTCCCTGCAGCCGCAGCCATCAAATGTACTGGTCGACCATCTCGGCGATCATTCGCTCCACCCCTTCCAGCCCTTCACGCGAGCGGATTTCGTCTAGCAGGGTCTTGATCTTGTCGACCGTCTCCGGCTGCTGTTTCAGATCGTGGGCTGAACGGAAGGCACCGCCGCGGCGGCCGATGCGGAAAATGAGCCGTTCGGTGTCCGTGAGATCCTGGTAGGCCTTGACGGCGGATAGCATCCGGGGCTTGTCCTCCGGCAGCTTGCCGGAGACGTCTTCGAGCAGATTCATGAGGTGATCACTCGTGACCGTGCTCGTGATGCCCTCGAGCGCCTCGATCAGAACCCGGATCTCCTCAACCAGCATGTCGTCGGTTTGCATCCGGAACGAGCCTGCCGCCAGTAGATCGTGCAGGGGCACGCGGGAGGGCACCCTCAAGCTGCGCAGCCGGATAAAATGCGGGTTGATCCGATTCAGCACCCGCGCGGTCTCCTCGGCGTGCTGTCGCCAGAGGCTCTGGCCCCCCAGCCCCGGCATCACATATTCGGATACCTCCAGGCCGGCCTCCACCAGCCGGCGTCCGGCATCCACCTGCTGCTGCGCCGTCACCCCCTTTTTCATCAGTTTCAAGACGGCATCGCTTCCGGACTCGAGCCCGATATGCACCCGGTCCAATCCGGCCGCACGAATGCCGCGCAGCGCGTCGGGCGATTTGCGGGCCACGGTGCGCGAGCGCGAGTAGGTGGTCACACGCCGGATCTCGGGGAACGTCCGCCGCAGAAATGCGAGCGCCTCGACCAGTTCATCGGTTCGCATGATGAGGTTGTCGGCATCCTGCAGAAAACAGGCGCTGGTCCCGTAGTACAGCCAGACGGCGACGCTGCGGTAGCTGCTGGGAAGTTCGGGGTTGGCCATGACCGTGCCGGCGACCGTGTCTGTCACCGCACCGCCGCAGCCCAGTCGCATCGAGATATCCCGGATGTCATCGGCAATGGAGCGCGCCGCCTGGATATCGGCTTTGATCTCCTCCACCGGCCGCAGCGCAAACTTTCGCCCTTTGAAAACCGGGCAGAACAGGCAGCGGTTCCATGGGCAGTTGCGGGTGAAGCGCAGCAAAAGACTCTGGGCCTCGTTGGGCGGACGGATCGGGCCTTGTTCGAAACTAAGGGGGCGCTTGTCCATGGCGACCGGTTGAGGCAACCTCCCGGCGGGCGGAGTACCGCCCGCCGGGGGTGGGGGTTACGGAATCGGGATCGGCTTGCACAAATGCTCTTTTTCCATGGCCACGCGGCCGCAGCCGCTGCATGTGAACTTCATGGCCGCCAGTTTGTCCTTGCACACATGCGTGGCGTCCACCGAGGGTGATCCGCAAAAACTGCACTTGGATTTGTCTCCGCAGGGGTTGCACAGGTGTCCGGTCTCCTTGGCCACGGCACCACAGGTCTTGCAGGTGTAAGCCATTCTACATCCTCCTATCTGCGTTCAGGGTTAATGGTTGCTGGTAATTTAATCGCACCCCTCCATCCCGATCCCTGCCCCTCAGGGTGCAGAGATGGGAGGCCATCACATGTCCGTCGAAATAAAATGCATTATTTCAAGAGGTGGTTCTATGGTTAGGCCGGAGTTGCGAAAGTCAAGCGCCTCTTGCCGGATCCATCAGTCGCGCATCAAAAGGGAGCCCTTTACATCGACGCTTTGGTCAAGGTCGGGAATCAGCGGTTGAATAATGCGGACAGGCAGAAGCAGCGCCCGCCCCACCATGTCCAGCAGGCTTTCCCCCACGGCGGCCGGGTGCATTGGGACCACGTCGGGGTCGGCCATAGCGCCGCTGGCCTGGACGGGGATGGCCACCAGGCGGCCGCCGAGAACGTATCCCAGCAGTGGAATGGAGCGGATGATGCGATCGAACGTCTTGAACGGCGAGACCACTATAAAGAGCTCCAGGGTCTCTTCCACCAGATCGATCTTGCCGCGTGCCCCCAGCCAGAGGCTGGGGCCGTCGAGGGTCCAGCTGTGGATAATGAGCTCGCCGTTTGAGAACTCGGCCGATATGCGGGTGCGGTTGTATTCCACCCCTTTGCCGGTCAGGTCGGGTAGCTTTCCACGGTAGATCTCGGTGACGTTGATCAGGGACAGAACCCTGGCGAGCAGGTCGGAGCGCAGGATCCGGCCGTTTTCGGAGATGAATTCGATCTTGCCGCTCAGTGCCTGCAGAAAATCGGACGGGGCGGAGCGGGCTTGGATCGTCCCGTCGATGTTGAACTGCCCGGTGGCAACCGTTTTTTCGCCGGTGAGGCAATTGAGGGTGCCGTCGAGCAGGGTGTTGTCGGCGATCGGGATAAGGAAGGCGTCGATCTGCCCGGCTGAAAACACGAGTCGGCCGATCGTCACAATGCCGCACAGCACGGCCCGTTCGATTTCGACCGTCGTTGCGGCGGGGCTGAAGACCACGTGGGCCTCGGCCGGTTGAAACTGGTAGCCTCCCAGGGTGAGGTCATCCGCGCGCAGCTCGACCCGGCCGGTCACCGGGCGCCGGGCGGCCGGCTCGCGACGGGCGAAGCGCTCGGCCAGGGACTGGATTTCGCTCCACACGATGGATTCGGCGGTCAGGGCAAGGTCCAGAGAAATGCCGTCGGTCCCCTGCCGGATCTTTCCCGAAGCCATCGCGCGGTTGGCTCCCGTGGCGACTTGAAAGGCCTCCAGGCGGATGGCACTGCCGCCGTCTGCGGAGGCCGGGTCATCCTCGATTTCAACCCGGCCGTCGCGAACATGAACCGGTCTTTCCAAAAACGTTGTGGTGATATCCACGTGGTTGAGCGTTGCCTGCGACTGGAGCCTCCAGCGCTGCGGCTCGCGCATGCCACCGCTCAGTCGGAGTCCGGAAACGGCGATGGTGCCATGGATGTCGGCAATATCCCGGCGCAGGCCGGCCACCGCAGGCAGGCGCGATAGCCAGGGGTAGGTTTCACCGCACTCGACCAGAAGGGATTCGGCCTGGATCAAGACGGTACCGCGCGGGCCCCAGTCGATGCCGACCGACACGCCGCGCGCCTCAGATTCCTCCATGTTCGCGTTGAGGTGCCGGATATCGAGGGTGCTGCCGCGCCAGGTGATCTCTCCGGAATCCAGGGTCAGAGCGGCCGGCAGTTGCTCTGACCGGATAAACCCGGATTGAAGGGTTGCGCTGAAATCCGGTTCGGCCGTGCCGGTCGACGGGAAGCTCAGCCCGCCCCGCAGCCCCTTGAGGGCAAGTGTGCCCGCCAAGGGTGCCAGCGGCCCGATGCGTTCGCGCAGGCCGACCGGTGAGTCGAGAAACCAATACAGATGGTCGACGGCAACGGAGATGGCGCCCCGGGAGAGCTCGAGCCGGGGCACCCCCGACCCGTCGAACTCCCCCGACAGGGCATCCACACGGGTGGACCCCATGGACATGGCCCGGGTTTCGGCCTGGATGCGTTTCCCGCGGCTGGTCCATGCCGCCGACTCGACGCTCACCCTATCCGGCAAAAGCTCGGATGTCAGCAGCAGGTTGCGCACCTGACCGGCGCCGTCGAAATCCCAGCTCTCCAGCCCGGCGAGGTTTGCGGAAAATTCCCAAGGCTGAAGGCTGACCGAACCCTCTAACGACTGCAGCCGGTTCAAGGGGTCGACGGCGCTGAACAGCCGGAACACCTCAGCCAGGTTGATTTCGGCTGCCGGCGATGATGCGCGCAGGCGGTACGGCCCATCCAACTCCACGACCGCGCGCAGCCGGGGCAGCCTGGATTCGCCCAGCCCTACATCGACCCCCTCCAGCACAAAGGAGGTCTCATCGTAGTGCACCCGGCCCCCCGTGAACGCGAGGGGCAGGGGGATGATTTGATGCCGGGCCCGGATGTCGAGGTCTGCGGCCTCGACCCGGACGCGCACATCGGAGAGGGTCCCCGCGAGTTCGAGCCGTCCCTGGGCGCTGCCCCGAAACTGCTCCACGCGGCCGAGTTCGCGCAGAAACGCTTCGTTCTTGACCACCCGTAAAAGAATCTCCGGCAGCGGTTTGAGATCGGCGCGCATTGCGATGTCGAGAGTGAAGACCGGGTCGGCCCCGGACAGGCCGAGTCGCAGCGAGCCGTTTTCGCCTTGTGTCCCGCGGTAGTGGGCGCTGAGGCGGCTGCCCTCCAGAGTCCCGGCGACGATGACGGCCTCGCCGAACACCCCATCCAGATCGAGGTCCACGCCCGGGATGAACAGGCGGCCCTGCTCCACTCGGCCGCGGATCTCGATGTGGTCGAGCTGACCCAGGTCTTCCACAGTATCCCCTTGCAGATTCACCGAAATCCACGGCACGGACCCACCGCGCAGCACGTCGAAGACGGTGTGCGCATCCTTGGAACCCGGGAGCAGTGCGAGCGCCGACTGGCGCACCCCGTCCACATCGACCGATTGCCCCTCTATGTCGATGGTGATCCGCGGGGTGAGCGCCGCGTCGTAAACAAGCTTAACGGAGGCCTCGGCCAGCGGTTTGCTGGCAACCAGGCGTGGAACCGTCACGGTCAGGCGCCCCGGGCGAACATCCAGCTCGGCCGCGAAGGCGTCGATGCCAATCTCGGCCTCATGTCCCGCATGGCGAATCCGCAGGTGCGCCATGTCGCCGTTCAACCGGGCCTGCGCGGTGCCGGCTCCTTCCAGGGTCGCGCGCAGGCGGAGATCTACCCGGCCCTCGGCGAGTTCATAGGTGCTTGCCGGGAAGATCCACGCCAGGAGCGGCGCGGGGTGGAAATCCGAAAGGTCCAGATCGATGGAGCCGTTCACGGTGTCGGCCGCCAAGACGGTATTGAGGCGGAGGTTTTTCCAGAGGTTCGATTCACAGCGCAGTTTGGCCGCCAGAGGCGTGTCCGCCAGCCGGAGGTCGGCTTGGATGCTCCGGATATCCACGTTGAACTCACCGGGACCCGCGATCCGCACGCGGCCGCCGCTGATGTTGATGTCGACGCGGGGCAGCTGCCGCAGCAACTCGACCGCCGCCGGATCCCCCGCGCGGGAGAGGTCGATGGGCGCCGCGGAAGCACCGCGGGTGAATAACGCCGCATCGAGGCGGACGTCGGGCGCAATCACACGGATCTCGGCCGGCTGGAAGGCGCCGCGCACCAACGGCCAAAGCTTCGGGAAAACGGTGATCGCCTCGGCTGCGGCAGACAGCTCTTCCCGGTCGAGGATGGCGTGTGTCACGGTGATCCCGAGGCGGGGGAAGATGGACAGCTGCAGTGCCGCGTAGGTAAACCGGCCCCCGGCCGCTTCGCTCACCCGGGGCTCGATGAGCTGTCTGGCCCACTCGGACCGCAGCCCGATGGGTGTCAGCAGCAGTAACACCGCGAACAGCGCCACGAGCAAAACCAGCGTCCCGATGAGAACGGCGCGGGTGGTATGCCGGCTGGGTGCTGCGGTGGTCATGACGCGGCATTCTATTTTCCATTGTGCCGGCTGTCAAATGAAGCCGGGCCCCGGAAAGGTTCGGGAGTTGCAGGGTTCGGGCAATCGGAGTATGAGATGGAGGAGCCGAATTCACCGAGCGCCGTTCCGGCGCGATCCTTTACTCCGGTGGCGGCATGATTACTATTTCAGCATCAAATTCGATGGTGGGAGGGTGAGCCGGCATGATGTACAACAAGGTGGTGATGGATCATTTTCGCAACCCCCGCAACGTGGGGACGATCGAGGATGCCGACGGGGTGGGCGAGGTGGGCAACCCGTTGTGCGGGGACATGATGACGATCTACCTGAAAGTAAGGGAGGAGCGCATCGACGACATCAAGTTTCAGACCTTCGGCTGCGGGTCCGCCATCGCCGTGTCGAGCATGTTGACCGAAATTGCCAAGGGCAAGAGCCTGGCCGAGGCCAAAAAAATCACGAACAAAGACGTGGCCATTGCACTCGAGGGGTTGCCGAAGAACAAGCTGCACTGCTCGAACCTGGGGGCCGATGCCCTGCAGATGGCCATCCGGGACTACGAGGACCGCAAGGCCGGCATCACGCGTCCGCAGCTCAAACGCAAGGACGAGCACGAGCACTCCCACGGCGACAAGTGCTACTGCCCGTATTGTGACGTGGAAATCGATGACGGTGTGACGTTTTGCGAGGCCTGCCAGCACGACCTCAAGGAAGAACACTGATGCCGGACAATGGGGAAAGGGGCCTGCGCATGAAGTACGTCAATCTGGACCACATCTCTTCCAACCCTCTCCTGCCGGACGTCAAGCAGGCAATGATCGATGCGATCACCCACGACTATCACAACCCCTCCTCCCAGCATAAGGCCGGCGAGGAGGCCGCGGCGGCTCTGGAAAAAGCGCGCGGGCAGGTCGCCGGCCTGCTCAATGCCGACACTCCCAAGGAAATCGTGTTCACCTCCGGCGGCACCGAGTCCGTCAACCACGCCATCAAGGGCGTTGCCATGGCCAACGCGGACAAGGGCAAACACATCGTCACCACCAACATCGAACACAACGCCGTCATCCGCAGCCTGCGGCGCCTGAAGTCCGACGGCTTCACCGTGACCAGCCTCTCGGTGGACACCCAGGGGCGGGTGAACCCCCGCGACGTGGCCGACGCCATCACCCCGGAGACCATTCTGGTCTCGGTGATGCACAGCAACAACGAAACCGGTACTCTTCAGCCCGTCGAGGAGATCGCCCGGATCGCCCGCGACAAAAAAGTGCTGTTTCACACCGACGCCGTGGACTCGGTGGGTATTGTGCCTTTTGACGTGAAAAAGATCGGCGCCGATCTGGTCAGCTTTGCATCCAACACCTTTTATGGACCGACCGGTGTGGGAGGGCTTTACATCCGGCGCGGGGTCAAGATCTTCCCCCTGTTCGACGGGGGCGTGCAGGAGAACAACAAGCGCGCCGGCGCCGAGAACCTGGTCGGCATCATCGGGATGGGGGTGGCGGCCGAGATCGCCGCCCGCGACATCGACCGGCGCTACGCCTATCTCAAAAGCCTGAAAGACATGTTTCTGCGCGAGCTGCCGCAGGCCCTGGACGAGGTCATCATCAACACCCACCCGGTCCACAGCCTGCCGCATCTGGTGTCGGCGTCGGTCAGATACATCGAAGGCGAGAGCGTCATGCTGATGCTGGACGACGAAGGCTTCGGTGTGTCGACGCGCTCAGCCTGCGCCACCGGATCCCTTAGGGCCTCCCACGTGCTGCTGTCGATCGGGCTGAGCCACGAGGATGCCCAAGGCACGCTCGTGATTGCCTTCGGCATCGACAATACCCCGGAGGACGTGGAGCGGTTCCTCAAGGCGCTCAAGACCGTGGTGACCACCCTGCGCGAGATCTCGCCGCTCTACAAAAAAGCGTCCGGCGGCAAGTAGTCGGGCGACCGAATCAATGGTGCGGTTTTTGCCGGGATGACAGCGGGTGCTAGGGTGGGGCTTTGAGGCCGAACTCGACCCGCCAGGACCCGGTTCCGTCGCTGACGATCACATCGTCCTTGCGGATTCGGGTGACTTTGAAGCCTTCCACCGACTCGCCTTCCTTGACCAGGCTGCCGTTGATGACGGCGATGCGCCTGGCCGGATCGGCGTACCAGGCGATGGCCATCACTTTCAGCTTGGAGGTGTCGAGCCGGCTGAGATTGTCCTCCGCGGATCGCGGCGCCGCTGCCCGGGGAGGGGGCGTCGA
>JBGSTS010000288.1:0-1557 GCA_041736435.1 Desulfobacterales bacterium | reverse complement strand
TCTGGCCGAGCGGGCGGCGACCATGCTCACGGTGGAGGAGGGCATCACCTTCACGCCGGCTCACCGCCGCCTGTGGGCCGAGTTCACGGGCCGCACGGCCCTGCCCCCAAATGTTCGCGAGCTCTACGCCCGCACCGAGGCCGTGCTCTCTAGAGCTCCCGGCCTGTCGCTGTTGAACGCCTGGGACCGCGACGGCCGTCTGGCGGCCAGCCTGCTGCTGGACGCCGCCCCGCGCCGGTTCATGAGCTACCTGCTCGGCGCCCACTCGCGCGAGCACTACACGGCCTACGCCTCGGATCTTCTCTTTCGCGAGATGATTCGCACTGCGCGGCGCAACGGGAAAGAGTACCTGCACTTGGGCCTCGGTGTAAACGACGGCATCCGCCGCTTCAAGACCAAGTGGGGCGGTGCTCCGGGGCCACCTTACGAGATGGCGCAATGGCAGGAAAACCAGGAAATGCGCGAGGGCGTGAGCAGCCTTATGCGCCTGCTGGCCGCCATGCCCCGGGAGCCCATGTCGAAGCAGCAATTTCTGGCAAGCCTGCCCCCGCAGCGCAACTTCGCGATGCTCTGGGAGATCCGGAAAAACGGCAGCTGCTCCTGGATAGGCGGTACGGCGCACTTTTTCTGCTACAGCTTCGAGCGCTCTTTCCGGGAGCTGTTCGAGAAAGTCGACACGGTGCTCTTCGAGGGCCCGCTCGACCCGGAGAACCTCGACCAGGTATCCGCCATCGGCCGCAACCCGTCACCTCAAAGCCCCCGGGTCATCGAGGCGTTGGCCGAAGCCGACATCCGCCTCCTGGAGCGGGTGGTCTGCGGGCCGCGCGGTTTCTGGGCGCGTTTCATGGGCCTGGAGCACAAGGCCCCCCCGGACGTGCGCCACCTTTTGGCCCACACCCGCCACTGGATGGCCTTTTTCTCACTCTGGACCGGCTTTCTCGCCCGCCAAGGCTGGTCCCAGTCGGTCGACCTGGAAGCCTGGCACCTGGCGCACGACATGGGCAAGGCCGTGCGCGGCATGGAGAGCATCCCCGAGCAGATCGAGACCCTGGAGAGCATCCGTCTCGAACGGATCGTGAGGTTCCTGCGGCAGTGCCGGCAGTGGAACCGCTACATCCGGCGCAATGTTCGCGCCTACCTTAAAGGGGACGTGGACAACCTGTTCGGAACCAGCATCGAATTCCCGACCCGCACCGAGCTCGTCATTCACCGCCGCGATGCGCGGTTCCTGGAGCGCATGCGCCCGTTCATCGAGGCCGGGCGCTGCGCGGTCTTCGTGGGCTCGGCCCACATGATCAACCTGCGCGGCATGCTGGCCGAGGCGGGCTTCAGCGTCCGGAGGTGCCGATGATCGGGCCCGACCGTCTGGATCGTGCTTCCGCCGGGGCAGCCGTTCCCGAGCAGGTGACGGCTTACGTGCGTGCGGTGGCCGGATCGAAGCCGAAACTCTGGGGCGACTGCGTCGGCTACGAATCGGACGGGTCGATCGTCCTTGTGGGCTACCCCCTGCACGACCCCCGCGATGTCGGCGCCATGGCGGTGGCCGTGGACCTGGCC
>JBGSTS010000284.1:0-3415 GCA_041736435.1 Desulfobacterales bacterium | reverse complement strand
CGGAGGGTCTGCCTGGCCCACTGCGCGGGCTTGCTGCACGACATCCGGCGCAAGCGACCGAACCACGCCGAGGAGAGCGCCCGGCATGCGCGCCGGCTGATGTCCGGCCGGGCGATCTCTCCCGGGGAAATCGCCGACATCTGCTTGGCCATCCGCAACCACGAAGCCTTCAAGCCCACCTGGGCCGTCGAGACGCGTGAGGGCGTTCTGCTCTCGGACTGCCTCTACGACGCCGACAAGTTCCGGTGGGGGCCGGACAACTTTACCGACACGCTCTGGGCCATGACCGTCTTCAACCGGCTTTCCCTGCAGGAGTTCCTGCGCCACTTTCCACACGGGATGGAGAGCTTGGCGCGGATCAAAACTACGTTCCGCACCCCGACCGGGAAAAAATACGGGCCGCAGTTCATCGATATCGGCATCGCCGCCGGTGAGGCGATTTACCATCTGCTGGCGGGTGAATTCAACGAGAGGCGCCTCGATTCAAATTGACACCTCCGAGCTCTTTCTCTATAGTGCACCTGCTTGGCACCGAGCAGCGGATCTTTACAAACCACGCAGAGAAAGGAGATGGCGATGAGCCAAACCCCAGAGTGGCCCACCCCCCACTGGCCCGAGGGAGTCCCGCACACGCTTTCCGGTTACGAGAAACCTCTTTTTGCAGTGTTGGATGAATCCGCCCGAGACTTTCCCGAGCGCGTCTGCACGGTGTTCAGCGGCGCCAACCGAACCTTTGCGCAAGTCAAGGACACGGCCGAGCGAATTGCCCATTTTCTGAATTCACGCGGATTGGGCCAGGGCGATCGGGTGGCCGTCTTCCTGCCGAACCTGCCGCACTACCCGCCGATCTATTTCGGGATACTCAAGGCCGGCTGCGTCTGCGTTACCTGCAACCCCCTCTATACCGCCAAGGAACTCAACTTCCAGCTCAAGGACTGCGGAGCGAAGGCGGTGTTCTGCATGGACCACCCTCAGTTCTACCCGACCACGGTCAAGGCCCTCGAGGGGAGCGCCGTGAAGACCGTGGTGATCTGCGGGGTGAAATCCTATCTGCCGAAAGTGAAAGGCATCCTGGGCGGCCTGCTCGGAAAAATCCCCAAGGCCGGGACCTACGAACCGGGTCACCTGTTTTTCGACGAGGTCGTCGCCGCCGCCACACCGCAACCGCCGAAGCTGACGGTCGATCCGCTGCAGGACATTGCACTGATCGTTTACACCGGCGGCACGACCGGCGTTCCTAAAGGCGCCTGTCTGACCCACAGTAACCTGGCCGCCAACCTCACCGCCATCGACGAATGGATGCGCATCGTCCACGAGCCCGGCGCGGCCCCGGAGCGCCAGCGCCGCGGCGGCTTTCACACCTACCTCGGCGTGCTGCCGTGGTATCACATCTTCGGCATGACCTGCGCCATGCTCTCGGCCTGTGCCAGCGGCAGCCGCCTGATCTGTGTTCCCGACCCGCGCGCCGGGAACCCGCCGTTCACCGAGGTGCTTAAAATAGTCCAGAGCCTGCGCCCGACCCTGATGCCGGCGGTCCCGACGCTGTTCATGGCCTTCCACAACCATCCGCAGCTGGAACAATATGACCTGACCTCCTTCATCGGATGTTTTTCCGGCGGGGCGCCGCTGCCGCCGGAGGTGTGCCGACGCTTCGAGGAAAAAACCGGTGCCGTCATCTTCGAGGGCTACGGCTTGAGTGAAACATCGCCGGTGGCAGCCGCCAATCCCACCAACACACGGCAGCGCAAAATCGGCTCCGTCGGCTTCCCGATCCCCGGCACGGACATCAAGATCCTGGACCAGGTGAGCGGTCAGAAGGAACTGCCGCGGGGCGAGGACGGGGAGATCGCCGTCAGCGGCCCCCAGGTCATGAAAGGCTATTGGGGCCGCCCGGAAGAGGACGAGAAGGTTTTCCGCACGATCGACAGCCGGCGCTATTTCCTGACCGGCGATATCGGACACATCGATCCGGACGGCTACGTTCTCATCACCGACCGCAAGAAGGACATGATATTAGTGGGCGGTTTCAACGTCTACCCCCGGGACGTGGAGGACATCCTCTTCCAGCATCCCAAGGTCGCCATTGTCGCCGTGGTCGGTGTACCCGACCCCAAAAGCGGCGAGGCGGTGAAAGCGTTCATCCAGCTCAAACCCGGTGAAACCGCCACCACCGAAGAGATTCAGGAGTTCTGCAAACAGAACATGACCGGCTACAAGCGGCCCCGTTTCATCGAGTTCCGCGACGCCTTGCCGGTTTCCAATGTGGGCAAGGTGCTGCGCCGTGTGCTGCGGGACGAAGCCCGGGCCAAGAAAGCGTAGCAACGAGGGCACATGCTCAACTCGGTGACGCAATGGACCCAGCGGCATCCCTATGCCCTTACCGGCATTCTGTTTATGGCGATGGTGCTGGTCGGTTGGCAAAAACTCAGCTGGGGCGAGCGGCAGCTCGGTTTTCTGCTGTTGGTCTATTTCATCGTCACGCTGGGAATCCGTCTGGATGAGATTGCGCGGGCCATCGGCGGAGGCGGCACGGACCTGCGAGCCGTCTCCGGGGATTCGGCCGATCTTTGCTGCCATCTCCAGGACATCAAGGTGCTGCTCATCGACATTCGATCGGAGCTGTCGCGTCTGGACCGGTCGGTCGATGCACCCCGCGACCCGGTATCCAAGCTCGACCCGTAAGGGGCCTCGGCCCGCAGGTTTGTCCCCGACGCCTTACCGGGAAGCGCCGTTCAGCCGGGCGACGGGGTCGCTGAAGCTGCACGGCATCAGCGAAGCGCATTTGCCGCATACATGGGTCGTTTCCGGCAAATCGGCCAGCACCTCCAGACCCGCCCGGTTCTCTTTCAGACGCTCCCAGCAGCGCCGCCGCTCAAACCCGTTGGGGGTGAGCGCGTGAACGGGGCAGGCCTCGATGCACAGCCCGCATGCCTTGCCCGCCTTGAGCAGGCAGGCCTCGCGGGTGGTGACCAGCGGGTGCTCGCCCAGATCGGCTTCCGTCACCAGGCTCCCCAGCCGGCCCGCACATCCGGCCGGAGTGATGAGCATCCGGTGGGTCCCGAAACGGCCGAGGTTGACCAGATGGCCAACGTGTTTGTGGGACCAGCGTGCCATGAGCTTGTCTTCGTTGAAGTTGTGGGTGGCCGGCGTAAGGCCGCACCGGAAACCATGCGCCTCCAGCAGGCCCCCCAACGCGCGGCCCAGCTTCAGGATCAGCTCGTTGGTCTGTACGTAGGCCACCCCCCAATCGCGGCAGGGTCTTTCGCCCGGGCGGTTGGCGCGCACCAACTCCTTCCGAAAGGGCAGGAAGAACACGATGACGGAGTTGGCCGTCGGCAGCAGGTCGCGCGGCAGCAAGTGGTCTTCTGCCGCCATGCAGGGCAACCGTTCGAACCGGGTGTCGACCGGCGCCGCG
>JBGSTS010000254.1:0-8243 GCA_041736435.1 Desulfobacterales bacterium | reverse complement strand
CGTGGCGATCACAACGGCGCTGACGGTGGGATTCGTAGTGGACTGGCTGGTCGTCTGCGGGTGCGCCGCGCCGGAGGGCAGGCTGTTCAACAGGCAGGCAGCCGTTGTTCAAAAGTGGATTGAATGGTTGCTGCCGCTCGTTCTGCGCGCGGGAGTCGTTGCAGGGGTCGGGCTCCTGCTGTGGGGCCGCGGTGGGAGCGATCCCGTTCACCCGTTGTCGGACATCGGGCGAGGGGTGCTCGCCGGCGGTGCCGTTATGGCGGCCCTCGGGATTATGACTCGCCTGGCGTCCGCGGCGCTGAGCCTGGCCGCAGCCGGAATGACCGGTGCGGGTCCGGACGCCGTGTGGTTCTTGTTGGCGGTCTGTGCCGCCGGCTTGATCGTGACCGGCGCTGGCCGTTCACGGCTCTGGCAGCCGGAAGAGCCGTTGTTCCGGAAACGAATGATGGACCGTGCGAGCCCACCGCGCTCGAAGTCAGGTGGACCATGACGAAAATCCCCACCCCTCGGCCCGACTCCCGAGAGGCCATCCGCTCGCTGGAGGATCTCGAGCGCTGCCTGGCCGTCGCCAGCAGTTTCCGCGCGAGGCACCGGCGCCCCTTCGTGGTGCTGAGCTACGCCCAGAGCGTGGACGGCAGCATCGCCGGTCGCAACCGCGAGCGGATTCAGCTGAGCAGCCCCGAGTCCATGCGGCTCACGCACGGCATCCGCCGGGTGTGCGAGGGGATTCTGGTGGGGATCGGCACCGTCCTGGCGGACGACCCCCGTCTCGCGGCATTCGACGGCGCCGGACGCCAGCCCCAGCCGGTGGTGCTCGACACGCACCTGAGAACCCCGCTCGAGGCCCGTTTGGTGAGGCGCCCGGATGCCCGGCCGTGGCTCATCCACCGGCACCACCTGCCGGATGCACGCATCCGGCAGCTCCGGGAAGCGGGCGCAACCCTGATGCCCTGCACCCCCGGTCCCGACGGCCGAATCGACCTTTCGGCGCTCATGCAGATCCTGTGCGAGAACCGGGTCAACAGCCTCATGGTGGAAGGAGGGGCGCGCGTGATCACAAGCTTCCTGCGCTACCGGCTGGCCGATCTGCTGGTCGTCACGGTCAGCCCACAGTTTGTAGGCGGGCTCCCGGTGCTCGACCCCGCGGGATCCGGGGCCCTGCGCTTTCATCTGCCGGACCCCACGTACCATCCGGCAGGGCCGGACATAATCGTCTGGGCCCGGCCGCAGTGGGAGTCCCGATGACGCGCCGATCCGTGGTGTTCCAGGCCCCCGGCCGGGTGGAGACCGCACTCGATGCAGTACCCGAGCCGGCGGTCGACGAGGTGCTGGTGCAAATCGAGGTTTCCGCCATCAGTGCAGGCACGGAACTGCTCATCTACCGGGGGCAGGCGCCGCCGGACATGCCGATGGACGCAAGCCTGGCGGGACTCTCGGGCACATTCCGGTTCCCGCTGCGCTACGGCTATGCCGCCGCCGGCACCGTGACCGCGGCCGGTCGGCAGGTGGAATCGGCCTGGGTCGGCCGACGGGTCTTCGGGTTCTGCCCGCACACCAGCCACGTTCTCACCAGGCCCGCCGAGCTGGTAGTCATCCCGGAGGATATCGGCTTCCGGGATGCCGTCTTTCTCGCCAACATGGAAACCGCCGTGACCCTGGTTCTGGACGGACTGCCCGCCGTCGGCGAGCATGTCGTGGTCTTCGGCCAGGGCGTTGTCGGGCTGCTCGCCACCAGCCTGCTGTCGGCTTATCCCCTGGCCTCCCTGCTTGCCGTCGAACCCCTGGCCCTGCGCCGGAAAGCCTCTTTGCAGGCGGGGGCTCACGCGGTCTTCGACCCGGCCCTGCCGCAGTCCCTGATCGATCGGCTGCGGGAGACAACCGACGGGGGCATGGCGGATCTTGTGTTCGAGCTGTCGGGGTATCCGCCCGCCCTGGATGCCGCCATTGCGGTGGCCGGGTTCGGCGGCCGCATCGTCCTCGGCTCCTGGTACGGGACCCAACCGGTCGCCGTGAACTTGGGCGGCAGCTTCCACCGCAACCGCATCCGGCTGATCGGCAGCCAGGTCAGCACCCTGCCACCGGGATTCCTGGCACGCTGGACCCGGCACCGCCGCTATTCTGTGGCCTGGGACCAGATCCGCCGCATCGCCCCCTCCCGACTCATCACGCACGAGATTCCGGCAGAGGCGGCACCAGAGGCCTACGCCCTTCTCGATCAGAGCCCCGCGCAGGCGCTGCAAGTGCTGTTGACGCACCGGCAGTGACCCCGCCCTACCCGGAGGAAGAGACCATGTACACCGTCGCCGTGCAGCAGGATCTTATCGCCCAGCACTACCTGATCGGGGGGGATTTCGGTCCGGAAAACCAACCGCACTCCCACCACTACCGCGTGGAGGTTCAGCTGATGGGCCATGAGCTCGATGCGCATGGGTTCCTTGTGGACATCGACGCGCTCACGGCCGTGCTGGCGGCCGCCGTCGGCCGGTTCCGGGACCGGACCTTGAACGACCTGCCCGAGTTCGAAGGGCTCAACCCCAGCATCGAACACCTGTGCCGGATCCTCTGCCGGGCGCTGGCCGCTGGGCTTGCGCTTCCAGGTCCGAGCGCGCTGCGGGTGACCGTCCGGGAAAGCCCGAGCGCCTGGGCAGCCTACACCCGGACGCTGCCATGAAGATCGCCTTGATCATCGCCGGCAACCTGGACTCCTTGACCGGCGGTTTCATCTACGATCGGTTCCTGGCCGAGGCCCTGCGCCGCCGGGGCCACAGCGTGGAGGTGGTCGGCCTGCCGACGAGGCCCTATCCGCTGTGCCTGGCGGATAATTTCTCCTGGAAGCTGCGGAAGCGTCTCATGGCCGGCAGCTGGGACCTCCTGCTGCAGGACGAACTCGCCCACCCCTCTCTGGTCGCACTGAACCGTTCGCTGCAGGCAGGCAACCGCAGACCCATCGTGGGCATCGTCCACCAGGTCCTCTGCCTACAACCGCGGCGCCGCTGGCTCAACCGGATCTATCGCGCAGTGGAAAAACGCTATTTAGAAGGCCTGAACGGATCTCTTTTCAACAGCGAAGACACCCGCTGCAGGGTCCGCCGGCTGATCGGCCGCGAGCGGCCCTACCAAGTGGCCCGACCGGCCGGAGACCGCCTCGGCCGGCTGCCGTCTCCGACAACGATTGCCGCACGGGCGCGGCGCGCAGGCCCGCTCGAGCTCCTGTTCGTGGGAAACCTTTCGCCGATCAAGGGACTGGAAGAGTTGTTCCGAGCCCTCGCGCCAACCCCGCAGGCGGGATGGCGGCTCACGGTCGTGGGCGCCGCCGATCGAAATCGCTCCTATGCGCAGCGGGTTCGCAGGCTCGTATCCCGCTTACGGCTCTCCTCCGGAGTATCCTTTGCGGGGCGATTGGACGGCGGTGATCTGCGCGACGTGTTTCTGCGCTGCCATGCGCTGGCCATGCCCTACGCCCACGAGGGCTTCGGCATCGCCGCGCTCGAAGCCATGGGATTCGGGCTGCCGGTCATCGGCTCCACCTGCGGCGGGGTGGGAGAATTCGTGCGCCACGGGGAAAACGGATGGCTCGTGGCACCGGGGGATTCCGCCGCTTTGCGCGGTTACCTCGGGACCTTGATGAAGAACCGGGCTCTTCTGGACCGGATGGGGCGGTCGGCATACGAGACCCACCGGGCTTGGCCCACCTGGGAAGAGAGCATGGGCGAGGCGTGCCGGTTTCTCGAAAGGCTGGGCGCATGATGCGCCGGACGGCCTTAGTTGCCGATGCCGCTCGCAGCAACGCCGGGCGGTGGATCTCAGGGCTGAAAGCAGCGGCGGGGCTCCTCTTTCTGAACGCCGTCCTCAACGCCGACAACCTAGTGAACGACTTCGCGTGGGCCCGGCTGCTGCAGCCCTCACCCGAGCTCTTGCTGATGGCGGCGGGCATGGCGCTCCTGACCCGGGAAGGGCTGCGGTTGCCTTCCCTCATCTATGCCCCGGCTGCCGGCCTGATTCTTTTTTTAGGTCTCTTCCGGGCTGCGGATGCCCTAATGTCCGCTATCCTTTGCCGCCCCCTCAATCTCGCCATGGACACCCTCCGTCTGCCGGACCTGGTGGTGTTGGCCCGGGCCCTTCTATCGCCTGAGTACTTCGTGCTGAGCCTGGCCGGCGCCCCCATATTCGCGGCGGCCGTCGCCTGGGGCATCGGGCGAACTCTGGTCAACCTGCACACCCTCCTTGCCGCGCCGGCGCTACCGCCGCAAACGAAGCGCCTGGCCGCCGTGGGGATCCTCCTTGCGACCTTAGGGGCCGTGCAGCAGAACGCCCCCGTCGTGGCGGCGCCCATTTTGCCCCGGCTGGTCGAGGAGATCCGGTTCCTCCTGGACCTCGACGGCGTTCGTCGCGGTGATCTCGCCGCCATTGCGGATGCGCGGCATCGGGCCATGTCCCTTCAAGCGGATTTGGGCCGGCTGGGCCGGGCCTCGGTGCTGCTCTTCGTGGTGGAATCCTACGGCCGGGCCGTCTTCTCCCAGCCGGATCATGCCGCCCGGATCCTGCCGGCGATCCGGGCCGCCGAAGCCGAACTCGGCGCGGCCGGGTTTCAGATGTGTTCGGGCTTTCTCGATTCCCCCGCCATCGGCGGCGGCTCATGGCTGGCCCACGCCACCCTGGCCAGCGGGCTGCGCGTGGGGTCCCAGATTCGCCACGACCTGGTGCTTGCATCCGAGCTGACCCCATTGGCCGAGCTTTTCAACCGCGCCGGCTACCGGACGCTGCGCGCCATGCCCGGAACCCTATGGCCCTGGCCGGCCGGAGGGTTCTACCGCTACCGGCAGACGTTTATCGCCCCGGATTTCGACTACCGCGGCCCGCGGTTTGCATTTGCCCCCATGCCCGACCAGTTCGTCCTCGATTGGATGTGGCGCAACGAGATCAAAGGAGGGAACCGGCCGCTCTTCGTCGAGTTCATTCTGGTGAGCAGCCACGCCGGTTTTGAGGTCCACGCCCCCTATGTCGCGGATTGGGAGGAGATCGGCGATGGGAGCCTTTTTCACACGCTCCCTCCACTGAGGCGGCCGGGTGCCTGGAAAGGCCCCGCCAGCCTCTCGGAGGCTTACAGCACCGCTATAGTTTATGAGTGGAGGCTCCTGAAGGAGTTTATCAAAACGCATGTGGCCGCCAACGAACTCATCATCATCCTGGGCGACCACCAACCCCCCGGGCGAGCGGCCGGCGGGGACCGGTCGGCTTCCGTGCCGGTGCATCTCATCAGCCGCAATCTTCAAACGCTGGCCGGGTTCATCGATCGCGGGCACACGCCGGGCCTTGTCCCGGAGCAGCCGTTGCCCCACCGCGGGATGGAAACCTTCTACTGGGATTTATTGGGGGATCTCAGCCGCAAGGATTCCCACCGGCCGAAGGCCGGCGTGCCCCTCGATCCGGACGAGAGGGCCTGCGCAGGCCTCATGCCGGCAGACTGAAGTCTGGTTGCAGCGTTGCGGCGGCGCGGCCGGCTACCGCGTGGACCACCTGCAGGATCTCGCCCACGACCCGATCCGCGTCGGCGTAGGCTACTTGACAGGTCCCCACGCGCGCATGGCCGCCGCCGCCGTAGCGCAGCATGAGCGCTCCCACATCCACCCGGCAGCGGCGGGTGAAGATGTTGTGACCGACGGAGATCATCGCAAACTCCCGCCTCAGGCCGTCGGCCACCCGGATCGAAATGGTCTGCTCGGGGTAAATTACGTATTCCAGAAACCGGTTCCCGACCGGCATGTCCGTAACCCCGCGCAGGTCGATCAGAAGCGCATCGCCCTCGACCCGGCTGTACCGGGGCAGCCGGCGGCGATAGCGTGCGTTCTCCGCGCGGTAAACTTCGGCACGCTCCTTGAGATCGGGCAGCTCGAGGATCGCTTCGACGCTCATGGAGCGCAGCAACTGTGGCAAACGCTTCATCAGCTCCAGGTTGCTGATACCGAAGGATCGCTTTCGCCCCAGCCCGGTACGCGGGTCCGATATGAAGGCCAGCATGACGTAGCCCTGCGGGTCCAGGACATCCTGCCGGCTGAACCGGCCCGAATCGACGACCCCGGCCATGGCGACCAGCGGCGCATATCGCTCCAGGAGCCCGCCATGCGGAGGCCGGGCGCGAAAATAGTCGAACACCACCTGGGCGGCGCTGGGGGCATCCGCGCTCATCCCCGCATAACCGCCTTGCAGGCGGAGGCGTTCGCATTCGCTCGAATGGTGGTCGAACCACATGGCGCACCCGGCGGCGTAAGGCACGTTGGCGAGAATGTCCTGCGCGCCGACGGGGATTTTTCGGTCCTGCAGGTCCTTGGGATGGACGAAGAGAATATCGTCGACAAGACCCATCTCGAGAAACAGTGCCGCGCACACCGAGCCGTCAAAGTCCGAACGCGTGATCAATCGCATCCTTATCCCCCTGCAACGCCGAGGCCAGAAAATCGGGTCCAGGTCTAAATGAGTTATATCGGCCAGCGGCTGCACGACTTAAGGTGAATCTCGTGCGCGATGGTATCTTCGGCCGGTGGCCCCCCCCTCTATAGGCCTATTCACCCTTCGGGCGTTTAAGCGGAAGCCCTGGGGGAATGCGTGCAAAGATCAGGAAATACGCGGGCGCACGGGCAGATGGCGAGCAGTGGAAAGAGGATTGCGGCCACGCGGAGCGGCAGCGGCCTCGACCACCGGAGTCTGCGCCTGAAGCATTGGCAGCACCGCAATGATGCCGGCGAAGAACCAGAACGGCTCCATGATGCGCACGATGATAAAGGTGTTCGTTCCGATGCTGTGAACGACCAACCCCACAAACCCGGCCAAAAACCCCATGACCAACCCGCGGTAATACGAATCGTACACTTCCTGGAACCGGCGCCAGGCGAGCTTGAAAATGGCCACCAGCAGATAGAGAAAGGCCGCCAGCCCCAGCAGCCCGGTCTCCGCGAGCACCCGCGGGATCTGCGCGTCCACAAAGGCGTATCCGGTGACACCGTGCCCGAAAAACGGGTGCCGGGTGAAATCCCGCATCACCTCTTTCCAGCTCTGCAACCGGGCCGATGTCGAGGTGTCCAGGCGCACGTCGCCGATGGTGATCTGCCCGGGCTCTTCGGGTTGGGTGAAGGTGTAGCGGATGCGCTGCTTGACGACGTCCGGCAGAAAGAGCGGGCTCGCCATCAGCCCGATGCAGACCAGCCCCACGATGACAAACCGCCGCTCCGCCATGAGCGCCAGGGACAGCCCGGCCGGGATGAACGCCAGATACGAGGACCGGGACTCGGTGAAAAAGAAAGGCGGCACCAGGCACAAAATAAAAAGCAGCAGCAGGTGCCGCATGCGGATATCCCGGGCCTTGACGGCGATCCCGGCCGCTATCATCCCGATGAAGAGCAGGTAACCCCCGAAGGTGTTCGGCTCGCCGCCTGCCCCTTCAAACGGGGCCGAGACCCGATGGCCGCCGGGAATCTGAAGCATGCCGATCACGGCGACAATGAACGCCGTCAGGAAAAGGCAGAAAACGAAACGCTTGACCTGGGCGCTGCTGCGCACGTGGTTGACCATCATAAAATACACGACGAAATACTCGAAATATTTGAGCACGTAGAGGACGCCGGTTTTGAATTCGACGCGGCCGGCCATGAACCCGAAGCCGGTCGACAGCACGCAGCTCAGCATGTAGAAAAAGATCGGCAGATTGAGAGGGGTCTTGAGAAGGAGCCCCAAGTCTTTAACGACCGCGTTGCGGGCAAACCAGCTCAGGCCGATCACCACCAGAAGGACATCCTCGAGCCGCAGGGTCACCCCGCGTCCCAGCGAGCTGCCGGCCGTTCCCCCGATGGTGATCTCCGGGGAAAGCAGCATGGAGAATATCAGGATGTAAAGCCCCCACTCGGTGTGGATGAAGCTGGCCGTGAAGATGATCAGCAGCCCGATGGCGAGCGCCATGTGCGCCGGGGTAAAGCTTGCCACCAGACCCCCCAACAGCAGGGCGATCGCCGCCGAGCCTATGACGAAAGCGGGCTGCCGCACGTTTCACCCCTCAGGCCGAAGCGAACGAGTCAGTGGATGGTGAGCAGCTGGGCATAGGGCTTCAGCCAGGCCGGCAGATCCGTGGAAATTTCGGGCCAGAGGGCGTTGACCATGAAGACCGACAGCACGAGGACGAAGGCGAGAACACCGGATGCCTTGGCCACGGCCGACGGCCACCGCCAGCGGGCCTGCTCGCCGCCGCCGGGGCG
>JBGSTS010000083.1:0-1823 GCA_041736435.1 Desulfobacterales bacterium | reverse complement strand
CGCTGCGGGGGCGAGGCGGTCGAGCGCCCCGCTGTGGACGAGCGCCCGCAGCTCGTCCGCATCCGGCCGCACCCGGTTCAGAAAATCCCCCAGCCCGGCATACCGCCGCTCCTGCCGGCTGCCGACGATCCGCTCCCGGGTCTGTACCGAAAGGCCCTTCACCGAGAGAAGCCCGACCCGGAGGGCGCTCGCTTGTCCCGTCCAGCGGACATCACTCACCTGCACGTCCGGCGGCAGTACCTCGAGTCCCAGGCGCCGGGCCTCGGAGACATATGCGAATGCGCTGTAGAATCCGCCCTGGTTGCTGATCACCGCCGCCATGAACTCGGCCGGGTGGTGGACCTTGAGAAAAGCCGCCTGGAAAGAGACGCGGGCGTAGGACGCACTGTGGGGCTTGCAGAACGAGTACCCGTCAAAGCTCATCAGCATGTCCCAGACCGCCGCGATCTGCGCTTCGGAAACCCCCTTCGCCTGCGCACCCTCCCGGAAGCGCCGGGCGTAATCCCGCAGGTGAAGTTCCCGGTCTTTCTTGGAAAGGATCTTGCGCAGGCCGTCGGCCTCGGCGTGGGAGAACCCGGCCAGCGCCACCGCCACGCGCGCGACGTCCTCCTGGTAGACCATGATGCCGAAGGTTTCCTCCAGCACCTCGGCCAGCAGCGGGTGGATCGGGTCCCACGGCCCGCCGTGCAGCCGCCGGATGTACTCGCGAATGTAGTCGTTGGCGGCCGGGCGGATGATGCTGCTGTGGATGACCAGATGCGCAACGTCTCCCACCCGGGATTTCTGCTGCAGCTGGCGCATGGCCGGGCTTTCGATGTAAAAGCAGCCCATGGTGCGGCCCTGGGCCACGGCTTGCTGGGTGGCAAAATCCTCCTCCGGCTCCCAGCGGGATTCGTCGAAGGCAACGCCGTTTGCCCGCAGGTTGGCGATGGCGTCGCGGATCACCCCCAGGCTGCGGTTGCCCAGTAGATCGATCTTGACCAGCCCGGCGTCTTCGGCGCCGTCTTTCTCCCACTGGATGATCGGCACCCCCTTCGGGGCGCGTTCCAGCGGGACGTACTCGCCGACCGGCCGCGGGGTGATGACCACCCCCCCGGGGTGTACCGAGAGGTGGCGCGGGGTGCCGATGATGCGCTGAGCACAGGCGAGGATCTCCGGCCAGGGCGTCGGGAACGCCATCGCCTTCAGTTCCGGCTGCCCTTTGAGCTCCGCCAGGAAATCGGTGTCGCCTTCCGTGCGCCAGGCCCAGGGCAGGCGTTTGGTGACCCGGCTGATTTCGGCTTCGGTCAGACCGTAGACCTTGGCGACCTCCCGCACGGCCATGCGTGGCTGAAACAGGACGTGGTTGGCCACCATGGCGACGTGGCCGTGGTGGCGTGCGAGCACGGCGTTCAGCACGGCGTCGCGTTCGTCCCAGGCGAAGTCCACGTCGATGTCGGGCGGGTCGGCGCGGCCGGGGTTGAGGACGCGCTCGAAGTAAAGGTTGTGTTTAAGCGGGCAGACGTTGGTGATGCCGAGGCAGTAGGCGACAAGCGAGGCTGCCCCCGAGCCTCGGCCGCAGGTGCGCGGGCTCAAGGCGACGATCTCGCGCACGATGAGAAAATAGGCGGCGAAACCCATCTGCGAAATGATAGCGAGTTCATGCTCGAGCCGTTCCACCACGGCCTCGGAAAGCTCGTCCCCGTAGCGGTGGTGGGCGCCGCTGTAGGCTTCCGTCCGCAGCCGGTCGGCGGCCGCCGCCGCAGGGTTTGCCCCCGGTAGCGGCGGGAGCACCGTTCCGAAATGCGGGCCGCTGAACGTGATGCGTTCGGCGAGCGTGGCGG
>JBGSTS010000218.1:0-5233 GCA_041736435.1 Desulfobacterales bacterium | reverse complement strand
TCCGAAACCCGATACCAGCGGATGGTCCCGTCGCCCAGACCGGCCACCGCCACCCGGCTGTTGGTGTTCACCGCGTAGACAGGGCTGGGCGCTCGTATTCTCCACGTCGGCTTTCCGTCGGAATCAAAGCAGGAAAGACTAAAGCCGGAACCCAGAAGGAACCCTGTGCGGTCAGGCTTGATGGCTAGGCTGAGCGCCATATCATGCTTAATCCATTGAAGCGGTTTCCCCTTCAGCTTAGGGGCCGTCGAGTTCTTCCAGTCACTTACCTCAAGGCCTTCGGTGATCGGCGCCGGGAAGGAGGTGTTGGCCCTTATCTCTTTCCAAAGCCCGGAGGCGGGATCTGTGAGCCGCCGCTCGTTCAGCTCAAAGACCGCAGGCGCCTGGCCTCCCCGCTTGTAGGCGAACTCGATCCCCGCACCGTCCGCGGAAAGGCGAAAACCATTGTACAAGTTGCGGTAGTTGGGGATAGCCTGGGTCCCCAAAAAGGTTGTCTCGCCCCGATCGTTGAGCACACCGAAGGATCCATCACGAGCAGCGAAAGCCAGCCCTCCCTGTTTGAGCGGCAGGATGTGCATGAGCGCCAGGTCGGTCTCAACGGGCAGATTCTTGAATGCGCCCCGGCCCCCGTCGTCCCATTTGCGAACCAGGCTACCGTCCTTCGACCGGTAGCTGCCCGCCGCGAACAGGAAGTGACTGTCCGGCGACCATGCAACCGTTCTGAAATCCATGATGGTGCCGCCCTTCACTCCCGACGTACTGGGCAGGTAGGCCTGCTCCAGGGCGTTGCCCTTGACCTCCAGGACCGCCACAAGGGCGGTGTGCTCATAGCCCACAGCCAGCCGTGCACCATCGGGGGAAAAAGCCAGCCCCCATATGCGCGCGCCCCCGGGCAGACGTATTTTTGAAACAGGGGAGAGGGCGCGGGGCGAGGAAGCATCCTGGTTTGTCAAGCGGGACAAATCATACAGACGGATGAATCCGTCATAGCAGGCGGTAGCAATCCGTGAGCCGGCAGGGTCGCTCACTACCGCTTTGATGAAGTCGCTGTAGTCCGTGTCCTCCGCAGCCACAGCGTAATCGGGCAATCTGAATATCCGCATGCCTGACCAGCTTGCCTTGCCTCCACCTTCGCTTGTGGCCGCTGCAAGAAAACGGCCGTCTGAGGTGTATGCCAGGCTTTGTACCCATCCGGACAATCCGCCAAGCCGGCGTGTGAGGGCACCGGTGGCTCGATCGAACAGGTAGACGCAAGCATCCTTTTGCTTCGGCGAGCCGGTGCGGCCCCCGCACGCCACGGTCCCAGCATCAGGAGACAAGGCCACGGCAAAAATGTGCCCCTGCTCCCCCGCCCCCACGGGAGGCCGCAGGATGCGCAGAAGCTCCCCACGCCCGGAAATATCCCATATCCGTGCCGTCTTGTCCTCGGAGCCGGTTACAAGGATCCGGTTGGACGGATCGGTGGCCATACTAAAAATGCCTGCATTGTGTGACCCCACCTCAAGCCGCAGGATAGGCTCATTGGTCTGGCCTACGGCCGGCTGAGCAGCAGCCAAGGAAAGAGAAGCAGCCATAACGAGCAGGCAAAACCAGGAACTTTTGCTGCTGGATTGAGTTGCAAAGACCCCAACGCTGAGTCGCTTTTGCCAATTTTTTGGCTTTCTAAACTCATCTCTATCGGGTTTCATGGTGCACCTCTTTCGAATGGTGAAGAAAAGAATCGACTTCGAGCTGTGTTAAAAGTGTGATGTTCTAAAAACAAGAAAGAAGGATGACAGATCAAAAAGAATTCTAACTGGAAAGGTGAGGTCCGAACCGCTCAACGAGACTATATTCCGCGCCGCGTCCGGTGGAGGGGGAAAGATGCCAAATTTAGAAGTAAACATACCTTAGTGCGGGCGAAAACTCAAATGAAATTGAAGCGGGGTGGAGGTTATATATTACATGGTGCGCCACTTTGTGATTTGTCGGATGTGTGAGGATTGGACTTTGTGCCTTTATCGCACCCTGACTCGGGCCGAAGGCAGGGTTTTTTTAGCAGATCAAAGGTATCGATTCAGAGAATTGCAGATTAGTTCAGACGCGGGTGGGCTCTGGGGGCAACAGGCAATTGTGATTCGCTAAAACAATCTCCGAAATGGTCGTTCGGTGATTTGTCGGATGAAATTTCAGACATCCAAAAATTGAAAATCATTGCAGATTGGTCCCGTATACCCTATCCTCACCTCCGTCGGTCCACCCTTGTCAAACCCAAACTGAAGACCGGATTTTCCCGATTTCCTATGTGAAATGATGTTCGGGGGAGAAAATGGTGGTTGTATAGCAGCAATCCAATCAGAAGTTTCCGGCGATTTCCAGGAGCCAGTCCGAGTCCGAGAAGGCCTTCGTCCCGTCACTCGAGAACTTGTCGAAGTTGTAACCGATTCCCAACCGCAGCCGACTGTTCAGGGAGGTATGAAGGGCGGCCACTATGTCTGTCGGCCCGGCATTATGGTCCGGGGAGAAAGTGTATTTCAGCATTATTCTGAAATCGCCCTGATCCGGCGTCTTATGGGCCAGTTCGGTCAAGCACTCGATATCGGCCTTTTCGTAGGGATGGTCGATGCCTTGGGAATGAAAGGCGGCATTCAACCCGCCGAGGATACACCATCCCCTGGCGAATCGGACTTCGAAGTCGTTGCGGGAGGTGTACGCTGTCGCCTGTTCGGGGGTGTCGCCATCCTCAACGTGCAATTCCAGACTGCTTCCGAAGCGCAAACCGTTTCGGGAGTACCCAGCCGAGAGCCTGCCTCTACGGCGGCGCTTTACTCTTTTCGAGCCGTTCAGCTCCCCCATTTCCCACCTCGCCCCCCAGGCCCAGCGCGGAGCAGGCTCTAGTTCGAAACCGAAAACATGTGTCAGGCCGTTCAGGTCTCCGGCGAACTGTATTCGCTCTTCGCCGAAGAGATCCGTTTTGTCCGAAAGGCGTATCCGCGCCCCACCGGTCAATGTCCCGCCCAACCGGGGGAAGGCGCCTTCCGCGGGTTGTGAGTCAAAGCCGGCGTTCGAATAAACCTGAATCCGATCGCTTAGCTCGCAGGAGCCGCTGGCTATTGCACTCAGTAGCTCGTCATGACTTGAAACCTCGCTGGATACCTGGGCGTGCCGGCCGAACCGCTTGTGGCCACCGAAGCCGAATCGATCGACGTGTGATTGCTCTCCTTCACGCTGCGCAGCCCCTTCCAGAAAACTGTAGACCGACCATTCGTTCGCCTTCGGATCGGAGTAGACCTTTGGGGAGTAGCGGGCGAAAAGTTTGAGATCAGCCGGTTCGGGCATTTCGACAAGCCATTCCCCTGTTATTCGATGACGAAATTGGCCTAAGTCACCGACCTCCCCTTCAGGGTCGATCAAATTTAGCGAAACATGTCCGCCGGACGTGGAGTCGCCCTGCCTGCCAACGGGCTTGCCGTCTCCGCGCTTTGTGGCCTTGCTGGGTTTCCGACGCCGGTTGGCGCTCTGGCTCGGCTCGGAGGCCGTCAACAAGCGGTCTGCATTCGGGACCTTTACCAAATAGGACCTATTGGGGAGAGGGTCAGAGTCAAGAGCGGGTTTCGCCGTTTTGGAGACCTCGGGGCCCAGTGCGGAGGGAGCGGCAAAATCAGCGGAGTGAAGTTTTGGAAATACAAGGCCGATGTCAGCGGCGGCGAAGGACCCTGCGGCCAGAATCGAAAACCACAGGCCTGCCAAACATAGGATGAGGGGCAATCTACGCGTCAATGCAATCTCCCTTGCATCATATTTCTCGGAGGGCCTCGGACTATGGGGAACGAAGGGATGCAATCCCCGGCAAGTCGACAAGTTAACCGAGGCTTACAATAAGTATCGGACGGATGACGTTCGGCTTTAGGAATATTTAGATGTGAATCCGGCTTCCAATGCCCGTTGGAGTGCAGGGGGCTCCCGTTCGCTTCTGATCGATCTGCGCACTACCGGGGAACTGTCACCGCTCTGGGATTTAATTGATTCCGATGGATAAACTCAACTGCGGCCAATGGAGAGGTTTAAAATGAATGCCACTCATCGGGGGGATGTCACCGTGGCGGCAGGGGGCATATCACAGATTTGGTGCTTGGGTGATTTGTCGGGTGAAATCTGGAATGCTTAATAACGAGAAATCCTCGATGTCAATTCCAAGGCAACCAGTTTATGTTTCTTGAATTTTCCATCAGCAAGATCCGTGATATGTGATATTCTCGCCTTGTAGAATCCCTGTTCATGCCTTGACTCTTGCGGAGTGAGCAGTTTCACATTCATTTCTTGTCCGACTTGGAACATAGTCAGAAATTTTGAATCCGGCCTGACAATCACTCCGATTCCGGTCTCGGAGATGTCCTTGGCCTTGAGTTGGTAAACCGGGACCCCTGGAAAATGAAATTCAACCATCTGCCCTGACATCGCAGGAAGTCTGGGCTTTATTCGTCTTTCTGTGGAATTGGATTTGTATTTCATCTATCTCGTCAAGCAGTTTTTCAAAACCACCACTGTCTTCCCAATCATAAAACTGTTACTTGCCTGTTTCTGTTATGCTTTTTAAGTTATCACAGGGCTTGCGCTTTGAAAAGAAATTATTGACAGATGCTTGTTTTTCGACACAGAATAAACTCGTTTTTTCCAGCCGTTGCCTCATCCCAAAATAGATGGAGCGTGATTGGTTATGAAAAACCTGAACGTATGGTTCTGGGTTGTTCTAATTGGCACGTTGATTCTGCCCGCAACGAGCAGAACGGAAACCGTTTATGTGTCCGAAGAGTTTGAAATAACCATGCGGACCGGCCCCGGTAACGATCGCAAAATCATTTCACTGATCAAGAGCGGAAACGCGATGGAAATCCTGGAAAAAGGTCAAGAGTGGTCCATGGTGCGCATACCCAGCGGCAAGGAAGGCTGGGTGCTCAACCGCTACATTACCACCAGCCAGCCCAGTGCCATGGTGCTGGAACGGGTCAGGAAAGAATATGACGTGTTGGCAGCAAAGTACAAGGAGCTGAAGGAGAGATCCGATCGACTCGATGAGCAGAAAAAAACGACTGATGCCGATTTATCCCAAAGCTCCCAGTGGAGTTATAGAAATGCTCTAACCCTGGCGGTTTGAACCTGCAGCTTTTCTTGATCTGTTTTCTTCCCCCAGGGCAATTTTAAATCTTTCTTCTTCCTGTTTTCTTCCCCCGTCTTCTTGCCAAGATTTTATTCC
>JBGSTS010000201.1:0-28838 GCA_041736435.1 Desulfobacterales bacterium | reverse complement strand
TCGTTGGCCAGGGCGGCCAGGGCCACTTTCGCCTTGAACTGGGCACTGTGCTTTTTACGTTTCTTGCTCATCTCTGATCCTCCCGTTGGGGTCTGAATCAGAGCTTAGCACACTGTCCAAATTTTGGGGACCACCGCCCTGACCATCAGCGGATCAGATCAGGATGCGTTGCTCAAATTCCACTTCATCTCCTTTCACTCCCTCGTGCTGACATAAAATGCATCGCAAACCTTATCTGCTCTTTTCTAAAATTAATAAAACTTCACATTTTCTTGCAATTAAAATACTGTTAGATTAAAAAGTACAGAAATACGGATAGGAGAGATGCTGATAGCCAAAGAAAACAATGGGCAGGTAATCGCACAATAATTCCACTTACAGGAGGCTTGAATGAAAATCCAAAAAGAACTGGTCAAAATCAGCAAAGATCTTGAAAGGATGTCCAGACAGATCCAAGAGCTTACGTCATCTATTACCAAGGAAAAAGGCAGAGTGAAGAAAGCCAGCATGCCGAAGCCAGTTGCACCAAACAAGGGCAAAAAATCTGGAACACAAACAGTGCTGGATATGATCAGAAAATCCAAGAAAGGTATTGGTACCGGGACTCTTATCAAAAAGACTGGATTCGATGGCAAGAAAATTCATAACACCCTCTTCAAAGCCCTGAAGGAAGGTAAAATCGAGAGAGTGGGACGAGGAGTTTATAAAAGTTCCAAATGATGACGATAGCTTTGGGAGTGTTCTGAGTTTGGGAGTAATGGGAGCACTTCTCGGACTGGTCTGATCTGGGACCTGTTCGATTATTTTCTGGACTCTTCCCGCTGACATGAAAGAATCCGATGACTGTTACGAAAGATAGCATCGTTGAAGTCATTTCAAGAGAAACGGGATATCAGAAGAAAAGGTCAGCAGAGGTCGTCGAGACCCTCACCTATATTATCAAATCCAAACTTGCATCGGGCGAGGATGTTCTTATCAGCGGTTTCGGCAAATTCTGTGTCAAGGAAAAGCATGAACGAAAGGGCAGAAATCCAGCAACCGGTGAGGGCATGATGCTGGCACCAAGACGGGTCGTGACGTTCAAGTGTTCAGGCAGGTTGCGAGAAAAAATTAACCAATTATTTTTGGTTGTTCCTGTCTATCGTAACCATAAATTGAACCTTCGATGGAAGAACACCTCATGGATAGAAAGTTTCCTCGGTATAATGAAAATAGGGCGGTTGTGCTTGAAAACGTAGAGTTGGGTTTTTGTCATCATGCGACGATGATAAACTTCAGTGGTAATGGATTGTGCTGCAATACAGATATGCCGCATAATCCTGGCAATAAAATATTCATCAAGATCGAGAAATGGCCAAATGAAAAAACAAGCGGCATTTATATTGGAGAAGTGAGGTGGTGCAGGGAAATCAAAACAAATCAACCGGTCGACTATCAAATCGGTGTAAAGGTCGAATCACTTAGATTAAATCACGATAGCTGACCGTTCCCGAAATGCTACGAGCTGACTTCCTAAGAGCATGACGAAAACTCTGTTTTTTAGACAGGGGGGGGGGGCTCAATGGAAAAAAATTATCGAATTCTGATAATCGATGACAGCAAGGAGACCGTTAAGGGATTGGAAGCTTTTTTCAGTGAAAAGTATGAAGTCTCCACGGCCTGCAATGGATTGGATGGGATAAAGGAATTTAACAAAAGCGATGACTGCGTGGATCTTGTAATCACGGACTTGGTGATGCCTGAGATAAGCGGGATCGGGGTTATTACTGTGATCAAAAAGAAGTCCCCCAAACTACCCGTCATTGCAATGACCGGCTGGGGAGAGCACCCCGGTGCAATGGCAAGAGATGCAAAAGTGGATTTGGTTTTGAATAAACCCTTTGAGCTGGAAGACCTTGACATGCACGTGGCGGAGTTGTTGGCGAGGAAGAGCTGAAAATGTCAATGTGGTATAATGATCAACCAGAATGATGGGCTACATTGAAACAATTGGAATGAGGACTGCGGAGCATGCACTCACTTCTCCAACGCCCCCAAGTTTGTGCCGGGCAAAGCTCTCAAGGATGCCTTGAATTAATCTGGATAGATCCTTTTCCGTGTGTGAATCCGTGTGTGAAAAGCTGTCCAAAATCTGCTAAAACGTAGACCAGTGTCCAAAATTTGACAATTGCAGAATTAACAATTACAATAAGTTAGCCTAAATTGAGGAGTTTAGGAAACTCAGAGGCTCTGTCTTCGAATCCGTAGGCCGGGGGTTCGAGCCCCTCCGGGCGCGCCAGTGAAATCAAGGGGTTACAGATTTCGGTCTGTAGCCCCTTGGCTTTTGTGTGGGATTTGGGTAAAAAAAGCCGCATCGACACCTCGCCAACCGAAAGGCCTCTTACCGTCTGCACCCTAAATGGTTAAATGTGAGGATGTCCCCACTCTACGCTCTTCTATGCTCAGGCTGAGAGCGCGCCAGATGCTCTCCCGCAGGCGGTCCTGCCCGGCGACGGTCTGCAGCGCGAACTTCGGCCCGGCGACGATGTCCACCTCGATGAATCGGGTGCGACCGGTCTTGACCACGCGGTGGACGTAGCGGGCGGTGTCGCGCTCGGCCCGGACCATTTCCATCGCGGTCTTCAGCCGGCGGGCGAGCTCGTCCCCGGCATCGGTGATGAGCAGCACCTCGCGCAGGCTGCGCCGCAGCAGGTGCAGGGGGCCGAGGGATCTTAATCTGTGGTCAGGCTCGACACAGGCGTCAGCGGCCTGCAGGCAGGTTCACATCCAATTCACCCCGATGCCGAATCGGGTGGATTTTCCGATCTCATCCTCGAACTTACGGCACCAAACCACGCGGCTGTCAATCACGTTTGAAACCGATGCATAGAGCGGCTTTTCAAGCCTGATTTTGACCAGAGTCCCCGGGTGGATGTGGAAGTCGGCCCGGATCAGCATGCCGCCCGCGCTGTAATTGTGCATCTGGGCATATCCGAAAATACCAGTTTGGATTGACTCAATCATCACCGTTGAAACCTGGTCATATCGCTTGCTTTTTCGCAGCTCTTTTCCATGGTGATGCGCCGAGGTCTGCTCGCTTAGAGACCTCTGCGGCTCACAGGCGGGCGGCTTCCCGCCGGGGGGTAACCGCAAACCGGTCATGCGGCTCTGCGGGTTTATGCCGGAAAAATCCTCCGGGATGAGGCACGAACAATACGGGCAGGGTTTTCCCGCCAGCCGGCTTCGCACCGTTGCCTGCCATTCATGCCCCTTTTCGCAGAGCCACCAGACTTTGTCCCTGTGGGTGCAGAGGATCTCCCTCGCCTTGATATCCTTGTTTTTCGAGGGGTGCCACTGCCTCAGGAGGTCGGGCTTGACATCGGCCATGCCCTGGTCGCCCTGTTTCTGCAGCCCGCTGCAATACGTGCAGCGCTTACCTCTGACCCGATCGGAAACTGAGGCCGCCCACCAATGGCCTTGCTCGCAAAGCCACCAGACCTTCTTTCTTGATCCTGGGGTGACATCCGTGGGGCCCAACACGCCGTTTTTGGTCGGGTGCCACTCTTTGGCCAAATCCGGCCTCAACACCTTCAAATTGTATGAATCCGAGGCTTTGGGCATTCGGGCAACATCCTTGCTGGATACTCAAAAAGGGTTGATCGCCGGAGAGGACCCCAAGTTCACAAGTCAGTGCGCGTTACCGTCAGGGCAATCACAGGAACCATTCGCAGGCAGCTCGACTTATACACCAAGAGCATCGCATGGATCAAGCGAATTGTGGGCGTGATTCTCCATTACGGTTTCCCTTCCAGGCAATAGGCGATATCGGCAGCTCGAGTTTTGAACAGTATGTTAATAACTCTCACAAATAGTAAACCGATACAAATAGTTGGGATAAGATAGCTTGCGGCGGGATGACCCGGTGAAGCCGGCCCGTCAGCGTTTGTCGGTGATGGCGGCGAGGCCTGCGCGCTTGTTTTTTTGAAGAAGGGGGGAGCGCAGCTTGTCGATGAGGCGATGGGTCAGCTCATCCTTGAACCCGAAAGGCATGAACTCCATGACATCGTTCAGGCGCTCTTCCCAGCGGCTGATGACCGCGGCGGGTGTGGCCAGTTCCCATCCCATGAGAAAGAAAAGTTCGTTGCGGATTTTTTTCCGGAGGTGGATCTTCTGCTGCTTGTCGATTTTTTGCGCGCGATTGAGCGACTCTTCGAAGAAATCGTTCAAGTCCTGAATGTCGGCGTCTTTAAGCTTCATGCGATGCGATGGCGGCATTTCCTGCCGCAGGCACGGGTGAGAGGGCTTTGATGATCTGATTCTATCACGAACCGGTTGCCACATCAAAGGCCCCCGACAGCGCCTGATGCCAACTGGTTGCGGCCGAACGAGTTGGACGGCGGATCAGGAGTGCGGCTCTTGCGGCCCGGCAGCGGCAAAATGCCCGCGGAAATAGGCTTTGATGGCCATGGCCGCATACGCTGAAGCGCGGGTGCCGATAAATTCTTCATGGGCGACCACGACGGCAAAGACGATGCGGGCATCTCCCTGATTCTCGCGGGCGTAACCGACGAACCAATCGTAGCGGGCGTCCGGCGTGCCGTCGCTGATGGAGCCGGTCTTGCCTCCGATTTCCAGCCGTGAGAAGAGTTTGCGGTCGGCGTGTTTCTTGAACTCGCGGCTGGCGGTTCCCGAGCGCACGGTTGCCTGCATGAGTTCGCTCAGCACCCGGGAGGTTTCGGGGTCGATGGCCTGCTTTTGAAACACGGCCCGGCCCTGGTAGATGCTGTGGCCGTCTTCGGTGGTGATCTCATCGACGACGGTCGGCTCCACGGGCCGGCCTTGGTTGACGATGGCCGCTGCCATCAGTGCCCCGTGCAAGGGCGAGATCAATGTGGAACGGTTGAAACCGCTGGCGATCTCGGCCAAATCGAACGGCGCGTCCGACAGCTCGATGCGGCTGGGGCGGGTGGGCAGCTCGAAATCGATTTCCTGGTTGAAACCGAAGGCTTCGGCATAGGCGGTGATCACATCACGGCCCAGGGCGTGGGCGCCAAGCTTGCCGAAGACGGGGTTGATGGACTGAGCGAACGATTCCCTGAGCGTGGTGCGGTTGGCGTGTTTGGGGCTTTTGGCCTGGATCTGGGATTTGTAGAGGGTGTGTTTCTCGCCGCTGTAGTTCAAGACGGAGCCTGCTTCCAAATCGCAGGTCTCCACCGCCGCGGCAGCCGTGATGATCTTGAACACGCTGGCCGCCGGAAAACGGCTTTCGATGCAGGGGTTGCGCGACGGGTCCGTCCGATCGTGGCCCACCATGGCAAGAACCCGCCCGTTCTGAGAATCCATCACGACAATTCCGACATAGCGTGAGTTTTTGAGATCCAACCGCTGCAGGAGAAAGCTCTGGAGCTGCGGGTCAAGGGTGGTGCGAACCGTGTAGGTCTCGTTTGCCTGCCGAAGATCGAGGTTGCTCTGCTGCAGGTTGAGGACCGGCGCGTCGGCCAAGAGCACTTGTACGTCGTGCTTGGTCAGAGGCGGCCGTGCAGGTTTGGCAGGCATGGCCGTGGGCGGAGCCGGCGGGTCCGACGGACCCACCGCCTTTATGGTCATGACGGCAAATGCGACCAGAAACCCCGCTTGAACGACCGATAGCAGCTTCAAATAGCCACGCACACTGATCGGCAGATTCATCCTGCCGCGGCGGCCCCGGGCACGGGTTTTCGGTTGCGGGCGATGAGGGGGGGCTGCCGCCGGTCTGCAATGAAACTGATACATGACATCATCCCTTTATGAAGCTGCTGTCGACCTGGCCGGGAGCAGGCAGCTCACGTCGCCGATCTCATCGGCGCTGGCCGACGCCACGGATCGGGTCACGCAGGAGTTGGTGACACCCAGAAAACGGGCGACGTCGGCCCCCGAATAGCCCAGCTCTCTCACAGCCACCCACGACAGTGCCGTTCGGGCCGCCACCACCGTGTGGCGACGGCTGCCGGAGCGAATCTCGCCGTGGGACACCCCGTATTTTTCGCAGACACTTCGGCACACACCGTCGATGCCCGGTCGGTCGGCACCCAAACGCAAGCTCTGTTTGAGACGCTGATCCGAGCGCTGCACCGTGGTTTGAACAAAGTCCGGATCGCCAAGAATGCGTTGATCATGTTCGACTTTCGCCCCCCGCCGGCGCAGTGCCTTGACCGCCGACCAGCCGCCCGCACTACGCACCAGCCCCCCGCCCACCAGGTCCGGCCGCTGCCCCATCCGGATCCCGGCCGCAACAAACTCCCGGTAAAAGCGTCTGGGCGATTCGGGACTGAAGCAGTCCAGCACCCGGTCGACATCCTGCCAGGGGCGCTCGATTCGGCCGACGATGGCGCTGTGGCCGCCGAACGGGTGGCAATCCAGGGCGCGCAGCCCGGAAACCTGCCCCGCGCGCACGGGGTTCAGGTGGATATAGCGGACCAGCTCCCTTAGATAGCGGTCTTCCTGGCAGACGATGGATTTGAAGCGATTCTGGAAGAGGTAGCCGTGGCGGCGGCGGCGCTTGTTGAAGTTGACGACGTAGCCGGTGAGCAGCCGGTGCATGCATGCGGAAATGGGTATGCCACCTGTTTTGCAGAGAAGGTGGAAGTGGTTGCGCATCAGGGACCAGGCCGCCACCTTGAAGGCTCCGACAGCGGCAAGCGCTTCGATCCTGGCAATGAAATCATTGCGATCGGCATCGTCGTAAAAGATGTCGCGCTGCTCGATCCCGCGCCCGATGATGTGGTGCAGCACTCCGGGCGCATCGATTCTAGCACCTCTGGGCATACGTCCAGAATATCAAATTGCTAACATCAAGTAAAGCAATTTGTGCATGAACGTCCCTCTAAAAAACTGTTTAGGGCGAACAAGGCCGGCATCCATTTCACCTATGTTCAATCCGGGGTGGGCGACTCTGATTTCCGGCCCCCGGCATTTTTCCGGCGCCGGTAATGGAAGGTTTTGATAAGGCCGGCGGCAAAGCGCACGTTCTCCTCGGGACTGCCGCTGAACTTGACCCCGACCCGGTAATTTCCATTGGGACTGCGGCGGGAATAGGCCACGTTGCCTGCGATTTCGATCAGCCGGTCGTCCGGGTCGGCCGACATCAGGGAGATATGCCCCGACTCGATCGCGCACCCGCATTCCAGCAGCAGGCCGTTTTGGCTGATGTCGAGTGCCCGCCCCATGCCCTGCTTGAGCATGCGGCCAGCGTCGTCGCAGCAGACATAGGAGATGAGATTGCAGGTTTCCACCCGCGTGTATCGTCTTTTATCAGATTCACCCATGAGCCCCGTTTCCCTGCGGTCGTTATAGCGGTTGGGGTTTCACTACGTCATCGGCTGAGACGGTGAAAACTTGAGGACCCACTTCGTTGAAACGCCAACTCCGGCCCGAGGCAATCGCCCTTGATTTTGTCTCCCTGTTTGATCTACTTAACATGGCATATCTCACAACGGGCAAGGAGGCCTCATGCGGCATCTGCGCTGGGGGGTGATTGTCTTTTTGACAACGGCTGTTCTACCTGTTTTATCGCCGGGCTTTAGCGCATCGGGTTCTGCGCCGGCATTCGCCCAAGGGTCCGGGCTCGTTCTCACGCTGCATACCGACCCTCACCAGGGGGCGTTTCATATCCTCATCCCCAGAGGGTGGAAGGCCGAGGGCGGGATGGTCCCCAGCGGGGTGGGCTGGAACATCGTCGACATGGTGGAGACCAACATCGGCTTTCGGGTGACCAGCCCGGACGGAGCCTCTTTTTTCGGGTGGTACCCGCGGTTCTATTTTCAGGATCCGGCGATCATCGCGCACTCCAGCGGCGGCTATCTAAACCCGCAACCGGGTCATGTCCTGAACGGCTGCTGGGTTTTTCCGTTTTTAAACGTGGCCCAGTACGTTCAAACCGTCGTTTTCGGTCACCTCGCTGCCCGTGAATTCCAGAATCCGCGCATGCTGGGCCCGGCGGTTGCAGCCCATGAGCTCAAGCCGCTGGTGCCCGCGGCCGCCAACCGGGCCGATTACGGCTACGTCAATTTCGAGTGCGCCATTCGCGGAACACCGTCCTACGGCCGCATTTACTCGATCAACTACGACCTGCACGGGTGGATCTGGTCCACCGTGGGCACCTTCGGCTGGGTGGCGCCCAAGACGCGCTGGAAAACCGACGAGCGCATCATGGAACTTTGCATCCGCAGTTTCCGGATCGACTCCGCATGGGCCCAGCGTGCCGCGGCCGGCAGCCGGCAGCGCGCTGAAAAGTACCACGAAGTGATCCGGGAGATGAACCGCATCGACGGCGAAATATCACGTAACCGCAGCCAGACGCGCAGCGACATCCAGGAAGAGGTTTACAAGGTGCTGACCTGGCAGATCGAAACATTCGACCCCACGACCGGCCGGAGCCAGTATCTCCCCCTCTACAACCACGCCTGGACCGACGGGCGGGGAAACTACTGCCTCAAGGACGTCGACGACGGGACCCTGCCCGTGGACAACCCCACCGAGTGGCGCAGACTCAAGATCGTCAACCGCAACCGGCCGGATTACCGGCCTTTGCCTTAGCCCGACTCTATCGGTTGAGCGTATTGCTGCCGCAACTGTCCGAACCTGCTGGACTGCTAACCAGGTCGTCCCGGCTCCGGCCGGGTGCGGCGGTAGCCTCTACAGGGCACTGCCAACCGTGCGGGGTCGGATCTGTTCAGCTGCCAAAGCATTCAAAGCGGCGGATTGACATTTTCGCACGAAACCGCGTATGGTCAGCCCGCCGCAGCCGCGGATCTGCACCGTGGGGGGCGCCGCTGCGGCGGCAAAGAGGACCAACACCCATGCGGAGGGCACCATGTCGGATATTCTGAAGTTGCTCGTCTCCCGGGACCCCTGGGAGCGGGAGTTCCACCAGGCGGTTCGTGAGGTGGTCGAGAGCATCGGGCCGGTGCTCTCCCTGCACCCGCACTATGCGGCGGCCGCCGTTCTTGAACGGGTCACCGAGCCGGAGCGGATCCTCACATTCCGCGTGCCCTGGGTGGACGACCGGGGCAAGGTTCGCACCCACCGCGGATACCTGGTTGAGATGAACAGCGCCATCGGCCCCTACAAGGGGGGCTTGCGCTTTCACCCTTCGGTCAACCAGGGGATCCTCAAGTTTCTGGCCTTCGAGCAGGTGTTCAAGAACGCCCTCACCACCCTGCCGCTCGGCGGGGGTGCCGGCGGGACCGACTTCGAGCCCAAGGGCAAGTCCGACGACGAGGTCATGCGGTTCTGCCACAGTTTCATGCGCGAACTTTACCGGCACCTCGGGCCCCACACCGACATCCCCGGCGGGGACATCGGCGTTGGGGCGCGTGAAATCGGCTACCTTTTCGGGGCCTTCAAAAAGCTCTGCAATCAGTTCACGGGCGCCCTGACCGGCAAGGGCCTGCAATGGGGCGGAAGCCTTTTTCGAGCCGAGGCGGCCGGCTACGGCTGCGTCTATTTCGCCGCGGAAATGCTGGCGACCCGCGGCATGGCATTAGAGGACCAGGTCTGCCTGGTCTCCGGCTCGGGCAATGTCGCCCAGCACACCGCTGAAAAACTGATCGCGCTCGGCGCCAAGGTGGTCTCCCTCTCGGACTCCTCCGGCCACATCTACGACCCCGAGGGCATCGATGCCGAGAAGCTCCAGTTCGTGAAGGTGTTGAAGAACATCCGCCGGGGGCGCATCCGCGAGGTGGCGGACCGGTTCCCGGGCATCGTCTACACGGAGGCGGATGCCGGCAGCGAGGTCAATCCGCTCTGGCGGCACCGGGCCGACTGCGCTTTCCCCTGCGCCACGCAGAACGAGATCGGCGAACAGGACGCCTACAGCCTCATCAACAACAACATCAAGCTGGTCTGCGAGGGTGCCAATATGCCCTGCACCTGCGAGGCGATCGACATCTTTCTCGGCAAGAACATCCTCTTTGCGCCGGGCAAGGCCGCCAATGCCGGTGGCGTCGCCGTGAGCGGGCTGGAGATGGTGCAGAACAGCATGCGCCTGAGCTGGCTCGGGTCGGAGGTGGACGAGCGCCTGCGGATCCTCATGCAGGCAATCCACAAAAGATGCCTGGAAACCGCCGAGGCGTACGGGACCCCCGGCAACTATCTCAACGGCGCCAACATCGCCGCCTTTGTCCGGGTGGTGGATGCCATGCTCGACCAGGGCGTCGTCTAAAGAATTCATCTTTCCCCTATTTTGAATCGGGTTGGGCCATTGACAACCCCATCACGGTGATTACTATTGCCTCGCAAAGCGACGAGGCTTGGCCATAATATTTTGGAATTTATGCTTTATTTTCAAATTTTGCGACCCCATTGAATCACTTCACACCATGAGGATCCCAGAGACATTTCAAACCATCAGCTGCTGGAAACTACTCCCAAAGATCGTTTCAGCCGACGTTGCCCGACGGGCATGTGGGTCCGAAAAGGAACCTGGTCCGGCAGGACAATTGCGGCCATTCTCACACCACGTCACGAGGAGGTAAGATGTCATGAAAATCAGGCCGATGAACGACAGGATTTTGGTAGTCAGGGTCGAGGAAGAGAAAAAGACAACCGGCGGGATCATCATCCCGGACACCGCCAAGGAAAAGCCCCAGGAGGGGAAGGTGGTCGCGGCCGGACCGGGCAAGATGGGGGAGGACGGCAAGCGCATCGCGATGGGCGTGAAAAAAGGCGACCGAATCCTGTTTTCCAAGTATGCCGGAACGGAAATCAAGATGGACGGGGTCGAGCATATCTTCATGCGCGAAGACGATATTCTCGGAATTCTGGAATAACTAGGGAGGAGAAACCATGCCAGCCAAAATGATTTGCTATGGATCGCAGGCCAGGGAGAAGATGCTGAAGGGCGTGAACACCCTGGCGGATGTCGTCAAGGTCACGTTAGGCCCCAAGGGGCGTAACGTCGTTTTAGATAAATCCTTCGGCTCCCCCACCGTGACCAAGGACGGGGTGACCGTGGCCAAAGAGATGCAGATCGAGGACAAGTTCGAAAACATGGGGGCCCAGATGGTCAAGGAGGTTGCCAGCAAGACCAGCGACACCGCCGGGGACGGGACCACCACGGCCACCGTGCTGGCCCAGGCCATCTACGGCGAGGGGCAGAAGCTGGTCGCGGCCGGCACCAACCCCATGGCGCTGAAGCGCGGCATCGACAAGGGCGTGGCGGCCGTGGTCGCCGAGCTGAAGAAGATGTCCAAGCCGGTCAAAGGCAAAAGCGAAATCGTACAGGTGGGCAGCATTTCCGCCAACAACGACGAAATGATCGGCAAGCTGATCTCCGAGGCCATGGACAAGGTCGGCAAGGAAGGGGTCATCACGGTCGAAGAGGCCAAGAGCATGGAGACGGCCCTGGAGGTCGTGGAAGGCATGCAGTTCGACCGCGGGTATGTCTCCCCCTACTTTGTCACTGACCCCGAAAAAATGGAAGCGTATCTGGAGTCGCCTTACATCCTGATCCACGAGAAGAAAATCAGCGCGATGAAAGACATGGTTCCCATTCTGGAGGCCGTGGCCCAGAGCGGCAAGCCGCTGCTGATCATCGCCGAAGACATCGAGGGCGAAGCCCTGGCGACGCTGATCGTAAATAAGCTGCGCGGCACCATCAAAGCAGCCGCTGTCAAGGCGCCCGGATTCGGCGACCGCCGCAAGGCGATGCTCGAGGACATTGCCATTCTGACCGGCGGCCAGGTGATTGCAGAGGAACTCGGCCTCAAGCTGGAAAACGTGACGCTGAACGACCTCGGCCGCTGCAAGCACGTGCGCATCGACAAGGACAACACCACCCTCATCGATGGCGCCGGCAAGAAGGCGGACATCGAGGGGCGCATCGGCCAGATCCGCGCCCAGATCGAGGAGACCACCTCGGACTACGACCGCGAGAAGCTGCAGGAGCGGCTGGCGAAGCTGGTGGGGGGGGTTGCGGTGCTGCACATCGGGGCGGCCACCGAAACCGAGATGAAGGAGAAAAAGGCTCGGGTCGAAGACGCCCTCAACGCCACGCGCGCGGCGGTAGAGGAAGGCATTGTCCCGGGCGGCGGGGTCGCCCTGCTGCGCTGCCGGAGCGTGCTCGACGGGGTGAAGGCCGGAGGCGAGGAGAAGGTCGGCCTCGGGATCCTGAAACGCGCCCTGAAAGAGCCGCTGCGCAACATCGCCTGCAATGCCGGCGCGGAGGGCTCGGTGGTGGTGAACACGGTGCTCGAGGGCAAGGACGCCCATGGGTACAACGCCGAGACCGGCACTTACGAGGACCTGATGAAGGCCGGCGTGATCGATCCCACCAAGGTCGTGCGCTTCGCTCTTCAAAACGCCGCCTCCGTGGCCGGGTTGATGCTGACCACCGAGGCGATGATCGCGGACAAGCCCGAGAAGAAAAAGAAGGGCGCCGCGGCACCCCCCATGGATGACGACATGTACTGATATGAAAACGGGCGGGTAAACTGAACCCGCCCGTTTTCATGCGTGTGGACTGATAGAAAAGCCGAAGGGCGGCGAGGGCCGCCCTTCGGCTTTTTCTGCGGGAGACCCCAGCGCTTCAGTAAGCCTGCGATGGTCACCAGCCTGTTCAGTGTCGCTGTCGTTCGGTATGCCACTCCGGTCCGGCGGCCATGTACCCCTCATGTTAAACATCAGAGGGCGGCGTCAGTCGCTCTCTGATGTTTAGAGGGAGCGGATCTCTTGGCGCATGAAGACCGTGTAGGAGAGCGCGAAGCAGATGGTCGTGATGGCGATCAAGCTGATGATGTAGGGCATGACGATGAGAATGCTCTGGCCAAGGGGCAGGGGGCCTGAGAAGCGTGTCATGGAAATGGCCTCGAGCGGGTCCGTAATCATGGTCGATCGGGTTGATTTGCGCATCGGGTCGATGATGGTGGCCGTGGCATCCGAGTAAAGTTCCATGGGGGACACCAAAACCGCGGCCTGCAGGATCTCGGCCTTGCGCTGAGCGGCCAGGGGGTCGTTGGTCGGGCTGCCGGCCAGGGCTCCGGCCAGGATGCTGACCCCGAGGGTGACGAAAAACGAAAAAAAGATCCACACCGCCAGCGCGGCCAGCGCGGAGGTGGCCGTGCTGCGAAACAGGATCGAAAACAGGATGGCAACCCCGAGCCAGAACGCAATGTAGACCACGCTGACCACCAGGTAGATCAACACCCGCCAGATCTCCTCCGCACCGGGGACGATGCCGATCACGGCGAGGCCCAGGCCGGTGATGACCATCAGGATCGATCCCATCATCACGCCGATCAGGACCAGCCCGGCCAGAAACTTTCCGTTGATCACCGCGTCCCGGAAAATCGGCTGCGCCAGCAACTTGCTCAGGGTCCCCTCGCTGCGCTCGCGGTTGATGGAATCGAAGCCGAGGATCAGACCGACCAGAGGCCCAAAGAAGGCCACGAACTGCACCAGTGAGAACATTGCGCCCGGTTCGGTGAAGAGCATCAAAAAGATGAACTTCGGTTTGAGTTGTCCCTGTGCCTCACGGATCTGAACCCCGACCATGTAGGCGCTGATCAGGCTGACCATGGCGATCAAGGCAAAAAGGATCACGAAGCGGTAGCTGCTGAAGTGATCGGCCAGCTCCTTCCTGCAGATGGCGGTGATCGCTGCCACGGCTATGCCTCCAAAAAGTATTTCATGTAGATTTCCTCCAAGGTGAACTCCTCCGGCCCGACGCCGAACTTCTCGCGGGCCAGCTGCTCCATGGGCCCTTGCGCCACCATGCGACCCTTGATCATGATCCCGACCCTGTGGCAGATTTTCTGCACCTGGTTGAGCTGATGGCTCGAGAGCACGATGGTCATGCCCCGGTCGCGAGAGAGCCCCATGATCATCTCCATGATCCGGATGGTGGCATCAGGGTCAAGACCCAGCGTCGGCTCGTCCAGAAAGGCCATCTTGGCGTCCTTGATCAGCAGCTCGGCGATGCCCAACCGCTGGCGCATGCCACGTGAAAAGGCCGCGATCTTCTTGCGGCGATCCTCAGCCAGCCCCACGGCCTCGAGTGCGGTTGCGATGCGCTCTTCGGCCGGCCGTCCGGTAATGCCGTTGAGCTCGGCGACGAACCGCAGCATCTGCCGGGCGTCCAGGTCTGCGTAGAATCCCATGTTCTCCTGCAGGTAGCCGACCTTGGACTTGACCTGAATGGGGTCGCGGGCGGGGTCAAATCCCATGATCCGGACCCGGCCCTCGGTTGGCTCCGTCAACCCCAGGAGCATGAGCAGGGTGGTGGTCTTCCCCGCGCCGTTGGGGCCCAGAAAGCCGAAGATTTCCCCGGCGCCCACCCTCAGGGTCAGGTGGTCGACCGCGGTTTGACGCCCGTAGACCTTGGTCAGGTTTTCGGTTTCGATGACAGGACTTGCGGTCATGGTCAGCGCCTTCCGAATGCGCGGAACAATCCGAACAGGCCGGCGATCACGGCGACGATGATGCCGATACCGACCCAGCCCCAAACCGAGGAGGCCTTGACGCCGATCCGAAACTCCAACGATTTGCTGGCCTTTTCGCCGTCGATCTTGACCGCGACCGAATAGTCCCCGACCAGGGCTTCTTCCGCGGGGGTGATGACCATTTCAACCTGCTTGAGCGTGTTGGGCTCGATCCGGTCGATCCGCTCCGGTGTGAACTCCACCTTCCAGTTTTCCGGTTTGAAACTCATGAATTGGATATTCGAATTGGCCGCTGTGCCGGAGTTCTTGACGTAAAACGACACGTTGGCGGGTTTGCCCTGGTGTGCCTCGAGGGAGAGCAGCCCGGAGGGCGTGCCCACCTCCAGGTCATAGGTGCCGGTGAGCATAACGGTCAGGCCGGCTTCGCCTTTGGCCTCGCCCGAAGCGACGCGCACGGTGACCGGATACTCGCCGGCGGCCGCGCCCGGCGACGGTTTGACCTCCACGGCAATGCTTTGGCTCTGATTGGGCTTAATCCTCAGGCTGGAGATGAATTTCGACTCGTAAGCCGGCTTGAAATTGATGTCCCACCCGGCAGGGCCCTGGGCGAACAAGTCGAAAATTGCCTCTTTATCGAGCCGGCTGTCCACTTCAACCGAGAACTCGAAGGCGGCGTTCGAGGGGCCGCGAATGACCGGGTAGGAGGTGGTGAGCCTGACACCCTGGTCCTGCGCCTGCCCCTCCTGGTCCCCGAGCAGGGTGACCCGCAGCGTTTCGCGCAGTTTGAATCGACCGTCCCGCGTCGCCGCTTCGATCAGGAAACTGTACTCGCCCGGCGGCTGCTCCTTGTCGGGGATGGCCTCGAAGGTCAGGTTTTTCTTGTCGTCGGCGGGTACATGCACACCGGTGACCGCGAACCGGTAGGTTTTGATGCGTGCTTTCCACCCATCGGGTTTCTGCACCACACGAACGTCCACGGTTTCGTCGGTGCGGCCCTTGTTGAAGAAGGTCAGATCCATGTTGACCTCCTTGCCCTGGGGCATGACGATGCCGGGGTATTCCGCCGCCATGACCAGCGACCGTTCGGGCCGGGTGGCGCTGTCGGCTTTTTGAGCGTTGGCAACGGCGGCTGCAGACAAAAGAAGTCCGGCCAGAAATGCTGCGATCCATCCGGTGTTCCGCACACACCATCTCATGCTGCGATGTCCTCCCTGAAAGGTGTTGGTGAAAGGTTTCGGTACGGTAGGCCGGCTGCCGGTGATCAGCGCCGGCCTGCACGAAATCGGCACTCGGCGCGTCATGGCGCGGGGTGCCGATTTATCGATCGATCCGCTCCGATTTCGCGAAAGTGGCCTCCAGGTGCGCTCCGATCGCGGTAAGATCCCGCTCCCACATAGGACCAAACTCGGCGTGATGCTTAGAGTCAAGCTATGATTCAAGTGGGGCGGGTTGTCAAGACGCCGGCGGATCGGACTGACGCGAACGCAGCTTGCGGCGAGCGAGTGTACCTGCTATCAGGAGCCCATGCAAGCATGGCTGCAAGACCCTTCCCGGCTCACGGCGCACATCGTGCAGGCATTGAATGCGGCCGGCCTGGAGCAGCCCTTTTTCGACCCTGCCCCGGCGGACCCGGCGGCCGCCTCCGCGGTTCTGCTGCTGCTCAGTGCCTGCCGCCACGGGTCGGACCGGGGGGTGGAGACCTGCCTGGTGTTGAACAAGCGCTCCCGCCGGGTGCGTCAGCCGGGCGATTTGTGCTGTCCGGGCGGGAGCGTGTCTCCGCGCTTCGACGGGTGTGCGGCGCGCCTTCTGCAATGGCCGTTTCTGCCGCTGGGCCGCTGGCCCTTCTGGGGACGCTGGCGTCGCGAACGGCCGCGGGAGGCTCACTGGCTGGCGTTGTGCCTTGCCACTGCGCTGCGGGAAGGCTTCGAGGAGATGCGCTTGAACCCCTTGCGGGTCAGCTTTCTCGGGCCGCTGCCACCACAGCGTCTGGAGCTTTTCCGGCGGCTGATCTACCCGCTGGCGGCCTGGGCGCCCGGGCCGCAGCGCTATCGCCCCAACTGGGAAGTGCAGCGCGTTGTGACCATTCCGCTCAGGCATTTGCTGGATCCAGGACACTATGTGCGCTGCGAGATGCAAGTGGAGCCGCCGCGCCCGGAACCCTTGCCGAGCCGCATTCACCCCGCCTTTCGGTTGGGTCCCGGCGGCGGGGCCGAGATCTTGTGGGGCGCGACCTACCGGATCGTCGTCAGCTTTCTGCAGGCCGTATTCGGCTTCACCCCGCCGGCCCCGGAACGCCTGCCTCTGGTCAACGCGCACCTCGGGGAGGACTATTTGACCGGGCGGGGCGCGCATGCCCGCGCCTCATGACCATCGGGCGCATCGGCTGAGGATCATGTCAGAATGACAAACGACAAACCCGCATACCGACTGGTCCTGCGGGCTTCGGCGATCCATGGCCGGGGCTGCTATGCCGGCGAGCCCATCCCGGCCGGGGCCTTCATTATCGAATACACCGGAGAGCGGATTTCGGCCGAAGAGGCATATCGCCGCGAGGCGGACCCCGGCCGTCCGGGCATCTTCACGTTTTGGACCGGGGACGATGGGGCGGTCGACGGCTACCGGGGGGGCAACGCTGCGCGGTTCATCAACCACTGTTGCACGCCGAACTGCGACTACCGCATCGAGAACCAGCGGGTGTTCATCCATGCCGCGCGCCCGATCGCTGCGGGCGAAGAGCTCTTCATCGATTACAGCTTCAGCCCGGAAGGCGAGCGGGTTCCCTGCGCGTGCGGTTCCCCGTCCTGCCGCGGGCAGATCAACGCACCCGAGCAGGAGTAAGGGCTGAGGTCATCGCGGAAAAGAGAGCGGGTTGCGGCATTCGCCGCACCCCGCTCTCTTTTTTGGTAGGCGCTACTGGATTTGAACCAGTGACTTCTACCGTGTGAGGGTAGCGCTCTCCCGCTGAGCTAAGCGCCCGAAAGGACATCGCTCTGAGCGATGCTCTCTCTATTAGGCCGTTTCCGGATCTAAATCAAGAGTTTTCTCGACCGAAGCGTCCGGGTCGGATGAGGCCCCGCCTGCAGCGGGGTCGGTCGGTGCGCCGGGCTCATCCGGCCGCTCGCGGCGGTCTTCTGCGGCGGTCTCCTCGTAGCCGTCGGCTTCCACGGGGGCGGAGGCATCCTCCTCGGGTTTGACGCTGATCCCGGAGCGCATCTCCAGGGGCGGCTTGCCGAACTCCTCGATCTCGCGGGGCGAGGGGAGGTCCTTGAGGTCCTTGAGGTCGAAGGTCTCCAGAAAGATCTTGGTCGTGGCGTAGATCAGCGGCCGGCCGGCCATCTCCTTGCGTCCCAGGACCCGGATCAGCTTGCGCTCGAGCAGCACCCGCAGGACACCGCCGCAGTCCACCCCGCGCAGGTGCTCGATGTCGGCCCGGATGATCGGCTGCTTGTAGGCGATGACCGCCAGGGTTTCCATGGCGGCCTTGCTCAGCCGCAGCGGCTTGGGATCGACCAGCCGCCGAACCCAGCCGGTGTACTCCGGCCGGCTGCGGAACTGGTAGCCGCCGGCGACTTCGGTCAGGTAAAAACCGCCCCGGCGCGACTCATAATCGGTCTGCAGCGCCGTGATGGCCGCTCGAATCTCCTGGGGGTCCGCCTGCGGCAGGGTCTTTTTCAACCGCTCCAGGCTGAGTGCCTCATCGGCGACGAAGAGCAGGCTTTCAACGATGTTTTTAAGGTCTTCCATCACACGTAAAATATCCGGATTATCCCCGAGTTGAGGTGCTGCACGGTGCGGATCAAGGCAAGTTTGACCATCTCGAGGATCGCCAGAAAGGTCACGACGATCTCGCTGCGGCCGGGCTGATCCGAGAACAGCTCATAAAAGGTCAGCGAGCCCTTCTCCTCGAGCAGGTCGGCGATCTGGGAGATGCGCTCCTTGACCGAAATCGTGTCGGTGGTGAACTCCATGCGCGCCTCGTCCGGCAGGCCGGCCAGGATTTTCTGGAACGCATCGATCAGTTCAAACAGGCCGATTTTGATGACCTGCTCCTCTCCCGGGGGGGCGAACTCCGCCGGTTTGACGCCCCGGGTAAAGGTGTCCTCGCCCAGCAGAGGCCGCTCGGACAACTGCTCGGCCGCCGCTTTGAGCCTGAGGTACTCGAGCAGCGGCCGGACGATTTCCTGGCGCGGGTCCTCGCCCGCCTCACCGTCTTCGGCGTGAACCGGCAGCAGGGTGCGGGATTTGATCTGCGCCAGGGTGGAGGCCATGACCACGAACTCCGCCGCGACTTCCACGTTCATTGCGTCCAGCCACTCCAGGTACTGCAGGTACTGCTCGGTCACCAGAGCAATGGGGATGTCCGTGACCTGGATCTGGTTTTTACGGATCAAGTGAACCAGAAGGTCCATCGGCCCTTCGAAGATGTCCGTGAGCTTGACACGGTAGGCTCCGGTATGCAGCTGATCGGCCACAGGGTCCGGTTTCCTTTAGAGCTTGACGGCGGCGCGGACCTCTTCCATGGTCCGGCGGGCGGTCTGCTGGGCCTTGGCGCGGCCGGCGGCGATGATCTCCTCCACCCGGTCGGGCCGCTCCTGGTAGTAGCGGCGCTTCTCGCGGATCGGGTCGAGGAACGCGTTGAGGCGGTCGGCCATCCGCCGTTTGCACTCCACGCAGCCGATGTCCGCGGTGCGGCAGCGGCGATCGACTTCCGCCACGAGTTCCGGCGGGGAATAGAGTTTGTGAAAGTCGTACACGTTGCAGATGTCCGGGTTGCCGGGATCCGACTTGCGCATGCGCTGCGGGTCTGTGATCATGGTGGCCACCTTGGCGGCGACGACGTCGGCCGGGTCCGAGAGGAAAATGGCGTTGCCGTAGCTTTTGCTCATTTTCCGGCGATCGGTGCCCAGCAGCTTGGGGGTTTCGGTGAGGATCACCTCCGGCTCCGGGAATACGGGCCCGTAAAGGTAGTTGAAGCGTCGGGCAATTTCGCGGGTAATCTCCACATGCGGCGCTTGGTCCACTCCCACCGGCACGCCGAAGGGCTTGTACATGATGATGTCGGCCGCCTGCAGCACCGGGTAGCCCAAGAATCCAAACGTGGAAAGGTCCTTGGCGCTGAGTTGTTCGATCTGGTCCTTGTAGGTCGGGTTGCGCTCCAGCCAGGGCACCGGCGTGATCATGGACAGGATCAGAAAGAGCTCCGCATGCTCCTTGACCTGGGACTGAATGAAGAGGGTGCTGCGCTCCGGGGAGAGCCCCACGCTCAGCCAGTCGAGCAGGATATCATCGGTAAAGCCCTTGATCCGGTCCGGCGCTTCATAGTCGCTCGTCAGGGCATGCCAGTCCGCAATGAAATAGAAGCACTCGTAGTCTTCCTGCAGACGCACCCAATTGGCCAGGGCGCCGTGGTAGTTGCCCAAATGCAGCGGTCCGGTGGGCCGCATCCCGCTCAACAATCGCTTGCGCATAGTCTCCTGATATCTTTCTCCGGTTCGAGCGCCGCCGGGCGGCCCGCGCGCACCTGCGCCGGGGCCGTCTGGTCTGACGGGTTCCGCCCGGCAATGTCCGGGCTACCCGGTGTTGCTGACACCCGCCCCTTTCGGCCGCCGGGGGGCAGGCGATGGGATCGGCATTTCACGCACCAGCCGACGTGCCAGCCCCAGTTCATCCTCGTGGGAGCGGACGCGCCCGTTCAGCCGGGCCTCGAACACCGCCTCCAGGATGCGGCGGAACGCCGGGCCGGGCGTGAGGCCAAGCGCTTTCAAGTCGCTCCCCTTTAAAAAAATCGATGTCCGTCGGAGGTTGGTGCAATACAGGGAGATCGCCTTCTTGACGTCCTCCCGCTCGGTGGCGGCCATCATGAACAGAATGATTTCGGTGCGAAACTCGGAGAGCCGCCGGTACAGGCCGCTGTTGTCGGGCGGCGGGCGGCGCTCCAGGCCCAACAGGCAGTGCTCGGCTTTTGGGCGGTCGTTGACAAAAATCTTCCGCAGGCGGGGGCTCAGCTCGAACCGGTTGCAGATCGCCTCCGCCGTGTCCGCGTCGCAGTGCTGGATCAGCACCAGAAAATAAACGGCCCACCTCATATAGGATTCGCCCAGAAAAAGCAAATCATACCAGGACAGCACCTGCCGGGCGGAATTCAGGCGTGCCATTAGGCTCTTGCCGAGGGTGAGCGCGGGGTGAACCACCTTGAGCAGGCCGAAATGGTTCAGCCGGGCAATGGCTGCCGGCGCATTGTCCTCCTGCAGGATCAGCCGCAGCTCGCTGAACACCCGCCGGCCGGAAAGCTCGCGGAAAAAGTCCATCGCGACGGCGTTGGCGATCAGGCCGGCGGTCAGGCGCCCGATGTTGAAATCGAAGCGCTGCTCAAAGCGGATGGCGCGAAACACGCGCGTCGGATCCTCGACAAAGCTCAGGTTGTGCAGCACCCGGACCGATTTTTCCTTGAGGTCTTTCTGCGCGTTGAAAAAATCGATCAGCACCCCGAAGCGGTCCGGGTTGAGCTGAATCGCGAGGGTGTTGATCGTGAAATCGCGCCGGTAGAGGTCCAGCTTGATGGAGCTCATCTCCACCACCGGAAGTGCCGCCGGAAACTTGTAGTATTCCATGCGCGCCGAGGCGACGTCGATTTTGAACCCGTCCGGGTAGGTGATCACGGCCGTGCCGAACTTTTCGTGGGTGTGGATGCGGGCCCCGGTGATCCGGGCATACTCGCGCGCAAAGCGGATTCCATCGCCCTCGATGACGATGTCGATGTCCTCGTCGCTGCGGTAGAGGAAGAGGTCCCGCACGAAACCGCCCACCACATAGGCCCCGCATTCCAGTTCGCTGGCCGTACGCCCCACCCCTTGGAGCACGTCCAAGACACGGTTCGGCAGCCGCTCCTGCATGAACTTGGTTACGGAGCGGGTGCGCGGCATGTCGGATTCCCGCGGCGGCTCCGCCCCTGCCGCCGCATGCTCCCGGCGCTGGCCGACGAGGATGTTGAGCAGATCGGTGCGGGTGATGACGCCGACGATGCGGGCTCCGTCCACCACCGGCAGGATGCGCTGTTTGGTGTCGATGATTTTTTTCTGGATTTCCGTCAGGTCGGCGTCCGGTCCCACCGTGGCAGCCTCGGTGGTCATGTACTCGCGCACGGGGACGGCCCCCAGCTTGTGAAAGAGGGCCTTCTCGATGACCTGACGGGTGATGAAGCCGTGCAGCTCCTCATGATCCGCATGCTTTTCCGTGACCAGCAGGGCGTTGACGTTGTAGCGGGTGAGCATGCCGTTCGCCACTTCGCAGGCCACCTCCGGGCCGACGCCGATGGCCGGGGCGGACATCAGGTGGCGCGCCAGGCGATGCGCCCGGACGGTTTGAAAAAGCGCCTGGAGCAGCTGCTCCTCGGTCTGGGTGATGGTCTGGCCCTTGACCGTTGCGGCGGCGGCGTAGGCGTGGCCGCCGCCGCCCATCGTGGCCAAAACGGCCCCGACGTCGACCTCCTCTAAACGGCTGCGCCCCACGATAATGATTTTGGTTTCCATCAGGGCCAGCCCGAAGATGACGTCGAGATTTTCCATCCGGGCCATTTTCTGGACCAGAAAGGCGACGTCGGGCAGGTAGGTCTCACGGGAGATGGCGGTGAGGACCACCTCGATCCCGTTGACGTTGATGCGCCGGGCGCCCTGGATCATGTCGTTGAGCGAGGTCACCTGCTCCGGGCTCAGCTCGCGGGCTATCAGGTCGGAAACGATGTTGAGGTTGGCGCCCTGCGCGAGCAGAAAGGCTGCGGCCAGAAAGTCCCGTTCGGTGGTGGAGGCATAGGAGAACGACCCGGTGTCCTCGTAAAGCCCCAGGCACATGACGGTGGCCTCGTCGGGCGTAACCGTGATGTCGCCCCTGCCCCGGATGGCCTCGACCAGCAGGGTGACATTCGCCCCGGTGGGGGCGCAGACTTCGAGTGCGCCTTTGATGTCGTTTTCACCAGCCGGGTGGTGGTCGTAAATGTGGATGTCCAGATCGGCATGGTCCAGCAGGGCGGCCAGCCCGCCGATGCGGGCGGCCTGCCGGGTGTCCACGAGGACCAGCCGTTTCACGCGGCCCATGTCGACGGCGCCGATATCCGTCATGTTGAATAGGTACACCATGGAACTGATGAAAAAATTTCGCAGGTTTTTTTCGTGGGAGCCCGGAAAGACGATCAGGGCCTCCGGGTAGAGTTTCTGGGCCGCCAGAAGCGAGGCCAGGGCGTCGAAGTCCGCATTGACGTGGGTGGTGATGACGGTGATCTCGGGTCGATGACGTTCCGGGGGATGTGCCACTATACTGATCCTTTGCCGGTGCCCTAACAGCGGATGGTGCCGGTTTACCACATCCCGCCATGAATGCCAACTGCTGCGGGCGGTACAGGTGGGCAGAAAAAAGCTTAAGCTTTGGCTGGGTTCGACCGATAATCAGTCCAAAGCCCCGGTGACGGCACATTTTGATGGTTGGAACGGCGGGCAGGTATTCGGGGTCGTTCGGCGTCGCCAGCGGGATCGAAGAAGAACTTAAAAATCGAGTCGAATCAGATTGATATCGGGCGTCCGCCGGAATGATCCGAACGGCCCCCATGCCGCGATCCGGACAGGGAGGATGATGAAATGGCAGTTTATCAGTGGGTAGGCAAAAACCGGCTCAACAAAGTCCAAAAAGGGGAAATGGAAGCGACAAGTGAAGAGGCGGTTCGTGCCAGTCTCGCCCGCCAGAAAATCATGCCGACGCGCATCAAGGCCAAGCCTAAAGATTTGTTCGAAAATGTCAAATTTCTGCAGCCGCGGGTCAAGGAGAGCGACATCATCCTGTTCGCCCGCCAGTTTTCCACCATGATCGATGCCGGCCTGCCGATCATCCAATGCCTGGACATTCTTTACAGCCAGCAGAGCAACGCCACGTTCAAGAAAGTGCTCAAGCAGGTCAAGGAATCAGTGGAAAGTGGGTCCACCCTGGCCGAGGCCCTAAAAAAATTCCCAAAACATTTCGATGATTTGTTTGTAAATATGGTGGCTGCGGGCGAGGCCGGCGGTATCCTGGATGCCATTCTCCGGCGCCTGGCCGCCTACATGGAAAAGGCCGCCCGCCTCAAGTCCAAGGTCAAGGGCGCCATGACCTACCCGCTGGTCACCCTGGCGATCGCCGTCATCGTCCTGGCGGTCATTCTGATCTTTGTGATCCCGGTTTTCGAGGAGATGTTCGCCGACTTCGGCAGCGAGCTGCCGGCGCCCACGCAGCTCGTGGTGGCCATGAGCGAATTGGTGAAGAGCAAAATCCTTTATCTGATCGGCGCCATGGTGCTCTTTGCGTTCGCCTTCAGAAAATACTACGCCACCGAAAAAGGCCGCACCGCCGTGGATGCCCTGGTGTTGAAGCTGCCGGTTTTCGGGATTCTGCTGCGCAAGGTGGCCGTGGCGAAATTTACCCGCACCATGGGGACCATGCTGGCGAGTGGTGTGGCCATCCTCGAGGCGCTGGACATTGTGGCCAAGACCGCCGGAAACCGCACTATCGAGAAATCGATCTACAGCGTGCGTTCCGGAATCTCCGAGGGCCGGACCATGGCGGACCCCTTAAACGAAAGCGGCGTTTTCCCGCCGATGGTCTGCCAGATGATCGCCGTGGGGGAGTCCACCGGCGCGCTGGATGCCATGCTAGAAAAGATTGCCGACTTCTACGACGAGGAGGTCGACCAGGCGGTGGAAAATATGACCTCGCTGATCGAACCGATCATGCTGGTGTTCCTCGGGGTGACCATCGGCGGCCTGGTCGTGGCGATGTACCTGCCCATTTTCAAGATGGCCGGTGCCATATCCTAACTGCGGCCGCAGCTCATCCACCGCCCTTTTGCGTCAAAGAGCCTGTCGCAGGCCGCCGGGAGTCCCGGCGGCCTGCGCGGTTTCCGGTGGCCATGAACGCCGAACACGACCTGATCCCCAAGCTGCGAGCGCTGATCGCTGCGCGCGCGGTGTTCGCCGCCCTGCTGCTCGCCTCCACGCTGTACCTGCACGGCGCCCATGAAACGGTTGAGGTGTCAGCCCCGGCCGGGATGCTGGTCGGGCTGATCGCCTTGCTATTTTTGCTGTCGGCCGTCTACGGCCTAATCGTGGGTCGGGTCAGGAATCAGGCGGCCTTCGCCTACGTTCAACTCATCGGCGATACGCTTACGGTTACCGCGGTGCTGCAGCTGACCGGCGGCTTCGCCAGCCTGTTCACGTTCCTGTATCTATTGGTGATTGTAACCTCGAGTCTGCTGTTGCCGCGGCGGGGCACGCTGCTGGTGGCGGCTCTTTGCAGCATCCAGTACGGGTTCATGGCGGATCTGGAGTATTACGGCGTCATCCGGGTTTTCTCTCCGGAGGCCGGCGTCCTTGCCGCCGGGGTGGGCTGGGAGCAGATCATCACCAAGATGGTGTTCATCATTTTCGCCTGCATTGCGGTGGCGCTGCTGAGCAGCCTGCTGTCGGAGCAGACGCGCCGATCCAAGCGTGAGCTGCAGGCGATGGGGGCCCATGTCAAGCGGGTCGAAAAAATGGCCGCTATCGGAGAGATGGCGGCCGGGCTGGCCCACGAAATCAAGAACCCCCTGGCATCCATGAGCGGGGCCATTCAACTGCTGCGCGAGGACATGCGCTGCGATTCGGACCACGAACGCCTGATGCAGATTGTTTTGCGCGAAGCCGACCGCTTGAGTGCGCTGGTGAGCAACTTCCTGCTCTATGCCCGCCCGCCTGCCGGCAAACCCGAGCCGCTCAAGCTGGACAAAGCGCTGCAGGAGACCATCGATCTCTTCGGTAAAAAGACCGATCTTGTGCCGCGGATTGCCATCACGGTCAACGCTCAGCCCGGGGTCTGGATCCGCATGGACCCGTCCCACCTGCGGCAGGTGCTTTGGAACCTGCTGGTCAACGCCTCCGAAGCCATCGCTGATTCCGGCGAGATTCGCGTCCACTTGGCGGCGGTCAAAGACAAGCAGCTTTGCCTGAAAATTGCCGACACGGGCGCCGGTATGGCACCGGAGACCCTCCAGTCGATCTTCGACCCGTTCTTCACCACCAAGGCCAACGGGACCGGCCTGGGGCTCTCCATCGTCCACCGCATCCTCGAATTCTACGGCTGCCGCCTGGATGTGGACAGCGCCCCCGGCCGGGGGACCTCCGTCCGGCTTTTCCTCCATCAAATCGACCCCCCCGTTCCGCTTGCCGCCTGATCGAACCGCCCCCAAACTTGACAGCCCCAGTTAAATCGACTATCGATTTCGGTTCAATATGGATTCCCATCAACGGAAACAGACCATGCCCTCACCTGCGGACACCGGCGGCGATGTGTTGACGAAACGCCAGGAAAAAATTCACGCCCTGAGGCAGCATCAGGTGCGGTTGTATCCCAACGACTTCTCGGTGCGCCATACCACCGCGGAACTCCTGACGATCACCCAGGCCTCCCCCGAGCGCCTGACGGAGGAGGGTCCCGTTTTCGTGCTGGCCGGCCGGATGATGGCCGTCAACCACTTCGGCAAGGCCGCCTTCATCCGGATCCGCGACCGCAGCGGGCAACTTCAGGTTTACGTTCGCCGGGACCGGGTCGGCGAGGAGGCGTTCGCTTTTTTCAAACAGCTGGACATCGGGGATTTCGTGGGTGTGAGCGGGCCCTTGTTCCGGACGCGCACCGGGGAGTGGACTCTGCTGGCCGATGCCGTCCGGCTGCTGGCCAAGGCTGTGCGGCCGCTGCCGGAAAAATTTCATGGGCTCAAGGACCCGGAAAAACGCTACCGCCGCAGATACATCGATCTGATCATGAACCCGGAGGTGAGGGAGATTTTCACCCGGCGCAGCCGCATCATCCAGGAGATCCGCTCATTTTTTCTTGAGCGCGATTTTCTCGAGGTGGAGACCCCGATGATGCAGCCGATCCCCGGGGGGGCCGAAGCCACCCCGTTCAAGACGCACCACAACGCGTTGGGGATGGATCTTTTTTTGCGCATAGCACCGGAGCTTTATCTAAAGCGCCTGGTCGTGGGCGGTTTCGAGCGGGTCTTCGAAATCAACCGCAACTTCCGCAACGAGGGGGTGTCGACCCAGCACAACCCGGAATTCACCATGCTGGAGTTCTATCAGGCCTATGCGACCTACACGGACCTGATGAATTTGACCGAGGCGTTGATGGCCCGTCTGGCCGAGCAGGTGACCGGCTCGCCCATCGTTTTCTACCAGGGGCAGGAGATCGACTTCTCGGGCACCTGGCGCCGGCTGGCCCTGTTCGACGCCCTCGAGGAGATCGGCGGGGTGGACCGCAGCATCCTGACCCAGCGCGACAAGTTGCTGGAATTTGCCGACCGCCGCCGGGTCACCATTACCAAGACCGGGAAGACGGCCAAAATCATCACCAAGCTCTTCGACGCGCTGGTTCAACCCCATTTGATTCAACCGACGTTTATCTGCGGCTACCCGGCAGAGGTCTCGCCCCTCTCGCGGCGCAGCGACGAGAGCCCCGAACTGACGGAGCGCTTCGAACTGTTCATCGGCGGGCGTGAAATCGCCAACGGGTTTTCGGAACTGAATGACCCGGCCGACCAGCGCGAGCGCTTTGCGGATCAGCTGCGGCAGCGGGAGGCTGGCGACCCGGAAGCCCACTGGATGGACGAAGATTACATCGAAGCCCTGGAGTACGGCATGCCGCCAACGGCCGGGGAGGGAATCGGGATCGACCGGCTGACCATGCTGCTGACCAACGCGGCGTCGATCCGCGAGGTGATTCTCTTCCCGCACATGAAGCCGCGCGAGTGACGGCTGCGCCGAAAGCCCGATGCCGGCGTTGCGCGGCGCCCCTTCTCGCTGCGGCGTACTGAGAGTACGCCTCGCTCGGCGGGTCTTGCGCGCCTTGGCCTCGGGCTTTGGGCGCAGCCGTCTGACGGCGTTTTAGCGAAAAAGAGCGCCGAAAGCCCGATGCTCCCGCCAAAGGCGGGATTGCGCGGCGCCCCTTCTCGCTGCGGCGTACTGAGAGTACGCCTCACTCGGCGGGTCTTGCGCGCCTTGGCCTCGGGCTCTGGGCGCAGCCGTCTGACCGAACCTTGAACCCTGAACCCTGGCAACCTTCTTTCATATGTCCTTCGAGTCCTTCATCGGTGGGCGCTACTTGAGAGCCAAGAAACGGGCCTTCATCTCGCTCATCACCTATCTGTCCATCGCCGGGGTGGCGGTGGGGGTCATGGCCCTGATCGTGGTTATCGCCGTGATGAGCGGGTTCGAAGCCGATCTCAAGAGCCGGATCTTGGGCGGCCAGGCCCAGATCATTCTTATGCGGCACAGCGGGCCGTTCACCGATTATCAGGATATTCTGCGGCGGGTGGAGGCGGTGAACGGGGTCGAGGCCGCTACGCCGTTCATCTTCACCCAGATCATGCTCCGCTCGAGTGTCTCGGTGTCGGGGGCCGTTCTGAGGGGCGTCGAGCCCGCCACGGTCGGCCGGGTCCTGAGCACGCTCGAGAACGTCAATCTGCCCGAAGGCCGGGGCGCCGGGGAGGGGGAGGGCGGCGGCGCCGCCATGCCGGGCATCGTGCTGGGACGGGAATTGGCTCGGAACTCCGGCGTGGTCATCGGCGATGTGGTTCAGCTGATCTCCCCCCGCGGCATGCTTTCGCCGGTCGGCCACATTCCGGCCATGAAGCAGTTTCGCGTCACCGGCTACTTCGAGTCCGGCATGTACGAGTACGACCAGACCTTCGCCTACATCCATCTCCACGACGCCCAGCGGCTGCTCAAGTTGGGGGATGCAGTGAGCGGTATCGAAATCCGTGTCACCGATATCTACCGCGCGCGGGAGGTCGCCGACGCGATTTTAGCCCAGCTAGGCTCGGCCTATTATGCCCGAGATTGGATGCAGCTCAACCGCAACCTCTTTAAGGCGCTCAAGCTGGAACGCCGCGTCATGTTCATCATCCTGACGTTGATCGTGCTGGTCGCCGCGTTCAACATCGCCAGCTCCCTAATCATGATGGTCATGGGCAAGACCAAGGACATCGCCATCCTGAAAGCCATGGGCGCCACTGAGCGAAGCATCCGCAAGATCTTTGTGCTGAACGGCATGGTGATCGGCGTCCTGGGGACGGGCATGGGCTTCATCCTGGGCATGGGGGTGTGCGCGTTGCTGAAGCGCTACGACATCCACGAGTTGACGGGCGACATCTACTACTTCACTACGCGGCTGCCGGTCAAGGTGGAGACGTTGGACGTGGCGGCGATCGTCGTCGCCGCGCTGGCGATCTGCTTTTTGGCGACGATCTACCCGGCTCGGCAGGCGGCGCGTTTGAACCCCGTGGATGCGATTCGCTATGGATGAGCGCTTGGGCTCCGCCGGATCAGCGGCCGAGATGACCGCACCTGCCGTGCCCGGCGCCGCGCCGGCGGGGTTTGTGGCCGTGCGCGG
>JBGSTS010000080.1:0-4101 GCA_041736435.1 Desulfobacterales bacterium | reverse complement strand
GCCCCTGCCAGCCCGGGCATGGCCGCCGATAGTGCCAGGGTCGATCCGTCTGCGACCTCGGCGGCGCGCAGATCGTCGATGGCCTTGCCGTCCAAAAACACGGTCTGGACGCGTTCGTTCAGGTAATCGGCGGATATCCCGCACTCCCGGCAGATGAACTGCTCCACCGAGCCTCCGGCCTTGCCGGTGACCCTGAAGCCCTGACCCAACAAGGGCAGAAAACGCGAGAGGCTCCCGGCAGCGATCGTCAGTGTCAACCGGTGGGGTGGTTCGGTCTTCATGGCAGGTGTCCCCTAAAAACCGGGGGGGCCGTTTTCAGCCCCCCGATGATTGAACGTTGATGCCCCGTCCCATCTACCAGTTGAAGACCTGGTCCAGCTCCGAGTCCTTCACCATGAAGGTGACGTTGTGGGGGCCGAGCTTTTCCGTCTTGAAGTAGTCCGGCAACCGGTCCATCTGCTTGGTGAACCCGGCTTTCAGGTTGAATTCACGCTCCAGTTTCAGAATGTTCTTGCCTAATGCAGTGACGTCGTCGCCTGTCATCTTGGCGCCGGTGAAGGCGTTGATCAGATCGAGCAGTGCCTGGAAGGTCTCGGGTTGGTCCAGGATGGCAAAGGCGATGAAGAGGCACATACCGGTCGAGTCGATGGCGGTGGTGGCGATCTGCAGGTTGCGCGACAGCTCGATCTGCCCCTCGGGCTTCAAGGCGTCCACCTTGCCGCCGACGCCCAGAACGTTGGCCGTCACGGCGTAGCCGGCGGTGTGGTCCGCCCCCTGGGTGCTGGTGGCGTAAGTGACACCGATCCCCTGAACGCCGCGCGGGTCATAGGCCGGCATGGACTGGCCCTTGACCACCGGTACGCGCTCCACGCCGAAGACCCGGCCGGCAACCGCGGCGCCGCTGCCCAGGATGCGGCCGAGCGGCGTGCCCTTTCCGACTTCCTTGACCAGATGGATGGCTCCCTGGGCGTCGCCGAACTTGATCAGGCCGGCTTCCATGACGACCCCGATGGTGGCACCCATCTCGATGGTGTCCACGCCGAAGTCGTCGTCCAGGCGGTCGAGCATGGCGATGGCGTCGATGTCGTCGATGCCGCAGTTGCCGCCGTGGGCCCAGACGGTCTCATATTCGGGCTGTTTGGTGAGGTAGTGTCCGTCCTTGTCGTAAAAGGTGCCGGAGCAGCGGATCACGCAACCGCGATGGCAGCCGTGCGTGGCGGAGCCCTCGCCGCCGCGGGCGTTTTCGAGCTCGGCTTGGGTTTCACCGCTGATCTTGGCGCAATTGTCGAACCGGCCCCACATGAAATTCTTGGTGGGGTAGGCCCCGGCTTCGTTGATGACGTTGGTGAGCACGTTGGTGCCGTAGGCGGGCAGCCCCTGTCCGGTCACCGCATGCTTGCGCAGGCCGGCCACCCAGGTTTTGTTGGCCTCCTTGAACTTCTCGGGGTCTTTGGGCGCACGCACCGGGCAGCCGGCATCGTCGATCACGATGACCTTGACGCCCTTGGCCCCCATTACGGCCCCGACGCCGCCGCGGCCGGCGTGCCGGGTCGGGCGCTGTTCCATGTCGGTGAAGGCGATCGATGCGCCCGAGAGCTTCATTTCGCCGGCCGGGCCGATGGAGATGCAGGCAACCTTGTCGCCGTACTCGGCCTTCATTTTTTCAACGAGGGCGTAATTGCCGAGCATCTTGAGGCCCGGATCGGGTTTTATTTCGACCTTGTCCTTGTTGATGAAAACCCGGTACAGGGTGTCGTCCGTGGGTTTGCCCTCTAAAACGATGGCGGCGTAGCCCAGCCGGCCGATCATCTGCGAGGGTTGCCCGCCCGCGTTGGCCTCTTTGATCCCGCCGGTGAGCGGGCTTTTGCAGCCCACCGAAATTCGGCCGGACATGGCCGCCGCCGAACCGCTGAGAAGGCCCGGGGCGATCACCAGCTTGTTTTCCTCCCCCAAAGGATGGCAGGTCGGCGAAACTTCCTTGGCGACGAGAGTCGAGGTCAGCGCCCGGCCCCCCAACCCGGCATAGTCCCCGATGGCCTCGGTCTTGGCCTTGGGTCCGCCGGCTGCGCCCATGTTGATTCTCAAGATCTTGTCCATGGCCACCTCCTGATGGTTTTAGGGTTTTAACGGCGTGGAATGGTCAGTTCACCGGGGAAAAGCGTTTTTTTTCAGCTTGGGCTTGTTCATCTGTAATTACGCGTATCCCGCGGTCAAGTCAAGTTGAACCGGAAACGACAGCCTCCGTCCGCTATCTGCCGCCCGGCCATCCGAAACGGCAGGCCCGGGCCCCGTGGATACCCGTGGGTCTCGTTGCCGGGCGCCGGCGCTGTGAAGGGTTGCACCGTGTGCAGCTATCCGTTGCGCCGGGCGAACTCTTGCATGAATTGCGCTAGGGCCTCGACCCCCTCCAGGGGAACGGCGTTGTAAAGCGAGGCCCGGCATCCACCGACCGAACGGTGGCCCTTGAGCCCCCCGAACCCGCTTTGGGTCGCCTCCGCGATAAAGCGTTTTTCAAGATCCTCGTTCGCAAGGCGGAAGGTCACGTTCATGAGGGATCGGCTGCCGGGTTCGGCCGTGCCGCGGTAGAACCCGCCGCTGTCGTCGATCCGGCTGTAGACCCGTTCTGCCTTTTTACGGTTCACGGCGTCGATCTTGTCCAAGCCGCCCATGGGCTCCTCGATCCATTTCAGGACGAGCTGCAGCGTGTAGATCGCAAAGCACGGCGGGGTGTTGTAAAGGGAGTTCTTGGCGGTGTAGGTGGTGTATTTCAGCATTGTCGGCAGATGTTCAGGCACGCGGTTGAGCAGGTCTTCGCGCACGATCACCAGCGTGACCCCGGCCGGGCCGATGTTCTTCTGAGCGCCCGCGTAGATCAAGCCGAAAGGCGCCGGGTCAAACGGGCGGCTCATGATGTCCGAGGACATGTCCGCCACGATCGGCACGCTCCCGGTGTCGGGGAAGTTCCCCCACTGGGTGCCCCGGATGGTGTTGTTCGAGGTGATGTGCGCGTAGACTGCATCCGGGCTGAAAGCGATCGGGTGCGGGATGCGCGTGAACTGGCTCTCTTCGGAAGAGGCCACCACCCTGATCGGTTTGTTCAGAACCGTGGCTTCCTTGATGGCGTTGGTCGACCAGGTGCCGGTGTTGACATAGTCGGCGGAGCGGCCGTCCGCGAGAAAATTCATCGGAATCATGCTGAACTGAAGGGTGGCCCCGCCCTGGACGAAGATCACGTGGAAGCGCTCGTCGAGCCCAAGCAGCCTGCGGGTGCGGGCGATGGCGTCGTTCAGGATGGCCTCGAACTCCTTGGCCCGGTGGCTCATCTCCAGGACCGACACCCCGGCGCCCTGGTAGTCGAGCAGGTTCTCCTGGATTTCTTCGAGAACCGGCAGGGGCAGCGCGGCCGGTCCGGGGTTGAAGTTGACGATGCGCTTTGATTTCATAAGAGATCCTCCTGGGTTAGCGTCCGCAGTTCGTTCATATCACGGGCCCATTTCTACCGCACCGTGCCGGGAAGTCAAATTGAATTTGCGCCGTTGCCGGCCGGTTGCCGGCGTGTCCCCTCTCTCTCCGGGAGCGGCCTCAATCCGCCAGGGCTCTCTCCCGGGGCGCTGCGATTGACAACCGCCGGAGGAATTGCCTATAACCGGCCGGCCATGCGCGCCTCGAAACAAAAGTCCTGCGTGGCCCTGCCAAGGAGACTCGCGCCATGCTGAAACCGGTCGTCTATCCTTCTCCCGCCGCCGAGGCGCTGGTGCGCCGGATCGCCGCGCGCAGCCTGGGTGTTTCGAAGAAAGACCACGCCGCCGTGAGCCGGATCCTGGGTCAGGTGCGCCGGCGCGGCGATGAGGCCCTGGTGAGCTACACCCGCCGCTTCGATGCCCCCGGGTTCAAGCGGCAGGATCTGCGCGTGACCGACCGTGAAAAGGCAAAGGCCTCCGCTTCCGTGGAACGACGTTTCGTTCAGGCGCTCCGCCGGGCGGCGGCCCAGATCGAGGAGTTCCACCGGCGGCAGGTTCGGACCGGCTTCATCACGACCGACCGACCGGGGACCGTGCTCGGCCAGCTCCTTCGGCCGGTGGGGCGGGTGGGCGTCTATGC
>JBGSTS010000183.1:0-26549 GCA_041736435.1 Desulfobacterales bacterium | reverse complement strand
AACCGGCGGCGGCAGCCATGGCCAAGGCGGCCGAACTCGCCCGCCAGTGCGTGGCGGCCGGTTTCACCAAGATCCACCTAGACACCGGCTTCGGCTGCAGCGACGATGAACGGCCGACCCTGGCTCCGGAAATCGCCGCTGAACGCGCGGTTGCGCTATGCCGATCCTGCGAGGAGATGGCGGCCGGTCTGCCGGCCGGTCGCCCGCGGCCGTTATACGTGATCGGCGCCGAAGTGCCCCTGCCCGGCGGCGCTTTAAAAGAGCCGGAGGGCATCCTGATTACACAGCCGGCAGAGGTTGCGGAGTTCATCCACCTGGCAGAAACAGGTTTCCGGCAAGCCGGCCTCGCGGCAGCCTGGCAGCGGGTGCTTGCGGTCATCGTCCAGCCCGGAGTAGAATTTGGAAATGAGGGCGTCGCCCGCTATACCCCAGCCCGGGCCCGGGCCCTGTCGGGCTTCCATGCCGAACTGCCCGGTATCATGACCTACGAGGTCCACTCCACCGACTACCAGGCGGCCGAATCCCTGGCGCACATGGTCGCCGACCACTTCGTGCTGCTCAAGGCCGGTCCCTGCCTGACCAATGCCTTCCGCGAAGCCGTGTTCGCGTTGGAAGAAATCGAATTCGAAGTGCTCAAAACCAAACGAAGCGGCGTGCCGTCGGATTTGCGGGGGGTCATGGAGCGGCAGATGGTTGAAAACCCGTCCTATTGGCAATCGCATTACCGCGGTGCTGAAGCCCAGCAGCGACGCATGCGGTTCTCCAGCCGTCTCGACCGCATCCGCTGCTACTGGGGTTTCCCGGCGGCGCAAGCGGCTTTAAAGCGGCTGCAGCGTAACCTGGCGCCTGCGGTCCCGGCCGAGCTGGTTTCGAAATATTTCCCGGAGTCCTGCGGACTTCCGTCCAAGGAAAAAACAGGCATCGACGCCTCGACGCTGATTCACCGCCGGATTCGTGCGGCCCTTGAGCCCTACGCCGCCGCTTGCCGGTAGAGACGGCGACAGGGGCGGCTAAAAAATGCCTTGAGCAGCGCTGTGCTCGAGGCAATGTCCTTACATCTGCCACGAAATCCTTTTCACCCCCTTTGGCAAAAGGGGGTGAAAAGGATTTTCAAACGGGGAGGCTGTCCGGAAAGCCCCTCATCTAAGACCGTAGGAGGTGTCTCATGGCCAAACGAGCTTTGTGCATCGGCATCAACGACTACCCGGGAACCGGCAGCGATCTGGCCGGGTGCGTGAACGACGCCAACGACTGGGCAGCGGCCTTCGCCAAGCGCGGGTTCAGCGTCGCGACGCTCTTCGACCGCAAGGCTACGGGGGCCGGGATCCGCGCGGCTATCCGCAAACTCCTCGATGCCTCCAAGCGTGGGGACAGCATGATCATTCAGTTCTCCGGCCATGGGTCCTTTGTGCCGGATGAGGACGGCGATGAGCCGGACGGGACCGACGAGTGCATCTGCCCTTATGACATCGGCAGCCGCGGGCCGATCACCGATGATGAACTCTTCGAACTCTTCAGCTCCAAGCCGGCGGGCGCGCGGCTGGTCATGATCTCCGACTCCTGCCATTCAGGCACGGTGGCACGGTTTGCGCCGATCACAACCCCGCCCACCCTGCTGGGCCTGGTGGCGCCCCGGCGCATTGTGCGCTTCCTGCCCCCGGCGGTCTTTCTCTCCAAACGCGAGGCCGGCAAGCTGGGGCTCTCGCGCGCGCTGCACCGCTCCAGCCCGCCGGGCCGGTATGCCGCGCTGCTCATGTCCGGCTGCCAGGACACCGAATACAGCTACGACGCCTGGTTCCAGGGCCGGCCGAACGGGGCCTTCACTTTCGTGGCCCTGCGCGCCTTGAAAACGCTGCCGGCCACCAAGTCAACCTACCGCGACTGGTACAGCGAAATCCGCAAGATCCTGCCCTCGCAGCAATACCCGCAGACGCCAAATCTTTACGGGTCCTCCAGCACCAAACGCTGGAAAGCGCTGGGGTAAAAGGAGACGCATCCATGACCGGACCACCCCCTTCGATCAAACTATCATCGCTTAATTTTGGTCGCATAGAGACCCTGTTGGACTGCCTTCCGCCCAACGGCTTTCCGGAAGCGGATCTGCTGGCGGTGGAGCTGGACCGGGCTCGGATCCTGGATCCACTGGGTTGCCGCCTGCAGGCGCATGTGGGCTGCCGGGGCGGAGGTGCCGGGCGCCTGGTCTTTCGCGATGCCCGGGTGCCGAAACAAACGCGATGGGCTTGTTCGCCCGGCAATGCGAAATGGCGGATGGGAACAGGACGACTCACTGCGGCTTGCTGCGCTTGATGGCGTCCAGCCGCTCCTGAAGCGACCGGGCTTTTTGAAGATTGCTGCTCACTTCTTTGTAGCCGGGGTCCAGGGCATTCACCAATTCCCACTCCTGGATCGCCTCGCTCAGTTTTTCGTTTTGGAAATGGGTCAGACCCTGGTTGTAGTGCAGGGCCTTGTAGGTTTCCTCGCTCTTGCGGATATACTCCGCGCACTTCGTGCAGCTCTGGTCGTAACTCAGCGACGACTTGAAGTTTTCAACAGCCTCAAGGAAGGATTTCTCCTCGAACGATTTGACCCCAAGATTGAAATGGGCCTGGGAGATGTGTTGCAGGGCCGACTGATCCGTGGGGTGGACGTTGAGTACCTTTTTAAACTCTGCAATGGCGGAAGAGTAGTTCTTCTCTTTGAAGAACTCCATCCCCTGTCGACGGTATCCTGCCGTCTGATCCACAGGGGCCTCCGTTGCAACGGGGGGTGTTTCTTTCGGCGCTGCCGGCGGCGGTTCGGTCTTCACCTCGGCCGCAGGTTCTTTCGGCTCGGGGGGAGGCTTGGGCAACACATCGGCCTTTACTGCTTCCACAGCGGCAATGCCTGAAAATGGTGCCCCCACCACCTGAGGGATCAGCAGCTTGCGGCCGGATTTGAAACCCGATGTCTCCTGGAGGTTGTTGTATTTGGCGATCAGGTCGGCCCTGTCCTTGCTGCCGTAATAGCGCTGCGAGAGCTGGGGGAGGTTGTCCCCGGGCTGCGCCGTGTGGATGGCCACGGCCTTGACGACAATCACCTCGGGCGGCAGGTGACCTGACAAGTGCGCGGAAAGCGCATCCGCCTCGTCGGGGGCCACGAAGCATGCGATGCCTTCGACCACGGGAACCTTGATCGTCTGGCCGACGGTGATTTTGGCAGCATCGTCCACATCGTTGTAGGCGCCGATAATATAATGCCTCAGGTAGTCCCGGTAGTAGCGCTCGGCCATGGACGATAAGAGCTCGCCGGGCGTGATCACGTGCAGAAAATGGGCCCTGACCGTATACGCGTCGATGCGCTCCGCCTTGAGCATTGCAACGGCTTCGGGGTAATCTGGTTTGTACCTGACGGCAGTGAGCAGCTTTTGCCGTGCCTGGGCGTACTTGCCCATGCGCTGCAAACCGGCGCCGGCTTTGTAGTTTTCAACGGCCAGAGCGTTGAGCCGGCTTTCGAGTTCAGCCTTCCGGGCGTTGGCCGCCTGGTTGCCTGGGTCCACTGTGAGCACCCGCTTATAACTCTCCAGGGCTTCGACCCACTCACCTTCCGATTCATGCTGTTTGGCCTGGTCCAGATAGGTCTCGGCGAGCTTGGGCGTCTTTTCTTGGGGCGGCTCCTTGTTTAGATCCGGAGCGGCACAGCTTGAAGCGATGGCGACCAAAACGAAAAGCACGAAAATGAGGGCGTTCGTTTTCATGGTAGTCTCATTCGAGCTTTAACGGCGTAAACGTTCTGAGGCGCTTGACGAATGTCGCCATATCTCTTTCAAGAATCTGGTCCCGGCGCAGTGTCAAGGCATTGGCGAAGAAGGGATTGCCACCCCGTTTCACCGACATCCCCATTTTATAACCGGCCTGACGAGTGGAGGCAACCACTTTTTGATCGTAGTTCCCGTATGGGTAGGCCATGATCCAGGTGCTCTGGCTCAGCTTACGGTCGAGGACCTGTTTGGAACCAGCCAGCTCCTTTTCGACTCGCGCGGCATATTGCGTTTGCGATTCGCCCTCCCTGGGCTGGGTGAGGTCGCTGTGGGCGATCGTGTGCGATCCGATCCTGAAACCATGGCGGGTCATTTCCAAAATCTGATTCCATGTCAGCGCGATCGGGGCCGCATCGATCAGTTCGGTGTAGATGAACAGGGTGGCGGTGAACCCAATCCGGCGCAATATCGGATAGGCGATGTCGAAGGTGGATCGATAGCCGTCATCGATGGTAATCAAGACCGATTTTTTCGGCAGCGGCTGGCGGTATTCCAGGAACCCGAAGAGTTCCTCGGGCGTGATGGCATGGTAACCCTCGTTCTTGAGGTAGTCCATCTGCTCCCTGAAAACCGCTGCCGGCATGCACAGGGGGGATTGGCACTCCTCGGCGAACCGGTGATAGGTCAAAATCGGAACGGTCTGATAGCCGTCCGCATAAAGTCCTCCGATGTTGCGCCGACGCAAGGGAATCACGATCGCCTGGCCGGTTTTGAACCGGGTGTCCGGGTTGGCCTCTTCGATCATCCAAGCCTTAAGAGGATCTCCTAAAAACTGCTCGGCAAGCTCAGCCGCACTTCTGGCGGAATCGAGTCGATAAACGACGTAGTCAGGCGACGTATAGACGGCTGGCTCCGGCAGCCGGACGACTGCGGCAGGCCTGAGGCAACCGGCCATGGCCACCGACACGCAGGCCAGAAGACACCAATTTGTCAGGCGGCGTGCGGTATGAATGATCATCGTGAGTGCCGAAAAATTGACCTGCGATAAAATCATCATGGGACCCTCGCGCCTGAATACCGCTTAAAACCGCTTGCCGTCAGATGAGTCAACCATAGTTTGCTTTTTCATTCGATGCAATCCTGAATAGTTCAGGCTTTCGTGAGCCGGCCCCCTTTCCCATTCGGATGCAGAAAGGTCTTAAAATGTTTAATACTTGACAATATTCCTCTCTAAACATACGCTCAGCCTTGCTTCGCAGCACGATCAGCAGTTGCGCCAATTTGCCTCAAACATCCTCACGGGTGAAACCGCTGCCCAACCCGCAACCGGGGGTGGTATGAGCAATCTACAGAAGATTAAAACCGTACTCGCTGCACACCCTCTCCTGGCTGTTTTCTGTACCTGGTGGCTGATCATGGCGGTAGCTTACACGCTTCTATCACTGCAGGCCGCCCTGCAGACCGAGCGGTCCCGGAAAAGCGGCATCGAGATGATGCAACAGCTCTCGAAGCGAATCAGCCTGCCGCTGCTCGAAAAGGACATGGAACAAATCCGGTCGGTGCTCGCGGATGCCGCCCAGAAACCAGGGGTCGTTCTGGCCTGGGCGCTCGATCACCAGAATCAAATCGTCGCGTTCACCGGCAGCGATAAAATTCTGTCGCCTGAGAGAACATCCGATATCCGGGTCGGGGATGTGGAGGTCTGGAACGCCCGACTCTACGGGGCAACCCCCTACTTAAACCTTGTGTCTCCCGTCAGCTTCGCCGGAACGCGTATCGGGAAGATTTCCGCGACCCTGGCGCCGGATGTAAGCGACGAATTTCAACCTCTCTTCTTCCGGGTCATCGTTTTAAGCGGCCTGTTTTTTCTGGTCTTGATCGTGGCGCTTTACCGCCGCCAGATAACAGCCTGTGGCGCCACGGTGTGGAACCACCGCCGGCCAATCGAACCCAGCTCCCCCGGTCTAAACCACGCACGTTTTTCTTGCCCGCTGTGCGGTCATAGGCATCTTTTTTCCAGAGACCTCTTCGAGGCTTCGAACCTCGATACTGCGCCGGCGGTGATCTCTCCGGCGGTTGAACCAGAACCCGACCCGAAAGCGGGAGGTGGAATCGTCCAGTGGCGCGACGTAGGGGGGCGGGAAGATTTGGCGTGGTTCAAGCGACGCGCAATCCTGCGTTGCGCCGAGATTATCCGTGTTCTGTCCAACTGATGCCCCGCGTTTATCGGAAATGGAGGTGCCTGCATGTCCGTCGTCGACATGGCCACCCTGACCATGGTGAAGGTCAAGGAATACACCAGCAGCACTCTCGTCAAGCTGACCCGTGGCATCACCGGGGTCGAGTTCATCAAACGCAGCCGCAGGATATTCTGGGTAAGCCTCTGCATCTGGCTCGCGGTCAATGCCGCCGGGTTCCTCGTTCACCGATCGACGGCCATCCGCACGAGCGATGTGTTCTACAGCAAGGGGGTGCATGCAGCGCATGAGATGGCAAAGGTTTCCCGGACCGCAGTGCTTGACAAGGACGTTCTGACGCTGAATTTAATGGTGGTTCGCTCCGTCGAGAAGACCCAGGGCCTGATCCTGGCCGAAATCCAGGACCATCAGGGCCAGGTTTTGGCAAGGGTCGGTTCCGAAAAGTTCGCACGGGAATTACAACCCTTCCAGGACAAGGAGTTCCCGAATACGCGCGAGGGTGTATCGATTTCCGAAACCGTAGCTGTGTCAGAGAACCCGTTCGTCCTTTTTTCGATCCCCATCACCTATTCGGACATCAATATCGGCAAGGCGCTCGTGGCCTTGTCTGCCGCCGATCTCTGGCAGGATCTGTATCAGGCCAAATGGGCCTTCGGCACGCTCATCCTCGCCTCCGGAGGGCTGCTGATCGGGTTCGTGCTGTGGTTCGACCGCCGCAAGCTCAAAAAAGCCGCAGGCGTGGCGCAACACGCGGAGAGCCTCGAAACCCTGGGGCCCTATCACCTGGTCTCCAAAGCCGCGCAAGGCGGGATGGCAGAGCTCTACCTCGCTGATTACATCAGGCAGGACGGCTTTCGGCGGCGTGTTGCGCTAAAGCGAATCCTGCCCCATTTTGCTGCAAACGAGGAATTCATCAGCATGTTCATCCGCGAGGCCCGGTTGGCGGCCTTGCTGCAGCATCCGAACATCATCCAGGTTTTCGACTACGGCAAGATTTCAGACATCTCCTTCATCGCCATGGAGTATATCGACGGCAAGAACCTGGGCGAGATCATGTCACGCGCGGGAATGGGCCTGCCGGCGGAACCGGCTGTTTTCATCTTTTCCGAAATCTGCAAAGGCTTGGAGTATTCCCACTCCAAAATCGACGACCAGACCGGAAAGCCGTTGAACATCGTTCACCGCGACATCAGCCCGCAAAACATCCTGGTGTCCTTCCAGGGGGAGGTCAAGCTCAGTGATTTTGGGATTTCAAAGGCAAGGACCGAGCCCACTATCACCCAGGTCGGGGTGATAAAAGGAAAGCTGATGTACTTAGCGCCTGAACAGCTGACGGGCAAAGGGGTTGATCACCGCGCGGACCTCTATGCACTGGGGCTCGTTTTCTACCAGGCGCTCACCGGGAATTTCGCCTACCAGTTCGACAGCGAGGTCTCCGCCATCCGGAACATCCCGATCACGATCGTGGAGCCGCTCAGGCAGCGGAAACCCGATATCCCGGAAGAGCTGGATCGGATCGTGATGAAGTGCCTCGAGAAAAGCGTTGAAACCCGCTATCAGAGCGCTGCGGCCATCAACGCCGATCTGACGGCGTTCAGAAGAAAGCACCGGATCACATTCGATTCGACCGATCTGGCCGCACTGCTGCGGGAGGTGTTCAAGCCGGCAGCCCGGGCGTAGCATCCTGCTGTCGGCGCGCCGCCCGTCAATCCACTGCCAGGCAGACCATGGCGAGGTCGTCGCTGGGGGGAAAGCCGGCGGCATGCTCCGCCACCGCCCGGTTGATGGCGGAGAGGATTTCGCCGGGGTGGTTTCCGCTGGAGGCCATGACCTGCTTCAGCCGCTTCGAGCCGAACAATTCCCCCTCCTGGTTCATCGCCTCGGTAACACCATCGGTGTAAAGCAGGACGCAATCACCGGGTTTCAGAAAATGCTCGGATTCGACGTATTGATTGTTTTCGAACACCCCCAGAGGGATGTTGCCCGGAATTTCCAGTTCAGAGACGGAACCGTCATCCGTTCGCAGCAAGGGCGGCATATGCCCGGCCGAGGCAATGGTCAGTTTGCGTTTCTCCGGTTCTAAAATCAACAACGCCAACGTCACGAACATTCCGCTTTCCATCTCGTCCGTCAGCGTGCCATTCAACTGGGTCAGGATAGTCGCAGCCGACATGCAGCCGCGTGCGTGAAAACGCATTTCACTGCTGAGTTTGGCCATGTAGAGCGCGGCGGCCACCCCTTTGCCGGACACATCCCCCACGGCAATCCCGAGAGCACTGTCAGAAATGGGAACGAAACCGTAATAATCCCCCCCGATGTGGCGCGCCGCCGAATAGCGCTCGGCAAAGCGGTATCCCTGCAGTTGCGGCGAGCTTTTCGGCAGGAAACTGTGCTGGATCTGTTCGGCCAACTGCAGGTCTTTCTGGAAAAGCATCTGGACCATCAATTGGTCGTGGAGCTTCGCTTTCCCGAGCGCCAGCGCCGCCTGGCCGGCGATGCCTAAAAACAAGGCCATGTCGGCCTTGGAGAACTGGGCCTCCGGGTTGGAACTGTCCAGCTGGATCAACCCGAGCACCGCGTTTTCGCAGATCATCGGCGCACACATCACGGTGCGCAGCCCGCAGCGCACGATCGTGTGCTGGGGGTCGAAGCGCTGGTCGCCGCTGACGTCGGCACTTAAAACAGCGCTGCGCGTGGCAACCACCTCCCTGGCCAGGGAGCGGCTGACCGCCATCCGGTTTTGAACCCCCGGGCGTGCCAGCGCGCCCATCGAATGCAAGTTGGAGCCGTCCGGCTCGCACACCATGATGCAGCCGCGCTCGGCCTCGGCAAACACATCCAGGAGCTTCTCCAGCACCATTGGGAAAAGCGTCTCGGCTTCAATCACGTTGCCGAGGATGTCTGCAACCTCGGAGAGCTGCCGCAACCGTTTGATCATCAATTGGCTGGCGTCCTCCTCCAGCCCCTTGGGCAGCAGCTGTTCGATGTGGTCGTCCACAGAAACGTTTTCAAGGATGGGCGCCTGTTTCGCATCGGGGTCGAGCGTGACATCCACCCTGGAATACGCCGCGTCGAACGGCGCTAAAAGGAAAATCAAGTTGAGCTCTCCCAGCCGGATGGCATCGCCGTCCTTGAGTGCCGTTGGGCAGAGAATGGCGGATCCGTTGACAAAGGTGCCGTTGGAACTCCCCAGATCGGTCAGGCTCCAGATGCCCCCTTCGCAGACGATCCGTGCGTGATGCCGCGAAAGGGTTTTTTCCTCGAATTGCAGGTCGGCGCTGCGGCTGCGGCCGATGACCGCCCCGGGCTTCACATCGGAGCTGGACCCTGATTGGGGGCCGGAGATAACGTTGAGCGTGGGCATAGGAGAGTCCCTCCTGTTGAGGGGAACACCCGAAGCAGCTACCACGTGAGTCGACGCTAATCGGAAACCAGGCGGTGCTCGCCGCAGACGATTAGTAATTCAGACTGCCGGGCGGTGCAAGCGAGAGACATGTTGAGCGCCTGGCCCATTTCGGCAGCAAGCGCGGTCGGCCGCGACATGCCGATCACGATGGGCAGCCGCGCCCGGGCAGCTTTTTGGACCATCTCGTAGCTGATGCGGGAGGATAAAATCAGGATAACGGCGTCGGAGAGCTTCCGGGCCACAAAAGCTTTGCCGATGGCCTTGTCAAGAGCGTTGTGCCGCCCGACATCTTCGGCGAAGGAGATCATCTCCAGGCGGCGGTCGATCAGCATGGCCGCATGCGCGCCCCGGGTCCTGCGATGGATGACCTGGTTTTCGGCAAGCTGATCGATGCATTTCAAAACCCGGTCGATGGAAACCCGAAAGGGGTCCTCGGTGGGGGCAACGACCTGGTAGAGGTCCTTGACCAGCTCCTTGCCGCAGATGCCGCAGCTGGTCTGGCTGACGAAGCTCCTGCGCTCGAGCAGGTCGCGTATCTTTTCGCGCCGCTCGGGTTTAAGGCGGATATCGATGACGTTCGGATCGAGGTCCTTGCAGTATCCGATGGTCAGTAAATCATCAGGTGAATCCGCGATCCCCTCCCCCAGGCAGAACCCGGCCGCGTGGACCAGTTCCTCCCCCGGGGTTCGCATCACCACCGAGTAAGGCTTCCCGTCGATGCGGATGACCAGCGGCTCCTCCCCCAAAAACTCGCACTCATCGGAGCGGCACACTCCGCCTTTGCACCGAATCACACGATGGGGTTGAGCAACGGTGCCGGCCTGTCTCGGACCGGGCTCCTTGCAGTGGTTTTCACTCATACGGCCGATGGGCTTTTTCCTGCGGGTTTGTTTTTGCGAGCAAGCGTGCGCTGCTCCTCGGGGATCGGCGGCGGGGCCGGTTCACCGGAAATCCTGCACACCGCTCCGAAGCGAGGGGGGCAGGCGTCGAAGCAGGTGCCGCATTTAATGCATGTTTCCTGATCGATGACATGGATCCGGTTCTTGCCGCCGGTGATCGCCTCGACCGGGCATTTCCGGAGGCAGATCATGCAGGCCTGGCATTTCTCCGGGTCGATGTGGTAGGAGACGACGTCGCGCAACACCCCCTCGACCTCCTCGCGCGTGAAGAGCTCCGGGTAGTCCTCCTCCCGGTTCAAACGCGAGGCGAGCTTTTCCCGGTGGGTCAGCTTGATGTAGGGGACGAGTTTCGCCACGTTCTTCAGCCTCGCAGCCAGCTCCACCCGGTCCAGTCCCTCGCCGACACCCAACGGCCCCAGAGCCTTCACCTTCTTGCCGAAATCATTGACCACCTCGGTGAAGAGGATCCCCTCGGCGGCGGACATGAAATCGATCCTCAACCGTTCCGGGTTCAGCCCGATGTGCTCCATGATCCTGCGGCACAAAAGCACCATGTTCAGGGCGTGAAAGTTTCCGTGCGTGATGTAGTTGCACTCGTTCAACCGGCAGCCTCCGATGAACACCCCGTCCATTCCGTTGGCAAAGGCACGCAGCACAAAGGACAAATCGACCCTGCCGGTGCACATGACGCGGATCAGCCTCATATCGGTCGCATATTGCAGTCTGGAAACTCCAGCCAGGTCAGCAGCGCCGTACGCTCACCAATGGCAGACAAACCCCAGGAGCTTGGGTCTGAACGTGTGTCCTGCATTCATGCGGTTTCACCCTCGTTCTTAAAAAAAATAAAGGTAGGTTGCCGGGTTGAACGGAAACAGATGCCCCCTTGCCCTGCCCTCTGCCTCGCCGCTATAGGTCTCCCACCGCCGCATCGATCTGGCTCAAGAGCTCCTCGTCGGTAAAGTGCTTGAGCACGATTGCCCCGGTCGGGCACTTGGCGTTGCACAGACCATCCCCTTTGCAGATCACGGGATTGACGGCCGCCTTTTTACCCTGCCGCGTTTCGCGAAACTCGATCGCCCCGTAAGTGCAGGCCGCGATGCATTCCCCACAGGCCATGCACTTTTTCTCATCCACCTCGCACACCGCGCCGGAGGCGACGACGGTGTCGTGGGAGAGCAGCGTCAAGACCCGGCCCGCCGCCCCATAGGCCTGCTTGATCGTTTCCGGGATGTGCTTGGGGTAATGCGCCAGCCCGCAGAGGTAAACCCCGTCGGCGGAGAACTCCACCGGGCGCAACTTGACATGGGCTTCCTTGAAAAACCCATCCGGGCTCAACGACACCTTGAACAGGCCGGCGACCTCTTTGGTGCCTGCGGAAGGAACGACGGCGGCGGCCAGCACGAGCGCATCCGCATCGATCACAAGGCTCCGGCCCAAAACGGGGTCGTTCGCGCTGACTCTCAGAACCGGCTTGCCGCCCTCCTTGATGGAATCAACCTGCGGTTTGTCCTGCGGCTCGTAGCGGATGAAGCGCACCTCTTTCGCCGAGGCCTCCCGGTAATAATCCTCGCTGAACCCGTAGGTCATCATGTCCCGGTAGAGAATGTAAATCTCCATGCCGGGGTTGATCTCTTTCAGCTTCAATGCGTTTTTTATGGACGCGCTGCAGCATATTCGGCTGCAGTAATTGCGGTCCTCGTTGCGGCAGCCCACGCACTGGATCATCACGAGCCGTTCTGCGTTGAGGACCCGTTCGTCCGCCGCGGCGATCCGACCCTCCAGTTCGAGGAGGGTCATGACCTTGTCGTCCTGCCCATAACGGTATTCGGCGGGTTTGTAGACATCCGCCCCAACGGCGATGACGGCGGCCCCGTGTTTGATCTCAACGGCCCGCCCTTCGGATGCCACCCGGGTCACGAAGTTGCCGACGTAGCCGGTTGCCTCCGTGATCGCGGCGTTCGTGTAAACGTGGATGAGAGGCTGTTGGTACATCGATTTGACGAGATCGTGAACGTAGGCCTGAACGTCCATTCCGTCCAGGGTGTAGTGCAGTTTGCGTGCGATCCCCCCCAGCTCCGCATCCTTTTCCACCAGGTGGACCTCATGGCCCTGCCGGGCGATGGACCGGGCACAGGTCATGCCGGCAACCCCCCCGCCGACCACCAGCGCGGCCTTGTTGACCGGCAGATCGAATTCCTGCAGCGGCTCCAGGCGGCCGGCCCGCGCCACCGACATCCGCACGATGTCCTTGGCCTTGCGGGTGGCATCTTCCTTCTCCTTCGAGTGGACCCAGGAACAGTGCTCCCGGATATTGGCCATGTCGAAGAAGTATTGATTAAGGCCCGCCTCCCGCAGGGTGTCGCGGAACAACGGCTCGAGGGTCCTGGGGCTGCAAGCGGCGACCACCACGCGATTGAGCCCCTTTTCCTTGGCGAGATCCGTGATTTCCTTGGCGCAATTGGATGCGCACGAAAAAAGCTGCTCCTGGGCGTAGACGACATTGGGCAGGCTGCGGACATACTCGACCGTGGAGGGGACATCGACGATCCGCCCGATGTTCGCCCCGCAATGACAGACAAAGACGCCGATCCGCGGCTCCTGTGTGGAGACGTCGGTTTCCGACGGGTAGGTCCGTTCCTGGGTCAGCTTGCCGCGCCGATAGCCCAACATCTCGCCGCATTGGGCCCCGGCACCGCTGGCGGCAAAAACCGACTCGGGGATGTCGATCGGCCCCTGAAAGGCGCCGCTGACGAAAATCCCGGGCCTGCTCGTCTCCATGGGGTTAGAGGGACTGACTTTGCAGAATTCGTGGGAAGTGATCTCGATGCCGAATTTTGCGGCAAGCCCCTTCACATCGGCGGGAGGGTTCAAGCCGACCGATAGCACCACCAGGTCGAACTCCTCTTCTTTGACACCGTCGGCAGGGGTCGAATACCGTATGGCCACCTTCTTGGTTTCCGGCAGCTCTTTGACGACGGACACATAGCTGCGAATGAACCGGACCCCGGGGAGCTTCTCGGAGCGCTCGCAGAATCGCTCAAAATCCTTGCCATAGGAGCGGATGTCGTTGTGAAAGATCGTGCACTCGGCCTCCGCATCGTGGTCTTTGGCCAGGATCACCTGTTTCTGGGTATAGGTGCAGCAGACCGCCGAACAGTAGCTGTTGTCGCCCGGGGTGACCCGCCGGGAGCCGACGCATTGAATCCAGGCGATCGTGTGGGGGTGCGTGCGGTCGGACGGGCGCAGGATCTCGCCTTCGTATGGCCCGGTGGCGCACAGCAGCCGCTCGAAGTCCATGCTGGTGACCACGTTCTGCATCCTGCCGTAGCCGTAGTCGCCCCGGACCTTGGGATCGAATGGCTCGAATCCGGGGGCCAGAATGATGGCGCCGACCTTAATATCCATCTTTTCCGGCGCCTGGTGAAAATCGATGGCATTATTTTTACAAACGCCTTCGCAGATCCGGCATTTTTTCTCTTTGAGGTAAAGACAGCTTTCATCGATGTAGGCGACCAGGGGGATGGCCTGGGAATAGTAGATGTGGACGGCTTTGTTATTGGACAGCTCCTGGTTGAACGGATCGGGGTAGTTGACCGGGCAGTACTCGACGCAGGTGGTGCAGCCCGTGCACTTGTCCTCGAGAATATACCGGGGCCTCTTGACCAAGCTGACCGTGAAGTCCCCCGCCTGCCCGGCGACGCACTCGACGTCAGTCAACGTCAGGATCTCTATGTTTGGATGCCGGCCGACCTCGACCAGTTTGGGCGAGAGGATTCACATCGAGCAGTCGTTGGTCGGAAAGGTCTTGTCCAGCTGGGCCATGCGGCCGCCGATGGCCGGCGAGGTGTCGACGAGGTAGACCTTGAAGCCGGCGGTCGCCAGATCGAGCGAGGCTTGAATGCCGCTGATCCCCCCACCGAGGACCATGACATCTCCGAAACGGCCGCCTCCAAGGTTTTGACAGAGCTCTTGAACTTTTTCCTTCAGCAACAGGTCTGTATCCACGTTCCATCCCCTTGTCGGATTTTGAGTGCTGCTCCGTCCAGGCCGGTCGGATGCCTCTTCCCGGGCTAAACGACCTCGCGGAGTATCTCGGTGATGTCCTTGATCTCGATCGTGTCGGCCACACCGGTGGTCAGCCGGCTGTCCTCGAAATTGGCGATGCAATAGGGGCAGGAGGTGGCCAGGACCTCGGCCCCGGCCCCGATCGCCTGCTCCAACCGCAGGTCGGAGAACCGCTCGCCGCGCGGGGTCTCCATCCAGATCCGGCCCCCGCCCCCGCCGCAGCACAGACTGTCCGCACACGACTCGGGCATCTCGATCAGCTCCAAACCGGGGACCGATTTCAGGACCTCGCGCGGTTCATCGTAGATCCCGTTGTGCCGGCCCAGGTAGCATGGGTCGTGAAAGGTCACCTTCTTTTTGAACTCCTTGCCGATGTCGATCCGTCCCGCATGGATCAGCTCGCATAAATACTGGGAGATGTGCACCACCTCGAAGTTCACCCTGAATTCGGGGTACTCGTTTTTAAAGGTGTGGTAGCAATGCGGCGAGGAAACCAGGATTTTCTTTACCCCGTTATCGACGAAGGTCTTGATGTTTTCACGGGCCAGGCGTTTGAACGCCTCCTCATCGCCCGTTTTGCGGATGCTCTCGCCGCAGCAATTCTCTTTGACGCCCAGAATCCCGAAATCGACCCCGGCTTTGGTGAGAAGCTCGGCCGTGGCCTTTGCGACCTTTTTCAGGCGCGAGTCATAGCTGAGGTAGCAGCCGGGGAAGTACAAAATGTCCATCCCCTCCGCGAACGGCTTGACCGAAAGGCCCTCCGCCCAGTTCGCACGTTTCTTGCGCTCTTCGTTCAGGGGGTTGCCTTCGCCCATCAGGCTGCCGCGCACGCCGCGGATCGGGCGCGCCGTTCCGGGGAACACCCCGTATTCCGTGGCAATCCGGCGCAAGGCCACCCCGGAATCGATCTGCTTGACGTCCCGGGGGCACTGCTGGGGACACCGGCCGCAGGTCGTGCAGCGCCAGATGTCTTCGCTTTCGATGTCCGTCAAACCGAAGGCGGCTTCGCGCACGATCTTGCGCATGCTGAAGACCCTGAAACGGTTCCACGGGCAGACCACGTCGCACAGGCCGCACTGGAAGCAACGCTTGAAGGCCTCCCCGCCGTTGGCGTTGATGACATCGACGATCTCTTTGTAGTCGGCTACATTGTCCACGGTCTCTCTCGACCCTCTTTTCCCCCTTAGGGTTAGCCTTTTTTGGACAGCGTCATGCGGGCGACGGCTTCCAAAATCTTGTCCAGCCCGTGTTTGTCGACCAGGGATTCCAGACCGGTCTCCAACTCCTCGGCCCGCGCCTCGTCGTCGACCTCCTCTTCCCTCTCCTCATAGACCAGCGCGTCCGTGATGCACCACTGCACACACAGAGGCTCCGACAGCGGCGGGTCGCTTTCGCACATATCGCATTTCAAGGGGAGGCCGGAATCGGGTTCTTTAAAAATGTCGCGGGAGGAGCAGGACGCCCGGCAGAAAGCGCACTCTTCGTATTCCTTGCCGTCGATCGTGTATTTGTCCCGGCCCATGCATTCGGATTTGGCATACTCACCGGCATACACGGGGACATAAATGTCCTTGAGGGGGTCGCGAATCACCCGGATACGCGACCGGGCCGGGTTGTTGCTGCTGTATTTGGGAGCTGCGTGAAAAGCGGAGCAGGCGACCTCACAGGCCCGGCAACCGTTGCACTTGTCGACATCGACCTTGATGGTTTTAACGATTTTCTTCTTCTTCTCGCCCATGGCGGCTACCACCTCTTCACGTTATTTCGGCTCCGGCCCCGTCGACGCCTCTTGAGCGGGGGCATCTTTCGCATCCGTCAGGATCCCCCTCTTGAGGAGGTCTTCGGCCACATAGCCCAACCCCATTTCGCGCAGGGACGCCTGAGTCGGGATCCCATCGTTGTTCCACCCCTTGAATTTGTAATAGGTGTCCAGGAGCTCCTTTTCGAGTTCGGGAAATCGTTTCTTCCAGTGGTTTTCCGGCGGCTTTTCGTCTTTGCGGCGCATGCCGCGCCGGATGTTGATGGCCCGAACCAACGCCCGATACCGTTTGGCCGCCTGCGTCAGTTTGTCCGGATCCATGTCGATCCCGGCTCCGGCGGAGATGAATTTCGGGTAGTTGTGGATGTGGTAGGGAGGCTTCAGGGGGAAGGACGACAAACCGGCGCACATCCCGAGCGCGTCGTCGATGTAGTGCATCCGCTCCTGCCAATCGACGATGTCGCAGCACATTTGAACCGTTGGGTAGAATGGCATGGATTTTTCACCGCGGGGCTCCCAGTCCAGCAAATACTGCTTGAACTTTTCGTCCGGGACCTGGACCCAGTCCTTGACAAACTCCTCCCGCTCCTCCCGGGTCGGAAAAGGCGCCTGCGGGAACTGCCCTTCGATCTGGGTGATGTTGATCTTCTCGCCGGTGGCATACATGAGAAAATAGATGGGGTTGAGCATCGAGAGTTTGAGAGGCAGCTGCTCGTGCTTTTTGATGTTGTTGTGGGCATAGGCGTCCGCACCCTTGCCGATCTGCCGCGCGGCCCAATAGGTGCCGTTGGCCAAAACATCACCGATCCCTTCCCGCCGCACAATCCGGTCGAGCAGCCAGTGGAACCTCTCCTCGTTGTCGGAGGGCATGCCGGGCAGGTCGCTGTCGGTGAGGATGCCGTTTTCATAGAGCTCCACGGCGAACGCCATCACCTGCGGAGTCGAAAACCCGTCCACGCCATACTCGGTGGCGCGCTGGGCGATTTTCAAACCGAATTCCAGGTCGGACATGGCCGCCATGGTATAGGTGAGTTTCGAGAAGCATTTCATCATGTAGGTCGGAAGGCCCGGTACGGAAATGGTCGCGCCGCATTTCATCGGGCAGTTGTAGCAGCTGATCAACCGTGTCCGCATCTGGTCTAGTGTTTCCATCCATTTTTCTGCGACGTCCTGGTTCCAGAAATCTTTTCTGCGGACCCGAGAATTGCCCCACATGAAATTCTCGGTGTGCCACTTCTCGTCATGCACTTTCATCTCCTGCGGCGACCCGAGCCCGGCCAAAATGGGCATGACCCCCGGGATCGGGTTTTGTTCCCGATGTTTAATGTACTGCAGCACGTCGTTGCAAAGCTCCATGAATTCTGCCGGCTGGGCGACATTGATGTCCTTGGTCCCACGGACGGCGATCGCCTTCAGCCCTTTGTCCCCCATGACGGCGCCGATTCCACCCCGGCTGGCGCTGGACCTGCCCTGCTCGATGGAAGCAAAATAGACCCTGTTTTCACCGGCCAGGCCGATGGCCGCCACCTGAGCTCTCGGCTCCTTCAACTCCTGCCGAATCAGCTCCGCCGTTTCCCCGGCACCCTTGCCCCGCAAGTGGGAGGCGTCGCGCAATTCCACTTTGTCGTTGTTGATCCACAGGTAGACCAGGTCGGGGGACTTGCCGCGCAGGATCACCTTGTCATAGCCGGCATACTTCAACTCGGGCGCCCAAAATCCCCCCATCATCGAAAACGCCATCAACTGCGTCTGCGGCGAAATGGTGGAGACAATGGTGCGATTGCAGCCGGTTGCCGGAGTGCCGCACAAGAGGCCTGCGCTGAATATCAGAAGATTGTCGGGGGAAAACGGCTCGACTTCCGGCGGGACCCTGTCCCACAGTATCTTGGCGTTGGTGCCCAACCCCCCCAGATACAGTTCGGTGTCTCTCGGGTCTGTTTCCACCCGTTCGATGTTTCCGCGGGTGAGATCGATTTCCAAATTAAACCCGGTCTCTGCGTACCTCATCTCTTTCCCCTTTTGACTTGGTTCCGGTCGAGGTCATGGTGACAGGAGCCTGACTCAGTGTTCCGGTCGAAGCTGTTTTTAGGTGTCGTTGGTGATCCGCGCCGGATCGAGGGCCGTATTCAGCATTGTTTAGCTATATGTTAACTACATTTTAGCTGTTTTGTAGTTTTACGAGTTTCGACAGGGCTTGTCAAGAAAAAATCCACGGAATAGGCCTTCCCGCAGGGCAGTTGGTGGATGGACACTGTCTATCGGAGTTCCTCCTCCACTGTCCGCAGCCACCACTGCTGACGGCGCGGGTTGTGGAACAGGGAGGTGTCTTCGTCAAACTGAAGCTGCCGTTTCAAGCTGGCCTCCAAGGCAGCATCGATTTTATCTTTGATCTGCCGGGCCAATTCCGCCTGCACGTCCTGCTGGGTCCGTTTGATCACCACGAGCCCCGATGCCCATTTCTGGCTGTCTTTTGTCAACTGCCGCGCTGCAACCTCGGTCAGTGCGAAATGAATCTGCTCATGCTCCAGCACGTAGGCTCGCAGGGAAGCCGGGAGGCCGGGGTTCCACCAGGAGCTCTCCGGCAGCATGACGGCTTCAAACCCGAGGCGCTCAACTTTTCCAAAAAAAAAGACCTCACCATAGAGAACCGCGGGGGTAATGCGAAAACTCGATTCCGCGGTCAACCGGATCTGGATGGCTGCGTGCGCGTTGATTTTTTCCGCATGCCCCGCCGCGTGATCCGATGGGGATGGCGCGCGAAAATCCCCCTGGGTCAACTCCCGGTAGCGAAAAGCAGCCAAGGGATTTTTCTGCCCTTCCACCGCCTCAACCATGCGCGGCCGGGCATACTCGGGCAGCCGGGCACAGGCAGGAAAAAGGGCGATTATCAGAGACAGAAGGATATATCTGAAAGCTGGTCGAAAGGTAGACATTGGAACCTATACAATTGCCAATAATGGGGAGGGATAGCAAGAGATTAAGTTGGAATCCATTTATCAATCTTAATATTTGACATAACGGTTAAAGCAAAATACAAAAGTGAACAAGATTTATTTTGTGGATGTTTTTTGCTGCCAAAATCAATCCGCCACGAAACTCCCTTTGATAAGGAGGCGACATGAAGGTCCTCATCGTGTATTACTCCATGTATGGCCATATCAACCGTATGGCAGAGGCTATGGCTGAGGGCGCCAGGACCGTCAAGGGGGCGGATGTCGCCCTTCGTCGCGTCCCCGAAACACTGCCGCAAGAGGTACTGGAAAAAATGGGGGCCCTTGAGGCGCAGAAAAAATTTGATAAGGTCCCCATCGCAACCGTGGATGAGCTCGCATCTGCTGATGCCATAATTTTTGGCACCCCTACTCGTTTTGGCAACATGTGCGGTCAAATGAGGCAATTCCTGGACGCAACCGGCGAGCTGTGGGCCAAAGGCGCACTGGTCGGGAAGGTGGGCAGCGTCTTCACCAGCTCCGCAACCCAGCACGGGGGGCAGGAATCAACCCTACTCAGCTTTCACATCTCCTTGTTGCACCATGGTTTTGTTGTGGTTGGACTGCCATACAGCTTTCAAGGTCAAATGCGTAACGATGAGATTACGGGCGGCTCGCCATATGGGGCCGCAACGATTGCTGGAACTCAGGGAGAGAGGACGCCTAGTAAAAATGAATTGCAGGCGGCCCGGTTTCAGGGTGCACATGTGGCGGCCATTGCACTGAAGCTTTCCAAGCCGGTATAGCTTGCCAATGAATTCGAACGGCACAAAAAAAATAGAGCATAGAGATACGCAAGGAGCATCTCTCCAAACAGGAAGGGAACAGATCGGCTAACCGTCTTTTTTATTCAAGGGAGGAGGTAAAAATCCATGAAAAAATTGGGCGTGTTGGAATGGATTCTGATTGGCTTCGTGCTGGGCATTATTGCCGGGTTGATTTTCGGCAAACCCATCACGGTTGTCAAACCGATCGGGACGTTATTTATCAATCTGCTCAAGATGCTCGTTGTCCCTTTGATATTCTCAACTCTTGCAGCCGGGGTTGCCACTTTTACAGGAGAGAAGTTAGGCCGGATGATCGGAAAAACTTTCTTCTGGTATTATTTTACGGGGATCATCGGCATGGTCCTCGCTCTGATCATCGCCTTCGCAAGCGGCGCGGGAACCGGCTTCCCCATTGGGGAGTTGAAGAAGGTGGATGTCAAGGCGGCGCCTAGCCTGGTCGATGTCGGCCTCGCCATTGTCCCGACCAACATCTTCAACTCCCTCGCGAAAGGAGATGCGCTTCCCATCATCTTCTTTGCGATCATCCTGGGAATGGCCATTGCCGCGGCGGGCAAACCGGCAGAGCCGCTGAAGAATTTTTTGTCGGCCTTAGCCGAAGCCATGTTTAAAATGGTGGGCTATGTCCTCTGGGTCGGGCCCTTCGGGGTGTTTGCCTTGATGGCCGTCAACGTGGGGACATATGGGTTGGGCGTTTTAGCGCCGTATGCCCTGCTGATCTTCCTGGTCTACCTCGCCAACGGCATTCAGCTGTTCGCCGTCTATCCGGTGCTGTTGAGATTCATGGGCATCAGGCCCTACAGTTATCTCAACAAAATAAAGGAAGCCCCCATTTTTGCCTTTACCACTTGCAGCAGCTCGGCAACGCTTCCCATCACGATGCGCGTGTGCAAAGAGGCGGGCGTGGGGGAAGACACATGCAGCTTTGTGCTCCCTATGGGGGCCACCGTGAACATGGACGGGTCGGGAATGTACCAGGCCATCACCGCGGTCTTTCTCGCCAATGTCTTTCAAATTCCCCTCAGCTTTTACCACTATGTATTGATCGCATTAGTGTCACTGCTGGGATCCATCGGAACGGCGGGGGTCCCGGGGGCCGGGTTGATCATGCTCAGCATGGTTCTGGGGGCTGTCGGGATTCCGCTCGAAGGCATTGCCATCGTCGCGGGTGTGGATCGGATCCTCGATATGGCCCGAACCGCGGTCAATGTGGCCGACGATGCCGTTGCCACCGTGATCATCGGCAAGACCGAGGGAGACCAATTGCCGGCCGATTTGGTGTATGGCAGGGCTAAAAGTTAACTTAAACCAACCCCTCCTTCGCGGCCCGATCAAGACGAAGGAGGGGTTTTTGATAGAGAAAGCAAGGATGTCTCAGAAAATTATCGGGATCTTGGGCGGCATGGGGCCGGAGGCGACCATCGACCTTTTCACCAAGATCGTCAAGGGGACAAAGGTCAAAAAAGATCAGGACCATCTCCGAATTCTTATCGACAACAACCCGAAGATTCCGGATCGAACCAGGGCCATCCAAGGCAGAGGGCGAAGCCCCCTGAAGCCATTGGTCCAAAGTGCCAAAGGCCTCGAAGCGGCCGGTGCGGATTACCTTTTGATGCCCTGCGTGACGGCTCATTATTTCTACGAGGCGCTTCAGGCGGAAATTAACATACCGATCCTGCACATCGTGGAAGCGACGGCAAGATACTGCCGGGCGCGTTTCAAGGGCGTTCGAGAAATCGGCCTCATTGCAACGAGCGGCACACTCCATACGGGCCTTTTCCAAAAGGCCTTTGGCAAGGGAAAGATCGAACTGCTCCTGCCTGCGCCTGAAACCCAGAAAAAATGGGTCATGGAGGCCATCTATGGAAAGAAAGGCATCAAGGCCGTCGGTCCGTCGGAAAGCTCGCGCCGGCTCATCCGGGAAGCCTCCCTAAGCTTGATCGACCGGGGCGCCCGGGCCGTTATCGCCGGTTGTACGGAAATTTCCCTCGTATTGAAAGAAGGGGAGATCCCCGTACCGGTGATCGATCCCGTATCCATCCTCGCAGCGGCGGCGGTAAAACGGGCGAGAGAAAGAAAATAGGGTTCATCCGACTAAAGCGTACTTTGTGAGATGAAGTCCGAATATTTTTAGCATGAAGAATTCTCTATCGCGGTACCCGTAAGCTTGCCGTTTCATGGTTTTGATTTTGGTGTTCCAGTAAACCACCAGGTCTCAAGCCAACCCGGCTCGGCCCGACCATAGGCATAGGCCCTGCAGCTGCTCCAGGGAAAGTTGGCCAGACGCTCGACAACGCTTACCCTTAACGGGTTCCTTTGGATGTAAAGTGAGAGCTGCAGCAGCGTCAAGTTAATTCATTATTCAAGGTTTGACCCTAATCTCCTGGCGTTGCCGGAAACTTGTGAGGGACCGAATGAACCTCCTCAATGGATCCTCTCCCATCGCCCGGACCGTGATTGTTGCGGCGGCCGTCGCCGTTACAATCGTCGTTTTGCAGTCGGCGGCATCGATTGTAGCGCCGGTGCTTCTCGCCGCTTTCATCGCGGTCATCCTCACCCCTCCCTTGCGCTGGCTGCGGCGCAAACGCGTGCCTCAATGGTTCTACCTGCCGCTGGTTGTAATCCTGCTGCTTGAGGCCGGCAGCGTTCTGGGGTTGGTGTTTACCGGACAGTTGGAGGGATTCCGTGACAGCCTGCCCGGTTATCGGGAGCGGCTGGTCTTGCTGAGGGATCAATTCGGCCTCTGGCTGGAAGAGGCCGGCGTGGAGATGGCCCGTGAAGCCGTCAAAGATATCATCGACCCGAGCATAGCGGTCGACCTGGTGCGGGCGGCCATAGCCAATATGCGCAGCACCTTCGGCACCGGGCTGCTGGTCCTGCTGTCCGCCGTCTTCATGCTGCTCGAGGCCCCCGGCCTTCAATCCAAGTTGCGGAGGGCCTTCCACCTTCAGGAGGAGGCCGAGCTCAGGCTCCAGCGGTTGTTCAGTTCCATCAACCACTATATGGTGATCAAAAGCCTCGCCAGCCTGGCCACCGCGCTCTGCATATGGGGCTGGCTGTGGATGCTTGCGATAGACTACGCCACCCTGTGGGCCATCCTGGCCTTTTTGCTGAACTTCATACCGTTTATCGGCGGCCTTCTGATGGCGGTACCGGCGCTGCTGTTGGCGCTCGTACAGGCCGACCTGCAGGTCACGCTGATCGTCGCGCTGGGCTACCTCGTCGTCAACACGGTAATCGGCAGCATCCTTGAGCCCCGAATCATGGGCCGCGGCCTCGGCATCTCCACGCTGGTGGTGTTTCTTTCCCTGCTGTTCTGGGGCTGGGTGCTGGGGACCGTGGGGGTGTTCCTGGCGGTCCCCCTTACCATGGTGCTCCTGATGGCACTGGACTCGAGCCCCCAGACCCGGCCGCTTGCCATCCTGCTCGGCCCGGAGGTGGCCGAAACGCCCACACTGGAAAAGAAATCCTCTGAATGTGAAACACAGGATCAAGCCGCCACAGGCAAAAAAAATGGGGCGTCAAGTTAAGAACGATCGTAGAGTTCGACGATTTAAAGCCTAATCCGCTATGGCCCCAAATTCTTTCAACCTGCCGGAGCAGCTCATGCAGTCTACCCCTCGCAGTGAACAATGACACAGTCCGCGTGGCATGTGAAGATGGGGTCAATTTGATAGTTACAAATTAATACTTAAGGAAAACAAAACCAGGGATCATTTTCTCTTTGGGAGGCTACTCATGAAACAATTGGGTAAAAGAGTTGAGACCAATTGCAACGCAGCAATTGCGGAAAATGCAGATCCATCCCGGACCGGAGATGCAATCCGTCGAGTGGTCGAACTGACCGGCGGCATGGAATGGCTCGAACCCGGACAAACAGTGCTAATCAAGCCTTCCCTCAATTCCGCCGGGCAATATCCGTTTACTGCAAGTCCGATATCTTGCTCTGAACTGGTCCGGATGTGCCTCGAACGCGGCGCAGGCAAGGTTTACGTGGCAGACGAAATGGGCTTTGAACACACAATGACGAAACACTGGAAAACCGGAAAGTTTGCAGGGTTTGATAAAGACCATACTATCCAATCATTCAAAAAAACCGGTATTTATGAAACCGTGAGGAGCATAGGCGATGAATTGGACGCAAGGGATCGCATTCACATCACGACATTCCGGGAGGAAGGCTGGCGCCGGCATGAATTTACAGCCGGTGCTGACGAAAGCTCCCCAAACGGGTCCACTCTGTACAACAAATGGGTCCGCTGGCAATTGAAAGAGGCCGACAAGTTTGCAGGCGGCAAGGCGCGGCGAAGGTACATGCCACGCCTGTTCGATCAGAAGCTCAAAAAGTCCACCCCCGGTTTTTATGTGCCAAATCTGCTGGACAAAGTGGACCACATCATCAACGTCTTTCGCCTTTCGGCCCATGTCTGGTCTCATTACACGATGGCGATCAAAAATTGGGTCGGCATAATGCGCCCGGATGATCGTGTCTGGATGCATCAACTAAACTATCTCAAAAACAAGCGGCATATTAAGAACGGACTGCACGAGGACGACCCGATCCGAAATGAGCCACTTTATCACGAACAGTTAGCGGATTTACATCTCCCGCACATGGAAAAAGAGCGGCTGTGCGTGGCCGACGCCAGTCAGATCATACTTACAGGGGGACCTGACGATACAGATCGCCCATTTTGCCAAGCCAACCTTGTCCTGGCCGCACGTGATATCATCGCCGCGGATGTCGTGGGCCTGGCTGTTCTGCGCTACGGGATGCTGAAGGCCTCCGATGGCCTGCATGGGCGGTATGAACCTCAACCCTCGGGGTGGCTGGATGCCCTCGGTGGAGTAATCAAGGACCTCAGATGGCCTGAGGGGAAGCAGGTTTTCAGGGGGACCGATGCAAAACTTTGTGATCCGGAATTCAGCAACTGGGACTGGGTCGCGATCCAGCGTGCCAGGGAATTGAGGTTGGGTGTCATGCACCCGGATGATCTCCAAATTGTCTTCGATGAAAAGGGCTCGCCATTTGCGGTATCCAGTGTGAAACGTGACTGGATAACCAAAGATGCTTTGCGCCCGCCGAAGTGTAGGCTGAACCTACCTGAACTATAGCGTTGTAGGCTGTCACTGTACGTAATAAAACGATGATTGACTGATTCGGGCGAGAAGTTCATCATTCTCCTGTTTTTTCAACAAAAACACGAAAGAAGACCCCCTGCGTCAGGGTAGTTGTCACCTACGATTCCGATGAGCGCCGAGTGTAGGCGACCCCTTGCGGGGCGCCGCATTCGGCGCAACCCTTCACCTTTTCGCGGGGGCGGCTCTTCCGTTTCGCTCGGGTTGCGGGCCTCTTGGACTGAAGCATCTGCTGCTCGCCTGCATCCTCTTCGCCCCCGGGGCCATGCTCTTTTCATCGCCCGCCGTGAAAATTTGAAAGATGACTTCCGAAAGCAAAGCGAAAAGGGCCGGAAGCAAATCGGCCTATGGGGTTTACTCCGAGGTCGGCACCCTCTCCTACACCCTGCGCCCCAGCTCCAAGCCCGCTGGCATCGACACCACTCTGGAGAAAAAGCCCTTCGTGGATGTAGTGGCCGTGGCTGCGGCCACTGCATGACCTGCCCGCTGGTCCGTGATCCTATTGATACCTAAGAATACCTCAATTTACACCAGAGCGAGGCCTTCTATACCGTACCGAAAATCGCGTGTTTGTTTGCCGGCGGCGTTGCGATGTTCTCGGTCACCAAACCCCGCATAGACGCGCTCCCGTTGACCATGCTGATCGCGAATACCGAACTGCGCGAGGAGGATATGTTCCTGGACGATCTGTTCAAGTTCTCTTTCCACTTTGCCAGCAGGGCTTTCAGGTACGCTGACTCGTCACACCGCCGGTTCAGCGCTTATTCGCGCGCCGTAAATAGGACTCCACCCGCCCGATCTGCAATTGCCACCAGCCGAACTTTTCGGTGAGCCACTTGTAGTTGGCGGCGCCAACCAGCGCGCCGAGAGCGACCGAAGTGATCACAAACACCACCGTGATCAGGCCATCGAGGCCGGCGGTGCGGTCGCTCAACATGCGCGTGACGCTCAGCAGGCCCAAAGCGCCCGGTACCAGCAGCCAGAAGGCGGGCAGGAAGGTCACGGTCGCCGGCGGACCGCGGAAGCGGAGCTGAATCAGGTAGCCCAGCGGTGTGGCCACCAGCGTGCCGAAGAACCCGCTGATCTCGCACCCCAAAAACTCGCCTGCGAGCCGCTGCGCCGCAAAGGCGGTCAAAAGCACGATGAGAATCCACTGCAGCGAATTTCGCGGTGCCGAGAAGTGAAGATAAACTCCCAGCCCGAACACCAAGACGCCGATCCAGGCGGCCTCCACTATTTTCACGTAATGCGCGGCGGAGTAGGTCAGGTCGTTGGGGCTGTAGCCGACGAGCACGGCGCCCACCGCGAGACCGAACGCCAGCAGCACCAGTTGCACGAAGCCGGCGATCAGGCGGCTTGCACCGCTCACCATGTCGCCGTAGGCGAATTCCACCATGCCGAGTGCAAGCATGCCGCCCGGCAGGAAGGTTATCAGCGGCGGCACCAGCGCGTGCAGGGGATCCACCGGCAGCCCATACTTCACTGCGAGGAAAACGAGCGCGGAGACAAGCGCCGCGGCGATCACCGGCAGCGGCACCGCCTGCACGGTGCGCCCGCGGTTGGACAGTTTCA
>JBGSTS010000160.1:0-2130 GCA_041736435.1 Desulfobacterales bacterium | reverse complement strand
GGCGGCGGGGCCGGGCCCTCCTGTCGGCCGCAGGCGGCCGCCATGAGAAGTAAAATGCCGATGCCGAACCGGATGAGGTTACGAAGATTTCCGAAGCCGAGATATCTGGTCGTGTGCATGGGCTGCCTTTCAGGAGCGCCGGGGCACGGGGTCCCAGCCGGTTTTGACTGTTCTAAGCCTCTTCGGTTTCAGCGCCTTGGAGACGACCTCTTTGAAGGCTTCTTCTCGAAGGTGCCCTCGCCCCCGACATGCTTCGAACAGGGGAGAGGGGTGAAAGCCCGGTCTTGGTTCGCAAACTGGGACAGCGCACCAACCCTACCGCATATTTTTTCGGCTTTTAAGCCAGCCGGAAAGCGAGGGCAATGTAATAATTGTCCATACAAAAGCAAGACGATTACCAGAGAAAAATTGCTAACGCAAGAAAATTTGGGAGGCTTTAAAATTATATATTCATTATAAAACATAACGATTAACAACTTAATAGAACGTAGTTAATAAAGTACAATTTTCTTGTACGGTTTTCGCTGCTGCATTCACCAATCTCCAAAGAACTACATTCATTCGAAACGGTTCTACGAAAGGAGCCCGGCATGTTCACCGAAATCGATGTCGACGAGGCCGTTGCGCAGTCGGCCATTTCCACCGGCCATCTACCGCCGGAACCGGAGGTGGCGACCCTGATTGAAGAGGCCTACCAGCGCTATAAGTCCCTGGATGAAGGCAAGGTTGCGGACTACATACCCGCCCTGGGCCGCACGCCGCGGGGACTTTTCGGCGTGTGCGTGGTCGGCATCAACGGCCGTGTCTTCGCCGTAGGGGATACGGCGCACGAATTTTCGATCCAGAGCGTGTCGAAGCCTTTTGTATTCGCTCTCGTATCCCAGGCGGTAGGCTGCGAGGAGGCGCGGAGCAAGATCGGCGTAAACAGCACGGGGCTGCCCTTCAACTCGGTGATGGCGGTCGAGTTGAATGCGGACCGCACGATGAACCCGATGGTGAATGCCGGGGCGATCGCCGCCACCAGCCTCGTGCCGGGCGGGACGGCCGAAGCCAAATGGCGGTTCATCCAGGAGGGGTTGTCCCGTTTTGCCGGCCGCACGCTTGCCATCGACCAAGAGGTGTACGAGTCGGAGGCCGCCACCAACCAGCGGAACCGCGGCATCGCCAAGCTGCTGGAGGGATATGGCCGGCTCTATTTCGATGCGCTGGAGTCGACCGATGTCTATACCAAGCAGTGCTCCCTGAACGTGACGGTCAAGGACCTGGCGGTGATGGGCGCCACTTTAGCCGACGGCGGGGTGAATCCGCTGACCAAGGAGCGCGTGGTCGACGGCGCCGTCGCCAAGCGGGTGCTTGCGGTGCTGGCGACCGCCGGGCTCTATGAGTGCTCCGGCGACTGGCTCTATGAGATCGGGCTGCCCGGAAAGAGCGGGGTGAGCGGCGGCATCGTCACCGTGTCGCCGGGCAAAGGCGGCCTGGGCACCTTCTCCCCGCTCCTGGACGGCGCCGGGAACAGCATCAAGGGTCAGCGCGTCACCAAATACCTGTCGGAACGGCTGGGACTCAATCTCTTCGCCTCTAAGCCGGCCGTTTGATCCGCCCGGCCGGAACCCATACCCTCGGCGCGCCGCCAGTATGGCTCCCGATAATGTAAGAACCGAACGTAAGAGAGGAGAATAAATGCCATGACCACCAAGACTGTTGCTCTGCCCAGTTCTGAGACGGGACAACGGGAATCCTGGGTGCCGATGATCGCGATCGCCCTCGGACAGGCGATCATGTCCTTCAACGTGGCCTCGCTGCCGGTCGCGCTGAGCGGCATGGTGAACAGTTTCAACGTGCCGCCGACCACGGTCGCCACCGGGATCGTGATGTACTCGCTCGCCGTGGCGGCTTTCGTCATGCTCGGCGCCAAGCTGAATCAACGGTTCGGGGCCGTGGTTATCTTCCGCGCTGTGGTCGTCCTGTTCGGGGGGGCGCAGGTACTGATGACCTTCAGTCCGACCGCCAACCTCATGCTGACCGCCCAGCTCCTGAGCGGTCTCGCGGGCGCGGCCCTGGTCCCCTCGCTCGTGGCGCTGATCGCGAACCAGTACCACGGCGAGCAGCAGGCCGCCGCCCTCGGCGCCC
>JBGSTS010000152.1:0-5586 GCA_041736435.1 Desulfobacterales bacterium | reverse complement strand
CGCCCGACCGCCCGGATGACGCTGCCGCCCCCGACGGCGCAGCCGCAACCTCGCCCCCCTTTGCCGGCGATGGCGGATTTGCGTCCTGCGGGGTCCCTGTTTCAGGAGGGTGCATCTTTCTGCCCTCACCGCCGACGTCCCGGCGAAGCTCGTCGAGTTTGCGGATCAAGGCCTCGATGGTCAGGGCCGGCGGGCGCTGCCTGGTTTTGAAGAAAGCCATCTCCATGGCCAGCTTGGGGTTCGACGAAAGCCGCATTGCCGGCTCTTCGCGGTAGAGCACGTCCAACACGTGCTGGAGCTCGGACGGCGACACCCGCATTGCCAATCCCTGCAGAGCCTCGACCTCGCCGGGCGGCAGGTCGACCAGCCGCTGCGGGTCTTTGCTGGTGTGAATCACGAGCAGGTTGCGCAAGGTGTCGACGAGATCTGCGTGCACTTTCTTGAGGTCGTGCCCCCGGTCGAACACTTCGTCCAGCGTTAGGATGAACCGCCTCACATCACCCTCCAGCGTGGCTTCTGCCAGGTCAACCACCTGCCGCCGCCCCAAGACGCCCAGGATGTCCAGCACCTGCTCGCTCGAGATGGTCTTCTCCCCGCAGGCCATGACCTGATCGAGCAGGCTCAGACTATCGCGGATGCTCCCGCCGGCTTCATGCGCAATCACCTCCAGGCTGCCCGGGTCGAGCGCCACACCCTCTTTGCGACAGATCCCGGCCAGATAGCTCGAGACGGTGGCCTGGCGCAGGCGTCTGAAGTCATAGCGCTGGCAGCGCGACAGGATGGTGATGGGGATCCGGTGGGCTTCGGTGGTGGCAAAGAAGAAAAGCACATGTGCCGGCGGCTCCTCCAGGGTCTTGAGCAGCGCGTTGAACGCCGGTGTGCTGAGCATGTGAACTTCGTCGATGATGTAGATCTTGTGGCGGCTGTGCGCCGGCATGTACTTGACGTTTTCACGCAGTTCCCTGACCTGATCGACGCTGTTGTTGGAGGCCCCGTCGATTTCGAACACGTCCACGGAATGCCCCCCGGTGATGTCATCGCAGGAGCTGCACCGATTGCAGGGCTCCGACCCGGATCGCTGAGGGCAATTCATGGCCTTCGCCAAAATGCGGGCAACCGTTGTCTTGCCGGTGCCCCGCGGACCTGCGAAGAGGATGGCGTGGGCAACACGGCCGGCCGCGATCGCGTTGACCAGTGTCTGTGTCACATGCTCCTGGGCAACAACTTCGCCAAAACACTGGGGACGGTATTTTCGGGCTAAAACGAGATAGGACATAGGTTGGAGATCTGGGTTCTGATTTTGGCGAGCCCGCAACCGGTTTTTTTTTCAGCCGGCCTCTTACCCATACGGCAAAAAAATGGCGGAGAGAGTGGGATTCGAACCCACGGACTCCTCCATAACTTCCCGTAATTTCTATTTATTTTTTGTAACCTGCTCAGCCATTTGCACTCCATTTGCACGATAGTTTGGATAGTAACACAGAAACGGAGCCAGTCAAAGCCCTCAAAAAAAAAGGCCGCCTAACCGCAGCGGCCCGGTGAAATGGATTTCTTTAAATCACTGCTAAAGGAGAGACTCGAACGTCCATGCTAATCTGATATCGTGAGAATTTATTGATAGGCGAATCAACATGGACAGCCAAGTCGCCTATTGCTTGATAGGCACCTTCGGCGCCACCATCTCCTTGTCAGCCTTTCCTGCACCCGGTTTCACCATTTCGGGAGTGGGTTTCACAGCCTGGCGCTGCCCCCACACAATTTTGTCAAAATTGCGCACGTTCTGGCTCTGAATATAGGTTTTCCAAGAAGAGTCAACCTTCGCAGAATCGAAATCGGCATTGGTAAGCGTTGCGTTGGTCAGGTTGGCACCAGTCAAGTCGGCATTAAATAGCATGGCGTTGCTCAGGTCAGCGCCGTTGAGTTTCGCCTTAATGAGTTTACTGCTATGAAATCCGGCATTGGTCGCTTTTGCCCCCGAGAGATCCGCATTCGAAAAATCGGCTCCGCCACATGGTGCATGGGGCATCTCTGTATTTCGCAAAGATGCCTCTTTAAAGTTTACCAAGCGAAAATGGGATCCTTTCAGATTGGCGTTGTCGAGCTTGGCGCCTGGCAGCTTTGCGCTGTCGAACACATAGCCCCAGAGGCGGCTGTTTTTGAAATCTGCGCCGCTGAAATCAACCTGTTTGAGGTCCTTGCGCGTGAGTTCGCTTCCGACACCGCTCAAATCAGCATTCTGCATCATGTTTTCGCCCGCGTTGAGGCGAGTCAGATCAGCCTGGTTAAACGCTCCTGCAACCGTCGGCCCAGCCACCATCAGAACAGCCATGAAGACAACACCGTACATTCTCATCCGCATCCTCCCAACGTTTGAAGTTATGGCCGTTACTAATTCTATCAAAAATGCCTCGGTTAATCAAAAATTTGATAAGTATTGGAAAAGAAGAAAGGGGAATCAAAACTTCCAGGGGGCCGTGTCCAGGTCGTCCTTCTCTGGGGGGTATGGGTCTCTGGCTTTTTCGATCCGGACGATATAGCGGACGGGCGAATCATCCTTGATCATAAGGGTGCCCAGCAATCCAAGACAAATCCCCAACAGACAACTTAGAACACTCAAAACCTTTTCGTTCCGGATCACTGTGGCATAGACTTTTGCTTCCGTCGGGCTCCAAAACCATGTTTTTATCTGCCTTGGGAGAGAATCGACCGAGGCCCGTACCAAAACATCCGCTACCGCTAATTCGCGGTAATGGTGGATGCCGCCCAAAATCATCAGGACCGACACGACAATCAAAATTACGGCCCAAACTTTTGTTGCGGTCATATGGGACGCCCTCCCGTTTCAAATAACAATATCGGCACTCTGAACCACAACTTGACCCCTGATCAGCCGTCTTCGCTGGCCTCGGCCTCTCCATTTTTTGAAGGCAACATGCCAAGCCGGCAAAAAAGAGCTGTTTCTCCTTAAAGCTATGTGTGGTATAAATGAACAATTGCCCATGAAAGACATTCATCTTGAATGCCATCCGTTGACGATAGCCCGCTGGCTGGATTTTGAGCTGCTTTTCGGCAAGAACGGCGCCTGCGGCGGTTGCTGGTGTATGCTCTGGCGGTTGCCGCGCAAGCAGTTCGAGTGCCAGAAGGGCGAGACCAACCGGAAAGCGATGAAGGCTATCTGTTGATGATCGGTGCTATAGAGCCACTGCGTGATCGCCGAAATCGAGCCACCGGGTGATCGCCGAAATAGGGCCAGTTGGTGATTGGCGAAATGGAGCCAGTTGATGATCGCCGAAATGAGGCCACCCATCCGCCTTTTTTAGTGTATGTTCCAAAAGCATCTCGGACCCGAACCGTTAATCGGGTAAGCTTGTCCGGCAATGACCCCATTTACCGGAAGGAGCTTGCCCATGGCCAATCGGAGGTTTGAGATGCACGAATACCGACACGTTATTCACCGCATGCGTTTAGGCGAAAGCGACCGAGCCATTGCCAAGACTGGGCTGATGGGCCGGTTAAAGTGTGCAAAGCTGCGCGAGGTTGCCATCCGCAACGGGTGGCTGGACGATGCTCCGCTGCCGGAGGACCGACAGCTTTCTGAGGTCTTTGAGCCGGCAGCCCAAACCAACCCCACGCGCCAGTCGTTGAGTGGGGTCCACGAAGAGCGGATCAAGCAGTGGGTCGCGCAGAACATCTGGGGCACCACCATTTACCGGGCGCTGGTGGAGCAGTTCGGCTTTACCGGCAGCTACTCCTCGGTTCGCCGCCTGGTGCAGAAGCTGCGGGGGAAGACTCCCCCATCCACCTGCATTCTGGAGTTTGCCCCCGGGGAGGCGGCGCAGGTGGATTTTGGAAAAGGTCCCACGATCACCGATGCGTTCACCGAGGCGGTGGTGGCGACCTGGATTTTTGTGATGACGCTCTGCTTCAGCCGGCACATGTACGCGGAGATCGTCGCCGACCAGAAACTCGCGACCTGGCTCTCCTGCCACCGGCGGGCCTTTGAGTTCTTCAACGGGGTTCCCCGGAAGCTGATCATCGACAACCCCAAGTGCGCCATCACCCGCGCCTGTTTTAGAGATCCCGAGGTGCAGCGCTCCTACGGGGAGCTGGCCGAGGGCTACGGGTTTTTGATCTCTCCCTGTCCGCCAGCCGATCCCCAGAAGAAGGGCCGGGTGGAGTCCGGGGTCAAGTATGTGAAGAAGGGTTTTGTGCCCCTTCGCGAGTTCCGCTCGCTGACCGACGGCAACCGGCAGCTGATGGGCTGGCTGATGGAGACCGCGGGCAACCGCACCCACGGCAGCCTGCAGGAAAAGCCCCTGACGGTGTTTGCCGCGACCGAAAAAGCCCTTCTGCAGCGGCTTCCGGACGTGCCGGTGGAACCGGCCGTGTGGGCCTCGGTGAAGCTGCACGGGGACTGTCATGTGCGCTACGAGAAGTGCCTTTACTCGGCGCCGTTCCAGTTGGTGCACCGGCCGCTGTGGCTGAAGGCGACCGATCAGACGGTGAAGATCTACCATGAGTTTGAGCTGGTGGCCGTGCACGGCCGGCTGCGAAAGCCCGGAGTGCGCTCGACGGTGGAAGAGCACCTGTCGCCGGAGGCTATTGCCTACCGGATGCAGGACCCGCAGTGGTGTTTGCATCAGGCCGAAGCGGTCGGCGGTGCTTGTCATCGGCTCATCCGGCATCTTTTTGCCGACCGGGTGCTGGACAACCTGCGCGCGGCCCAGGGGATCATCGGGCTTTCCAAAAAGTATGGCGCCGCCCGGCTGGAGAGTGCCTGTTCGCGGGCGCTGTTCTTCGACAACCCGCGCTACCGCACGGTCAAGGGCATTTTGGAAAAGGGCCTGGATCAGATGCCGTTTGCCGAAGAGCTTCATCTATCCTCCACTTACACCAGCGCTGCGCGCTTCCTGCGTCCGGCCGCTGAGCTCAATTGAGCGAAGGAGGTCAAAGATGAACCCCATGCCCGAGATCATCCCCATGCTCAAGCAACTGCGGCTGTCCGGAATCCTGGACTCCTTGGAGACGCGCAACCGGCAGGCGATCGATGAGAAGTTCTCCTACATGGACTTTTTGGCGACTGTCATCACCGATGAGGTCGCCCGCCGCAGCCAGAAACGACTGGCCTCTGCGCTGCGCCGGGCGAACTTCCGCAACCAGAAGACGCTCGAGGAGTTTGACTTCGGCTTCAACCCCAACCTGAACCGGCAGCTGATTATGGAGCTGGCCTCCTGCCGGTTCATCGAGGAGAGGGTCTGTGTCCTGGTCGTGGGTCCCTGCGGCACCGGTAAAAGCCACATCGCCCAGGCGCTGGGGCATTGCGCCATCCGCGCCGGCCACGATGTGCTGTTCACTACCGTCTCCCGGATGCTCGGACAACTGCATGCCGCCCGAGCCACCAACGGCTTTGATCGCAGCTTCGCCAAACTCGCCGCAGTGGACCTCTTGATCATCGACGACTTCGGCTTAAAGCCCCTCAAGGGCACCCAGGACGAGGACTTCCATGACGTGATCGCCGAGCGCTACGAGCGCAAAAGCACCATCGTCACCTCCAACCTCGACATCCCGGAGTGGGCCGATGCCTTC
>JBGSTS010000141.1:0-26821 GCA_041736435.1 Desulfobacterales bacterium | reverse complement strand
CGCACCTCATCGGCCACCACCGCAAACCCGGCGCCGGCGCTGCCGGCCCGCGCCGCCTCTACCGCGGCATTAAGCGCCAGCAGGTTGGTTTGAAACGCGATTTCATCGATCGTCTTGACGATCTTGGACGTCTCTTCGCTGGCTTGGGAGATTTTGCTCATGGATTGCATAAGGTTTTTCATGGATTGGTCTGCAGCGGATGTGCGCTGCCGTGCGGCGGTCATGAGCCGGTCGGCCGACTCGGCATTGCCCGCGTTCTGGCGGGTCATCGAGGACATCTCCTCAAGCGACGCACTGGTCTCCTCCAACGCTGAAGCCTGCTCACTGGCCGCAGAGGAGACATTCTGGGAGGCGGAGGCGATCTCTCCGATCATTTCGCGCAGATTCTGATTGGCAATGTTCATGCGCGCGCTCATGTGGCTGATCTCATTGCGGCCAACGACTTCGATCGATCTGCTCAAGTCCCCCTGGCGCATGCTGCCGGCAAGCTCCAAGATCCGGTTGAGAGGACGGTTGACCATGCGGCGGAACAGAAGAAAGACCGCCAGGATCATGCTGAGGCAGCCGGCGACCCCGATCAAAATGTTGTTGCGCCCGGCGTCGCGCGACATCTGCACCGCCTTTTCAGCCGAGGTGCGTACATGCAACCCCCCCAGCACCTTGCGCGAGCTGCCGTGGCAGTGGTGGCAGCTGGTATCGTTCAGTATCGGCTTTACGCTGCTCAAATGCGTCGCGCCGTTGATACGCTCCTCGAAAACCTCTTTGGGCTCTACGCCGTCGGAAAGCATGCGGGCGAGGGCTGCGCCGGCCGCAGCGTTGTTCAGGTGGGTCGTGAGAGCCTGGCCGGCGGCGCCGATTATGGTCGTGAAAGAAATGGTTCCGTCAACGTCGAAAATGGATACATCCAGCGAGGGTTCTCGTTCTTTGAGCCGCTGCAGCTGACGCGTCACCTCGTCGTTACGGCCCGCCCCCAGGGCATCGAACGTGCCCCCCTCGATGGCCGCAGCCAGCATGTGGCTGCTGATTCGGCTCTGCTCCAGGATGGACGCGTTCTGGGCGCGCAGGTTGAAGGCAACGATGGTGCCGATGGCGGCAACCAGGATGAAGCTGAGAATGCCGACGACCTGGACCCAGAGACGTTCGCGGAAAAATGAGATGATGGTGCTCATAGGTGCTGCCTTTCCCTTACGGTGTATTTGCCTCAGTGTGCACCGGCATAAAGAATGGGCTTGAAACCGAAGGCCGCGACCCGCTCCGAGCTATGGCAGGTCTTACAGACGGCCAGCGACACCTCTCCGCCGAGGTCGGCCGGATCGCCGCTTTCGGCGTGCAGACTGCCTGGGCCGTGGCAGACCTCGCAGCCCGGATTTTTCAAGTCCGGCGTCTGTGCGATGGAGGTGAACCCCCCCTGCTGTCCGTAGCCGGTGGTGTGACACGTGAAGCACTCCTGGAACTCGGCCGGGGTCAGCTTTTTCTCCATTTTCTGGATGCTGGCGTAGGAGTGCGCCTTTTTCGAATTTTTCATGAAGCTGTCGTACTGGGCCTCGTGGCAACCGCGGCAGGTTTCCGCGCCCACGTAGACCGCTTTTTGCGCTTCTGTACCGGCCTGAATACCCGATGCCACCATTCCGATCGCAATCAGACACATAAGGGACAAAAGAATTGACTTTGCCATGGGTGCCATACCTCCAGCTCGATGGGCTGTTTCTGCTGCGCCTAATCAGGGTGTCAGGCCACTGGGGCGCGCCATCCGAGTCAGCGCATCGGAATTGACCGAAGCCTCGCTGCTCAAGCGATTTTTATCTTACTTTCGGCGTGGATCTTAAAAACTTTAGTAAAATGCAGCATAGGGAAGCCCGGCAAAACGATGCACTACACCAAAACGGCTATTGAAGGCGCCGCCCGGACAGGTGGGCATGAGGCACTCTCTCTATTTTGCTGATGAGTATTTCCATAAAGTTATCCTTCCTCCTGCCGATATCTCCTTTGGCCGGGTGAAGGCCTCAACTACAACGACGTCACGAAAGGAACACCGATATGTTCACGAACGCGAAACTCAACACCAAGTTGCTGGCATTGACCCTCGGGTTTCTCGTCCTGTCCGGTCTGTCCCTGGGGGTGGTCACCTATTTTCTCACTGCCGAAATGGGGCAAGATCTGGTGAGTCGAACACTGCGGATGAAAATCCAGGGTGACATTCAATCCGGCCGATTGTATCTCGAGCGCCACTACGGGAAAATTCATTTTGCCGATGGCCAGCTGCGCGATGGACAGAATCAGCCGATAGCGGGCCGATACGATATGGTGGATGCCCTCCAGAAGGGCCTCGGCGTGGCGGCGACCATCTTTGTTCGCGATGGCGGCGATTTCAGCCGTATCACCACCAACATCCTCAACGCAGCGGGTCAACGCGCGGTCGGCACCAAGCTGGGAACCGACAGCGCCGCGTACAATGATCTGATGAAAAAAACATTATATATCGGTCAAGCCGCCATCCTCGGGAAACCCTATCTTACGGCATACGACCCAATCCTGGATGAACGCGGCGAGTTGATCGGGATTCTGTTTCTGGGCATTCCGCGAAGCGAGATCAATGCTCTTGCGGATGCCTCCCTGCTGCGGATCATTGCGTATTTAAGCCTTGCCATGGGGGTGATCATTGGAGTAGCGGCGGTGGTCTCTTTCTTTTTCAGTCGCACTATCACTCGGCTGCTCGCACGAACTGCCCAAAACCTGCGCGAAGGGGCCGACCAGGTCGCTTCCGCGTCGATGGAGGTCTCATCGGCCAGCCAATCCCTGGCTGAGGGGACATCGGAGCAGGCGGCCGGGATCGAGGAGGCATCCTCTTCTCTTGAAGAGATGGCTTCGATGACAAAACAGAGTGCGGACAATGCCCGGCAGGCCGACACCCTGATGAAAGAGACCAACCATGTTATCACTCAGGCCAACGCCTCGATGGGTCAACTGCGCGCCTCCATGCACGAGATATCTGCAGCCAGTCAGGAGACCTCCAAAATCGTCAAGACCATCGATGAGATAGCCTTTCAGACCAATTTGCTTGCGTTGAATGCGGCCGTGGAGGCAGCTCGGGCGGGCGAGGCCGGGGCCGGTTTTGCGGTGGTGGCCGACGAGGTACGCAATTTGGCCATGCGTGCATCCGAGGCCGCTAAAAACACATCCAACCTTATCGAGGGAACCGTAAAGAAAGTCAAAGATGGCGCCGAATTAACCACCAAAACCAATCAGGCGTTCGACCAGGTCTCCGGCAGCACTGCCAAGGTTGCCGAACTTCTGGCTGAGATTTCAACCGCCTCGAATGAACAGGCGGTCGGCATTGAGCAGGTCAACAAAGCCGTCAGTGAAATGGACAAAGTCACCCAGCAGAATGCAGCCGGCGCCGAGGAAGCCGCCTCCGCAGCCGAAGAGTTGAACGCCCAGGCGGAGGCAATGAGGAGCATCGTGGACGAATTGGCAGCGATTGTAGAAGGCTCCGGCAAGCTGGCCACACCGCCGTCGCATCGAAGCGGCCAGCCGCGCAGGGCCCTTTCGGCAGCGGTCGGAAAGCTTAAATCGAAGGCCGGTTCAGCTCGGCGGCAGACGAAGCCGATGGCCGAAGCGGTGATCCCGCTCAACGACGACAAATTCTTCGCGGATTTCTAATCACCCTAAAAAGGAGCGAATGTCGTCGAACTCAGTCAGCATGCCGGCCATGATGCCGTCTATGGCTGAGGTTTTGAGCTTGAGGAGGCCCCAGGCGGTTTGATCCAGGGGCGGAACCTTGCGGTCCCCGCCGGAGCCGAGATCCAGCGCCCGGGCGAAAATGTCGGCCAGGTGCACGACCGAGGCCTCCAGGGCGAAAGGGCCGGCTTCGAGCGGGCGGTGGTGCAGAGCGATGGTGTCCGCCAGCTTGAGCGGCAGGTTCCAGCGTTCGGCCAGAATCCGGCCGATTTCGGCATGGGTGCACCCCAGGACCTCCTGCTCCGCCGCTGAGATCAGCCCGCCGTTATCCCGCACCCGTTCCGCGACCCGGTTGAACTCGGCCGGCAGAAACATCATCTCGACGAGCTTGCCGATGTCGTGCAACAGGCCGGCAACAAAGAGCTCCTCCAGTTTCTCGTGGCGCAGGAAAGCGCCGATCGTCTTGGCACCGATGGCGCAACCCAAGGAGTGGTCCCAGAGCAGCTCCTGCTCGCGGCGCACCTTCGCGCTGCGGGCGGGAAAAAGGTCAAGGACCGAGGTCGTGATCAGCAGGTTCCGGATGGCGTCGAACCCCACCAGCACGGTAGCCTGGGTGACGGTCGAGACCCGACGGGGGAAGGCATAGAAGGAGGAGTTTACCAGCTTGAGCAGCCGGGCCGTCAGCACCTGGTCGTCGGAGATGATGATGGAGAGGTCCTTGGCGGCTGCACGTGGGTCGTTGACGAGCTCGGTGATCCGCAGCACGGTGCGCGGCAGCGTGGGCAGATCCTCGACCCGGCTGATGACCCGTTTGAGGTCAGCCCCGGCCATGACGGGCCTTCCGCCGGCGCTCGCGTCCGGCCGACTGGCGGGCGGCGGCCTCCATGATCGCGCGCATCACCGGGTCGCCTAAAACATCGGAGAATTTCTCGCGCAGCGCATCATCGGGCGGATCCGGGGGTGAGACCACCGCCTGGGAGGCCCCCTCCCCTGCCGCGGACTCTTTCACCGCGACCGCCGCAACCCCCCAGGACTTGAAGATCCGCAGGTGCTTTTCGGTCAGGCGCCGGCCCGCCTCCAGGAGCAGCCGCTCCGGGTGCGTGTAGACCGCCCGCGCCAGGGTCATCCCCGGTTTGACCTCATCCAGGTTCAGTATCGGCATGGTGTCGCCGTCACGCGTATGTCACCGCTCCGGCTGCAACAATCGCAGCCACCCTCGCTGAAATTTTCCGTCATCATAGCACAAACAATTTGGACACAAAAGCAGGTTTAGCGCCGGCAAGGTTGCCGACCGCCTCATGAAATCTGCTCAAAGTTCCCCTACCCTCCCTATACCGAAATGTAAATGGACGGGAGCGGCTCGAGTGATTCCGCTGCATCAAGAATGGCCACAGCAACCATCGACCTGCGGCAATAATCACTTTTTCTGAAGGGGCTCATCTTAGCCCCTTCAGAAAAAAGAGCTAAAGTTTTTCCAGCTCTGATCGATACTCTTTTCGAAGGCGACAGAATCGACGGTCTGAAAGGAGGAGGAAAAAGACTCGACCGGGCTGCGCCGAGACGCGACATTCAACCATCTTAAGCTTCACCCGATTGGCAAGAACGCCAATACAACCAAACTAGAAAAGGAGAACACAGACCATGGCAATGCAACCCATCACTCTCACCTCAGGCATGCGGGCGAACCTCGTCAGCCTGCAGAACACCAACATGCTGCTGGAGAACACCCAGAAGCGGCTCGCCTCCGGCAAGAAGGTCAACAGCGCCCTGGACGACCCGGTCGCCTATTTCACGGCCGTGGCCCACGAGCAGCGCGCCTCCGATTTGGCCGCCCGGAAAGACGAGATGTCTGAAGCAGTCCAGACGGTCAAGGCGGCGGATCAGGGCATACAATCCATCAACACTCTAATTGCTGCGGCAAAGTCCCTGGCCACTGCCGCAAGTTCCGCTGACGTGACCACTGCAGCTGCACTCGACACGCAGTACCAAACCGTGCTTTCACAGATTGATTCGATGGCAGCCGATTCCGGATACAAAGGAGTCAATCTGCTCGATGCAGCCACTCTTAATGTAAAATTTGACGAGACTGGAGAAGCAAATCTGGACCTGGTAGGATTTGATGCTACTTCGGGAGGGACTGTTCTGAACCTTGCGGCAGATTTGAGTGATATTCCAGCCGCAATTGAAGCTCTCGACACGGCCAAGGATGCACTTCGGACCGAATCGAGCAAGCTTTCGAACAACTTGAGCATTATCACCGCTCGGCAGGAATTTACGCAAGGTATGATCAACGTCTTAAAGGACGGCGCCGCTGCGCTGACAAATGCCGACATGAACGAGGAGGGCGCCAACATGCTCATGCTCCAGACCCGACAGGCCTTGGGCACGACATCGCTAAGCCTGGCCTCGCAAGCAGCTCAGTCGGTCTTGAGATTGTTCTAACCTTTTTCACCAGCCGGGAGGGGAGCCTCTCCCCTTCCGGCGTACATTTCTGAAACTTCCCAACGAGTCGTCGAATAAGATCATGGCCCTGAAAATCACTTTGAAGCACGGCGAACGGATGATCCTCGGCGGAGCGGTTTTAACCAACGCGAGCCCCGCCAGCTGCAATCTGGTGATTGAAAACAAGACCCCGATCCTGCGTCAAAAGGACATTCTGACCGAGGAAAACACGGACTCGCCCTGCCGCAAGATCTACTACGCAGTTCAGTTGATGTACATCGACGAGGATAACTTTTCAAAATACCACAAGGTCTATTGGGAACTGGTGAAAGCGGTCGTAAAGGCCGCTCCGAGCACAGTTGCCCTGATCGATTCCATCAATGAGCACATTCTTCAGCACCAATATTATCAGGCACTAAAACAGACCAAGCGGCTGATCGACTACGAACAGGAGGCTATCGAACGTGCATCAGGCAGCGTTGAAAGCGTATGACACCATAAACAAAGCCACGATGGGTGGTCGGGACGTCGAAGCGGAGGTCCTGACCAAGGCGGCTCTCAAACTCAAAGCATGTCAGGATAATTGGGCAGATAGCGGTCAAGCTGCAGGACTCGAAGCCGTACTGAAATACAACCAGCGTGTGTGGACCATTCTTCAGGCCGAACTCGAAAAGCCCGAGAACCCCCTACCCAAAGCATTAAGGTTAGATTTGCTGCATTTGAGCGCTTTCATCGACAAGCGCACGCTGGAAACATTAGCCTACCCGGCGCCCGAGAAATTATCGATCCTCATCAACATCAACCAGAACATCGCCGCCGGGCTGCGTACCCGACCGAACTCTGGGCAGATTGAAAGCGTCGCAGCATAATAACTGCATCCGCGCAATCTTGCTTCCTGCAATTGTTCAAGGTGCATATTTTCAATTAGGAAGTCCAGCGTTGGGGGGCTGTCGCTTGAAGTTATTGCTGTTCACGGGTGGGAGAGGCTTCCAGCCGCGATATTCTAACCCTATAAGTTTCAAGCCGCAGCGTTACATTTCTCTAAAAGAGCGTTTATCTTTAGGCCGTGGTATCCGAAAATGGCGGCCGCCTCGAGTGTGCAGTGGGCGTAATCAATCCTTGCAGCTTCCAAGAAGCGCTTTGCTATCTCTACAAACGATTCGCCGATATAGTCTCCGATCGCGAGGGCTCTGAGTTTTTCTAAAACAGGTCTCGCTTGATCTGTCTCCTGCTGGCATATGCACACAATACAAAATAAGAATTGAGATGCATGGTAATCCGGATGCTCTTCTATCAGCCTTTCCAGACACTCTTTCGCCGCCCCTGATTTCCCTAGCAGCAACAGTGAATACGCCAGGTTGAACTTGGCCTCTCTCTGCGATGGGTCTATTCGCAACGCTTTTTCGGCGAACGAAACCGCATCGCCATATCTCCCCAGATGCCAGCAGGCATTTCCCATGTTCAGATAGGCATCCGCCGACTTCGGCTGCAATTTTACCAACTGCTGCCAAGTTTCAAGAGCCTCAGCATGATTGCCAATCTGCGCAAGCTGAACGGCAAGTTCCCTGAGAGTGGATGCATTTCGAAAGTTCTTTTTCAGCTTTATTTGCCCAAGCTTCCTATAATTCTTTGTTTTTTCAATGATCTGAATATTGCTTAGGGTACCGTAGTGATGGACGGCGACCGGACATTCTTCGATCGGTACCCGTATCTTCTCCAAACTTGGCTCCACTAATTCATGTACGGGGTATTCAAATCGGATCCGGGAATCATTGGTAAAGAGTCTAACCTTTTCGCTGGGATACCAGCCGATCCCCTGCTCCTCTGGAAATTCACCCTGGTTCTGCCTGAAGCCTATCGCGTTGAAAAGATAAGAGTAGTTGCGCGTTTGAATGCGGAAGGCTACCGGCCGCGTGCAGGCATATCGCACGATATCTCGGAACTTTTCGTAGTCTCTAGCCGATAGAACCTCATCGGCATCCAGCACCATAATCCATTCGCCAGTTGCCTTGGAGAGTGAAAAATTCCTTGCTTTTGAAAAATCGTCGTCCCACTCGAAATCATATACCTTGGCCCCAAAGATGTGTGCGATATCCTTGGTTTCATCGCTTGAGCCGGTATCGACAACGATTATTTCATTTACAACTGCTTTAGCGCTTTTTAGACATCTTGATAGGTGATGTCTTTCGTTTTTAACGATCATGCATAGGGAGACGGTTGTTTCGCTGCCACTCTCGGTAGAAATATAAGAGAGACTAAACTGTTTCCTGATTTTAAGGGCTGCATCGAGAAGCCCCTCTTCGGGTCCGAAATCGACCAGAGCGGCCTCGATTTCCGACATCGCTTCGGGTATACGATGTTGTCTCAACAGAAGGTCGATCAGCAAAAAACGAAGCCGTCTGTTTATCGGTCGCCGATTCAACGCTTCGCGAAAAGCCTCTTCGCCCTGCATCAAATGCCCGCAGTCGACACTGGACTTATGTAACGCAACAGCGATATCCCGAGAGTCGGGCGAGCACTCGAATGCCTGTCTTAATAAATCGAAAGCTCCACTCAACTCTTTTTTTCTTTGCTTGAGCAATGCGAGGCCGAACCAAGCTCGGCTGCAGGAATTGTCCGATTCGATTGCCATTTTGAAGAGCGCCTCTGCTTCTTTTATTCGTTCTGCCCGAAGCATAAGCCTTGCTTTTAATGCCAGCGCTTCAGCTCGCAACTGGTCGGATTCCAATAATTGATCCGCCAGAATCTCAGCCGCTAAAAGATCACCGGTCGCCTCCAGGCAAAGGGCATGCTGAATCGTGATCAACGAATTATTGCTTTTTGATTTAAAGGACCTCAAAAAGCCTTTTGCGCTCTCATAGCGTTCGGAATCAAGAAGAAGTTGTACCAGACTCGCCAGGATATCGCCTCGAGTCGGATCGGATGATAAGCTTTCTTTTAAAAGACCAACCGCCTGGTCGCAACTTCCAAAATAGTATAAAAATTCAGCCTCAGCAATGACGTCTCTCATTTTCTCTTCCATGACAATTCGCAATTTTCTATTTGTATTCTAACACTTGTTCTGTTTTCTTGGCCATAGCCTCGGCGTTGTTCTTTTCAGCATGAGGCATCCCACGTGCCGCTTCTACTTGCTTTCAAAAAGCAGGCAATGGGGACCCTCTTCGCTGAAGAAGTTGTGACCGGGCATCTGAATTAGCGGGTTCTATTTCGAGTACCCTTTCATAGAATATCCATGCGTCATCTTCACGGTTAAGCGATTGGCAAATTTTGCCTATTGCGATAAGGGTTTCAATGTCATCGGGATGTGTCTTCAAAATGTCTATATAGATTTTTAACGCATCCTCGGCCCGACATAAGCCGTTCCAGCAGCATGCTGCCTGGCATTTCTTTAGATCTAGATTCTTTTTTTCATTCTTCCCTGCCCCGTTAAAATGTCGAAAGGCCAAGGAGCCATCTTCCATTCGGTTCTCTAGAACTATCGGGGGCTTTGTTTCAACCATCTTTTTGGAACCGGGTAAATCTTTACAATCGATTTGAGATTTATTGAGCTTTTTAGTGCTTAATGAGGTTAATTTATACAAAGTATTTTCCCTGCTTTTAAAATAACTCTGGAACCATTTTGCTCTGTTCAGAATTATATTAGAGCATGCATTAAGTATTTGTTTAACAGTTTCTCTCGATCTTTGGCCTTTCAATACCTTTTTTTTTAGTTTAAAGTATTTTCTGCAGTCGGGCAAAGTCGAGAGAAAAGGTTTATAATTTCCATTGTTTTTAATTCCGTGCGGTTTTTCAATTAAATTAAAAGCCGCCATAACTTGCTCTTTCGTAAGTAATAATTCGTTACTAAAAACTTTCTTAAACTCCTCGAAAGGCTTATATAAAATAATTTTTTTTGTTTGTGCGCTTTTATTATATCTTGACAGTATACGATGATTCTCGATCGTTTGTTGCTTACGATTGCGGTGTTCAATACTATCCGGGCTTTCGAGATATAGCCCGAGTGTATCTCGGAGATGATAAAATTCAAGTGTTTGAGAAATTCTAAGCCAAAATTCATAGTCTCCGGAAGTGACAAATTCCTTTTCGAAATAACCGTATAATTCATGCACGCTTCGACGCCACATCGGCTGCGGACCGATAAAGCAGCCCTTTACCAAAAGAAGGTTTCGATCCCAGTCGGGCCATCGAAATCGTCCTGAAGGAGTACATTTATCAAATGTCTCATTTTTAATTTTTGTTTTTATCAAATCAGCATAAACTAATGCAATTTCGCTATTTTGTTCCAAATATTTAGCCATCCTTTCGAAGGCATCAACACGATGACGGTCGTCCGTGTTTGCATTCGTAATGTATCGGCCTCTGGCGATACGGATTCCACGATTCCAAGCTTGGTAAACCGTCTCCCTGCTCTGAGTCCTAATGTATCGTATATTTTTATAGCGTTCTTTAAATTTATTAACAATTATACCTTCATTTTGTAAGGATCCACTGTCAACAACTATTATTTCTAATTGATCTGAAATGCTCTGGCATTCAAGATCATTCAAGCATTCAGACAATTGCTCAGCAGCGTTGTAAGTTGACACAATAGCAGAAATTAAAATAGTCATAAGAAAAGTATATAATTTTAATTTTTAAATATCAATTTCAAGAAGAGCATTGGCGATTTTTAGATCTCCGGGATATCGCTGCGTGTAAATTGAATATAATTTTTCGGCTAATTTCTTTTGATCAATTTTTAAAAGCATTTTCCCACAATTATATGTTGCATTTGGATGATATGGGTTCTTTTCTAAACATAGCTTGTAGTAATATATCGATTTTTCAACCTCACCTCTCTGAAAAGCTGCTTTTCCTAAATTGCATAGAGTTATTGGATAATGAGCATCAATCTTCAGAGCATTAAGAAGATGCTTTATTGCAATATTAGTTCTATTTTTTTTAAGTTCTATTTCTGCTAAACGGTTAGTCTTATGTAGTAAATAATTTTGTTTATTGGGGTCTTTTTTATTTTCGTTCGAAAAAATATTTTCAGATTCAGTGGTTAGGAATTCTAGAACCGCCTTTCCAAATGTTTCAAGGTTAAAGTACGATGCATAAATTTTTTCAGATTTATTCAGAGTCTTATTTGAAAGTGCAAAATATGCAGCGCTTCGAATCATAGTATCTAACCTAATAAGCTCTTTTTGACTACCTATATTTGATCCTGCTTGCAATCTCATATTGTAAATTGTATTAGCAATTTGAATGCCCATAAACTTCCATTGTTCATCACTCCATCGTGTTTGATGTGATACATGATATCCAAACGCAAAATTGAGTTTTTTCAGTTTAGCACCTGCTAAAGCAGCTGCAAGAGGAAGCCAATAATCCCACCATGTGACTCCCATACTTGAAAGTGATTTCGGTATAAGATCAGTCAGTTCAGGTTTGAAAAAAAACATGTCAAAGCCATTATTATAAAATTCTCCCTCAAGCCTTTCTAAAGATTTCACCTCTACCCTTGACCCATAAATAAGATTATTTATTTTTAATTGATCTAGTAATGTTTCTTTCAATCGCGATAGTGGAGGCATTACTATGTCGGAGTTGATGATACCGCATATTTCTGGTTTAATTGTTTTTAAAGTGCAAAGAAGGTCATCTAAAAAAACGTATGGCTTTCCAAAAATATTCATTGCATCTTTTTCAGCTTTCATAAAATGAATATCTGGATAAATATTTTTGAACTTTTCAATTTCACTCATCACATTTAAAGAAATTATATCAAAACCATTTTTTCGCCAGCTATCAATTGCTGCTTTTTGTATTCTCTCATTATTTGGCGCGAGGCTTGTAGCTATAACTAATTTATTGTGAAATGGTAAGCTCACATTTGCGCTTTCATTTTCTACAAACAAAGGTAGTATTTTAACTAATTTCATTACTTTTAATAACTGTATTTCTATGTTACGCAAGAAGGCTATATCATAATGGTCAAATTTATCAATTGTGTTTTTTTTCGATATGTCCAATGATGCGATTACTTTTTTTAAATAGGCTTTTCTCAGTTTATCTTTCGGAGCAATAAAATACAAAATGTTTTCAAATGTTTCTAATGATTTATCTAATAAATCTGAGTACGAGATCACAAGAAGTTTTGAACTAGAGTTTTCAATTACCCACTTTTTTACAAATCCTTTCCAATAATCAGCCTTTTCCAAAGCAAACTTTATCCAATGTTCCTTTTCCAATAAATTTTCCCCATAATGATATTTATAGTACGATATTATTGACTCTATTGGATGCCTTATTTGTACGATTTGCTTTTCTATTTTGCATATAAGATCCAAATTAAAATCATGGATTTTTTGAAAATTAGACCGGTAATCCGAACAGGGGTGGTTCCGGCAGTGATCATAATACTCACAATAAAATAGCTCCCCTGCCTGAAGGATATTTTTGCAGCGTGTAGAGTCTTCAATATTCGGGTATGTCGGATCTTTACTGAAATATTTTAGCAACCCATTTATCAGCAAATGATGGCCACTTCGGGGGAAACTGATACAAGCAACTTTATCCACTATCTCCTCACTTCTTTATAAGTTTTTCTGAAAGATTCCTATTACTGCCATGCAGGGCGTCCCGTGGTTCGTTCTCGGTTGCATCTCTGGTTAGGAAAAACCCTTTCATTATTAGGCAGGATGCGGCATTACGGTCTCGCGTTTGGGATAAGCGCTGCGCTGGTTGTGGTATGTGTATACGGCGGTATATGCATTTTCCGTTTTCATCTCTTCCACCTGATATGAATCGAGATGAGACAGGACAACATTCGGGCTTTATGCATCCCCGCCAATTTTCCGAGAAATACCTCTGGATTATCGGCTGTTCAGCCGAGCTGATGACGAGCCAGATCGATATTCGGCATTGGGTCGAATCGTCAGACGGCAACGGTTTATAAAAGATCCGCGGCCGGGATCCGGTCGGCATTGTCCATCATTTTCAGAAATCCATCGATCATGTCATCGACGAAATAAAACGAACGGGTCTGGATGCTGTCGGCCACAAAATTTTTAGCAAAATGCATGCCATAATTCTTGATAAATTTTAAATCGAATTTATAGTATGTTGTAATTGATTGGCGGGGCACCGGTCAATTTCATGGCGATCCGTGTCGGGGATATTGACTTTTAGACAAAAGATTGGATTTTCTATAAGGTTGTGGCAAACAATCCGATCCAGCCCCTGCTTTCAGTCCGAGGATACCGATAACGCCGTCAAGGCCTATAAATCTGCCTTCACGATCGAACCATGGTGTGACGGGACAACATCCGCGCTTTAAACGTTCCCGCCTATTTTCCGAGAAATTCCTGTTGTGCTGTAGCCTTCGAGCACTTCGACCAACTGCACGTTTCCGCCGTAGGCTTCGACGATCTGCCGCCCGACCACCTGGTCCACCTTGTAGTCGGCCCCTTTGACCAGAACATCTGGTTGCAGTGCCGTGATCAGATTCAGCGGCGTGTCTTCCTCGAAGAGCACCACCATGTCCACGCAGTCAAGCGAGCCGAGGATGCAAGCGCGGTCCTGTTCGCTCAGGATCGGACGGGTCGGGCCCTTCAAGCGCCGGATCGATGCGTCGGAGTTGAGCCCGACCACCAGGCGCTTGCCGAGGTCCTTGGCCCTGTTCAACAGGTGGATGTGGCCCGGGTGGAGCAGGTCGAAGCAGCCGTTGGTGAAGACGATTTTATCGCCGTTCGCCCTCCAGGCATCGACCTGGACGAGCGCGCTCTCGCGCGTGAAGATTTTCGTCTGGAAATGACCGTTCAAGGCAGCATTTGAGCTTTGCAGAGCGGTCTTGAGCTCGAAGAGGCTGATGGGCTGGGTGCCCACCTTGCCGACGACAACGCCCGCGGCCAGGTTCGCCAGCCGGGCCGCATCCGAAAAAGACGTCTTGGCTGCAACCGAAAGCGCGAAGGTGGCGATTACCGTGTCGCCGGCCCCGGAGACATCGAATACCTGCCGCGCATGGGTGGCGATGAACATGGGCTGTTGGTCCTTGCCCATCAGGCACATGCCGGCGGCGCCGCGCGTGACCAAAAGCCAGGAGAGATCGAGCCGTTCGATGGCCCGTTTCATCGCGGCGGAGAGCTGCTCGTTGGTCTCGAAGGAAGAGCCATCGAAGAGCTCCATCTCCCGCATATTGGGGGTGATGCAAGTGGCAGAGCGGTAGCGCTCCCAGTCGCGGCCCTTGGGGTCCACGAAAACCGGGATCCCCCGGCGGCGGCCGATCGCAATCACCGCCTGCGTCAGACCCTCGGACTGGAGAAGCCCCTTCCCGTAATCGGACAAGATGACCGCATCGGCATCGGTGATAGTCTCCTCTACCCGCCGGGTCGCTTCTTTCATGAGATCCGCACCGGCCGGCCGGATCTCCTCTTCGTCGAGGCGGATCAACTGCTGCCCGCCGGATACGAGCCGGGTCTTGGTGATGGTCGGCCGGTCCGGACACTCAATGCTCAGATCCCCGACCTGCTCATGGCGCAGCAATTGACTCAGCTTCCGGCCGGCCTCATCGGCCCCGCGCAGCCCGATCACAGATACTGCGGCACCCAGGCCGATCAGGTTCGACACTGCGTTGCCGGCGCCTCCGCGGGCCTCCGACTGTTTCTTGACCTGGAATACCGGCACCGGGGCCTCCGGCGATATGCGCTGGACATCCCCCCACAGGTAGCGGTCCAGCATCAGGTCGCCCAGGACCAAGATCCGGCACTTTTCAAACCGCGGGAGAACCGTCGACAACGCCATAAAAAAACCTTCCGGGAGCCTTTCCTCTCCTGTATCTCTCAAATGAGGCTGGAACCGGCATTTCGAATTTTCGCCGGTATGAGCGGTGCCTGTTTCGATTCGATTCAAGTGCATAAACTGATCGCCTCCTTCTGAAAAGCAACATGCATGCCATCTCATCATACAAATTTTAACGCTTATTTACAGATAGTTAAATTTGTCGCTTTTCGTGCTTCGGTCAATTTCGTGACGATGCGTGTGGCTGAGATTGTCTTGCAACCAATACCAGATATTCCATAAAGTTTCCGACCGATACGCCGATATAGGTCAAGAAGAGTCGCAGCAGGGATTGGTATCTGGCTGTCCACCCGAAACCAATTCACTTACTTGAACACCTGCCGGTGAACAACAATGGACATTTTCAGCGCCAGTTATGCCGACAGCCTCTTTTCAGCCACGCTGACCCCATCGAACGGGCTGGAGAGCCTGGCCAACGCAGCCCTGCAGCGCGGCATCGACCGTTTCACGAAGAAAGACTTCGAGGGCGCGGTCAGGGAGTTCAAACGCTCGGTTGGCATCGGGCGCGGCTCCTCGTTTGCCGCCGACGCGGCACAGTACCTGGCCATGTCCTACATCCAGCTCGAGGACACTGAAAACGCCATCAAAGCTTATAAATCGGCCTTCACGATCGACCCCTACCGGGACGACATCCGCGTCAAACTCGGAAACCTTTACTTTGCAGACGCAAAATACGAGGAGGCGCGGGCCGAATATTCCGAGGCGGTGCGACTGAACCCCAGCAACGCGAACCGCTACTCCCTCGGCCAGGCCTATATCGAACTTGAGCGCTTCTCGGATGCCGAAAACCAGTACAACGAGATCCAGCGCCTGTCGCCCCGCGAGGCGGGTGGGTATTTGGGCATGGGGCAGGCCTACAGCCGGCAGGGCAAACACGAGGAGGCGATCCGCCAGTTCAAGGAGGCCATCAACCGCGACGGGGCGCTTTATGATGCCTACGCCCGGATGGGATACAGCTACGCCGACCTGGGTGACATGGAAAGCGCCCAGAACATGGTAACCGCACTGGAACGGTTCGACCAGGCGGAGCTGGCCGACACCCTCAGCCGCTACATGTACAAGGTCGACCCGCCCAAGATGATGTTTGCCAACTCATCCAGCAGCTTTCCGTTCATGCTTGGCAAAGGCACCCCGCTGGTGGCCTTGAACAGCTACTTGATGAATCCCGGGGCCTCCAGGACCGTCTCCATCCAGATCCAGTTCGACAAGCAGATGGACCGGGAATCGATCGAGAACATAGCCAACTGGCAGATCGGCCGCGCCGTCGGGTATGGCCCGGGACAGGCCTACAATCTCGGCCTGCCGATCTCCCCCGATGAAACCAAGCTGCCGCCCATGCCCACCACCGTGACCTGGGACGAGAAAAACCTGACGGCAACGGTCTATTTCTCAGTCACCCAGAACGCCGCGGCCACCGCCACCATCGACCCGTCCCACGTCGAGTTCAAATTCTCGGGCAAGGATGTTTATGGCCTCAAGATGAACCCGAGGTTCGACCAGTTTACCGGTTTTTCCACGGTCTATTGAGGTGGCTTTCTATATGGCTGATCGGACGTCAAAATTTAGGAATAACCCCAACTCCGGGTGTCACCCGCCGCACCCAGCTGATCCCCGGCGCCTTGAAGAAAAGGAGAGTATCCTGCGGAGCCTGCTCGCTCTTTCAGATGAGGGGGTTTTCCTGATCCAGGGCGGCCGCGTCGCGGAGTGCAACCGCTTCCTGGCTGAAAAGGCCGGTTACGCGGCCGAGGAGGTCGTGGGTTCCATTTTTGCCAGTTTTTTCGATACCCAAAGCATCGGCAAGATCGAACCCGCACTGGCCGAAAACGCCTGCCCTGCTGCCAACCGCGTCGGGTTCAGAGTAAGACTGATTTGTAAAAACGGCGACACATACAACGTCCGCTTCAAATCCCAAGCCTGCGTCATCGGCGGCGAATCGGCCCATCTCGTTGTCCTGAGCGAATCCGGCCAACCGGCACCGGCGGCGGAGTGGGCCCTGGATTGGCAGGACGGTTTTTTCCCCGAAGAGTTCCCTGTCCGCATCCCCGAATGCGGTTGCTGCTGACCGCGTCAACAAAAGCTTGAACGCCACCGTTCACGCAAAACAAACCAAGGTCCGGTTTCTGACGATCTGGGACTTTTTACGATTCACACCCTGGGAAGCTTCTTGAGGGCCTTCTCGAACCGGCGGTTGAGATCCAGGGTGAGACTGACAGCCTCATTGAGGAGAACCGCCACCTCTCCCCTTGACTCCACGGCGGCTTTTTCCGCCCAGTCGGAGTAGGTTTTGGCATGGTCCTGGTTGTGCCGGATCCAGTGCTCGAGCAGCTTTACCAGCTTCTGGTCGAAAGAGAGCTCGGCCGATGGTTCGTGGTCATGGTGGTGGTGATGATCGTCGTGGTCGTGATGGTGGTCGTGATGGCTCATGGATGAAGGTCCGAGGTTTGAGGTTTGAGGCTTCAGCGCCTTTTTAATTTTAGGCACTTTAGGCATTTTAGAGCATTTTAGGCACTGCCCCTCATGTATAGATCACATTCACCGGCAGCGGCGGGTACTTCCACACGGAGGGCTTGGGCAACACGTGCTGATCGCCCACCGTCAGCCAGTTCAGATCCGGTTTGATATCGCGCAGCTTTCCGTCCTCCGGGGGCCGGGACTGGGATGTCTGGGAGTAGGTCGCCTGGACGATGCAGACCCGCTCCTTGCCCTCCCTGGCGATCACATAGTATTTCTTGATCTTGTGAAACGAGAGCCCGTTCTGAACGGCCAACTGCTCCAGGTCGGGCTTGGTAAACTTCATCAGCACCAGCTTGGCGACCCCACGCTCACAGATGCGGATCAGGGCGCGGGAGGCGCTGCTGCTCGCATAAACCGTGGTGATGCCAGCCACCCGCCGCAGGTACTGGGCGGCCACGATGGCTGCCGTCCGCCGCCCGCCGGACATGACCGGCTGGCCGTAGTACTCGAAGAGCTTCCGCTGGAGGTCTTCGGCGACCTTCTCGCCTTTTTCGTAGATATCCTTCGATATGTAGCGCAGGCTGCGCGCGAGGTCCTCGGCCGCTTCGCTGATCGGCCAGTCGATGCGCACGTGGTAGTGCGAGAGCAGGTAGCGGCTGCGCGAGGTGCGGCCGGCGTCGCGCTGGATGAGCAGGGCGTAGTCTACCGGCAAGAGGCCGCGGATGAAGTTCCGGAAATGGATCGATTCCAGGTAGCGGCTGCTGCGATCGAATTCCGCCAACTGGGGAAAGCTCTTGGCGCGCAGCAGGTTGACCTTGGTCGTGCGGTTCTCCTCGAAGAAGCGGATGTATTTCTTGTGTTCGGGAGGGATGGCGTCTTCGACAAAGAGGACCAGAAACGAGTTGTGCAGCTCGTACTCTTCGTCCAACACCCGGCCGCGCGGCTTGAGTTCGCGCTTTTCGACGAACGGGTAAGGCCGCTGCCGTTTCAGGAAGTTGGCGTAGGAGTCGATCAGCGCATGCTGGATGAGGGATTGATCCAGGTCGTCGCGCAGCAGTTCGTAGTAGGAGCGTCTGAGCTTGTTGGCGAGGCTCAACTCTTCGCGGTAGTTCCAGAACGACAATCGCCTCTCCTTTCTGCTGAAACCGCATCCTTTCCGGACTGCAGCCTCCGCATGGAAATTCACCCGGCGCGAAGCTTTACCACCCGGCAACTTTCACATTAGCACGACCGCCTCAAGAAATAAAGTCGGTTATTCCAGCTATTTTTCACCTGTAGGGCGAAAAATATTTACTTCTTTTTCTGTTTTTCAAGCCAGCGGTAGAGCGGGTCGCGGTAAAGAAAACCAACGAGGATGAACACCAGGGAAAGGCCGGTGACGATCAGGAAAAAGCTGTAGTCCTTCTGATAGATTGAGGCCCCCTGAGCGCTCAACGCCAGGGTACCCGGCATTCGGCCGATCGTGGAGACCACGAAAAAAACCCTCGCCGGAAGAGTGGTCAGCCCCAGGATCATGCAGAGATAATCCTTGGGAAAGCCGGGGACCAGGTAGAGGATGAAGATGACGAAGACGCCCTTGAACTGCACCAGGCGGTTGAACTTGTCGTAAAGCTCCTGGCTGGTCAGCCGCCGCACCACACCCTCGCCCAATACCCGGCCAATGCCGAAATTGACCATGGAACCCGCCGTCAGGGCGATCGTGGAGATCGCAAAGCCGGTCCAGGCACCGAAGATGTAACCGCCCAGGAAGCCGGTCACCTCCCCGGGGATGGGTGCAAACAACACCTGGCCGAACTGCAGCCCTGCGAACACCAGGGCGGCGGCCCAGCCGCAGGACTCGACGAAGGCGCGCACCCACTCCCTATCGCTTAAAAGCTCATAGGCGCCTACCAGCTGGGCACGGATCGAGGGAACGAGCAGCAAAAGAAAAAGGGAGGACATCAGCAGCAGTACCACGATGATGACGGTCAGAGATTTACCCATGGTGCTGGGCTGCGCCCGGTCCTTTCGCGAATGCTACGATAACTTCCTCAACCACCGCCGCCAGCGGGAAACTCGTCCGGCAGCAGGTCTCCGCCGCTGCTCGAGCATCTTCTGGCGCGCCCAGCGCTCCAAAAACCCCACCTGCCCGGCGTGGTAGGCCCGGCCCAGTTGTTCCTCGTGGACGTCAACCCCCGGCCCCCCCGACACGGCGGCGCGCAGGCAATCGGTCTTCACCGCGCACTGCAGGCATTCCGGCGGGGAGTGCCGCAGGCCGTCTTCCCCCAGAGGAAAGACACGTTCGAGCCGGGCAAAACATTCCGGCGGGGGCTTTGGGACGTCATCGGCCATGCGCGGTCCCGTAGCCTGCGCCACCCGCCTCTAAAACACCCGGGCCTATCCCATGGCCGCCGGCCTCGGCGTTCATGCGGGCGATCCGGCCGGTGTCGGCAAAGCTGAAATAGCGGCCGTCCCCCATGATCAGGTGCTCGTGGACCGTGATGCCCATAACCCGCCCGGCCAGAACCAGCTGTTGCGTGATGGCGGCATCCTCGGCCGAGGGGGTCGGGTCTCCCGAGGGGTGGTTGTGGGCAAAAATCAACGCGGCCGCCCGGTGCTGCAAAGCGGCCCGAATCACCTCCCGGGGATAAACACTGCTGGCGTTCAGCGTGCCCTCGAAGAGCGTCTCCAGGGCGAGAACCCGGTTCTTGGTGTCCAGGAAAACCGCCAGAAAGCACTCGCGGGTCTTGTCGCGGATCGTGCCTTTCAGGTAGTCGAACAGCTCGCGCGAGTTGCTCAGGGCATCCTTGCCGATCACCTTCTTGGCGAGGTAGCGCTCCACCGCCGCCTTGGCCAGCCGGATCCCAAACGAGTTGGTCGGGCCGATGCCCGCAACCTCTTCAAGCTCATCCGCCCCGGCTTCCAGGACCCCCTGGAGGCTCTTGAACCGCGCCAGGGCGGCCTTGGCGGCATCCTTGCAGTCCTTGCGCGGGGTGCCCAGGGTGAGCAGGAGTTCGATCACCTCGTAGTCGAGAAACCCTTCCAATCCCGAATCCAGGAAGCGCTGCCGCAGCCGCTTGCGGTGCCCGGCCCCCTTGTGTTCTGATCTATCCGACATGGTTCAAAACCATCTGATTTTTTCCCGCCATCGGCGGGAAAAAACGCAACGCCGAGATTGGGCTTTCGGCTTCGCCGTCACTCGTCGTCCTGCGCACCTGGATGGCGAAGCCCAAAGTCCAAGTTCAAGGCGCGCAAGCCCCGCCGAGCGAGACGTACTCTCAGTACGCCGCAGTGAGGGCGGGGTGAAGCGCAACGCAGAAGTTGGGCTTTCGGCTTCGCCATCACTCGTCGTCCAGCTCCGGTTTGAGATCCCGCGTCATCAACTGGTGCAGCGCCTCCTTCGGCGGCAGCTCCTCGTAGAGAATGCGGTAGGTCTGGTGGCTGATGGGCATCTCCACCTTCAGCTCTCGCGAAAGGTTGTAGACCGAATTGGAGGTGTGAACCCCCTCGGCCACGCTGCGGGTCCGGGCCAGGATCTCTGCCAGGCGCTGCCCCTGCCCTATTTTCAGGCCCAGCGTGTGGTTGCGACTGAGATCGCCGGTGCAGGTCAGGATCAGGTCGCCGTACCCGGCCAGGCCGGTGAAGGTGCGCGGGTTGGCTCCCAGGCGCAGCCCCAGCCGCCGGATCTCCGTCATTCCGCGCGTGATCAAGGCCGCCCGGGTGTTCAACCCGAAGCCCAGGCCGTCGACGATGCCCGCGGCGATGGCGATCACGTTTTTGACCGAGCCGCCCAGCTCGACCCCCATGACATCCTCGTGGGTGTAGACCCGGAAAAACGGGGTGGCAAACGCGCCCTGCACCAGCCGGGCCAATTCCGTGTTGCGGGAGGCCACGGTCACCGTGGTCGGCATCCGGCGCGCCACTTCCGCGGCAAAGCTGGGACCCGAGAGCACCCCCACCCGATCATTGGAAATCCCGAGGGTCTGCTTGAGGACCCCGGTCATGGTCAGGTGCGTGCGGTTTTCGATGCCCTTGGAAGCAGAAACCACTAGGCTGTCGGGTCCTACCGCACCGGCCATCGCCAGGGTCGTCTGCCGCATGACGTGGGAGGGAACCACGACCACCAGCAGGTCTTTTCCAGCCGCGGTTCCCACCAGGTCCGTGGAGGCGTTCAGGTTCATGGAGAGCGCGACCCCCGGGAGAAACGCGCGGTTCTCCCGAAAGGTGCGGATCTGCTCCGCCACCTCGGCCTCGAACACCCAGAGATCCACGCGAAAGCCCTTTTCGGCCAGCAGGTTTGCCAGGGTGGTGCCCCAGCTGCCGCCGCCGACCACCCCGACGCGAAGCCGCTCCGGGTCGATTTGGATGTTAGGTGGCATCGTCGCCGATTTCCTCCGCCGGCCGGTCGTCTTCGTCCTTTTCACCCAGGCGCGCCGCGCCGACCACGCGTTCGCCCGCGTCCACGCCGATGAGCTTCACGCCCTGGGTGTTGCGGCTGATGACGGAAATCCCGCCGATCGAGGTGCGGATGACCTTGCCGATGTTGGTCATCAGCATCACGTCGTCCTCGTCGTTGACGACCAGGCTTGCCACCACCTTGCCGTTGCGGGCTGAGGTCTTGATGGCGATGACCCCTTTTCCGCCGCGCTTGTGCACCGGGTACTCGTCGATGGAGGTGCGTTTGCCGTAGCCGTTTTCGGTGACGGTGAACAGGGTCTGCCCGTAGCTCAGCACCTCCATGCTGACCAGCTTTTCATCCGTGGCGAGCTTCATGCCGCGCACCCCCGTGGCCACCCGGCCCGACGGGCGCACGTCGGACTCGTGGAAGCGGATCGCCTTGCCCTCGGCGGAGCCGAGAAACACGTTCATCGTGCCGTCGGTGATGTGGGCGACGATCAGCTCGTCGCCCTCGAGCAGGTTGATGGCGATGATCCCGCCCGTGCGCGGCCGGCTGTAGGCCATGAGATCGGTCTTCTTCACCAGACCGTTCTTCGTGGCCATGATCACGTATTTGCCGGGCGCGAACTCGGGCACGGCCAGAACCGTCGTGAGCCGCTCATGCTCCTCCATGTTGAGCAGGTTGACGACGGCCTTGCCCAGGCTCAGCCGCCCGGCCTGGGGGATGTCGTAACACTTGCACCAGTAGACCTTGCCCAGGTTCGTGAAGAAGAGGAACATATGGTGAGTGGAGGCCACAAAGAGCCGCTCCACGAAATCGTCCTCGCGCGTGCCCATGGCGGTCACCCCCTTGCCGCCGCGGCGCTGGCTGCGGTAGATCGTGATGGGGTTGCGCTTGATGTAGCCGCGGTTGGAGAGCGTGACCACCATGTCTTCCTCGGCGATCATGTCCTCGATGGAGATCTCCCGTGCCTCTTCGATGATCTCCGTCTGGCGCCCATCGCCGAACTGGGTTTTGATTTCGGCCAGTTCGGTCTTGATGATGTCGAGCACCAGCCGCTCGCTGGCCAATATTTCCTTGAAGCGCGCGATGTCCAGCAGGACGCTGCGGTACTCTTCCACGATCTTCTCGCGTTCGAGGCCGGTCAATCGCTGCAGGCGCATGTCCAGGATGGCCTGGGCCTGGAGCTCGGAGAGCCCGTAGCCGGCCATCAGCCGTTCGCGGGCCTCGGACGGCGAAGCCGAGCGGCGGATCAGCGCCACCACCTCGTCCAGGTGGTCGAGGGCGATTTTGAGCCCCTCCAGGATATGGGCGCGCGCCTCGGCCTTGGCCAAGTCGAAGCGGGTGCGGCGCACGACGATCTCCTTGCGGTGCAGAACGAAGTGCTCCAGGATCTGTTTGAGGTTGAGCAGTTCCGGGCGATTGTTGACAATGGCCAGAAAGATGACCCCGAAGGTGGTCTCCATCCGGGTGTGCTTGTAGAGCTGGTTGAGGATGACCGGGGCCAACCCGTCCTTCTTCAGCCCCAGCGCAATGCGCATGCCTTCGCGGTCGGACTCGTCCCGGACGTACTTGACACCCTCGATCTGCTTGTCCCGCACCAGCTCGGCGATTTTTTCGATCAGTTTGGCCTTGTTGACCTGGAAGGGCAGCTCGTTGACGACGATGGTTTCGGTCTGCTGGCGCTTGTCTTTTTCGACCAGCGCCCGCGCCCGAACCCGGATGATGCCCCGGCCGCTGGTGTAGGCCTCACGGATCCCGCCCTTGCCGTAAATAATCCCCGCCGTGGGGAAGTCCGGGCCGGGGATATGCGCCATCAGGTCTTCGCAGCTGATCCCGGGAGTGTCGATGAGCGCACTCAGAGCGTCGATGACCTCGGCGATGTTGTGCGGAGGAATGTTCGTTGCCATGCCGACGGCGATCCCGGAGGAACCGTTGACGAGCAGGTTCGGAACCTTGGAGGGCATGACGGAGGGCTCGAGCAGCGACTCGTCGTAGTTGGGGGTAAAATCCACCGTCTCCTTTTCCAGGTCCACGAGCATTTCGTGGGCCAGGCGCTGCATGCGGATCTCGGTGTAGCGCATGGCGGCCGGGGGATCGCCGTCGATGGACCCGAAGTTGCCCTGGCCGTCTACGAGCGGGTAGCGCATCGAGAAATCCTGGGCCAGGCGCACGATGGTGTCGTAAACAGCGACATCGCCATGGGGATGGTATTTACCGATCACGTCGCCCACGATGCGCGCCGACTTCTTGTAGGGCTTGTTGTAATCGTTTTTCAGCTCGCCCATGGCGTAGAGCACGCGGCGATGAACAGGCTTGAGTCCGTCGCGCACATCCGGCAGCGCCCGGCCGATGATGACGCTCATGGCGTAGTCCAGATAGGACTTCTTCATCTCTTTTTCGATGCTGACTTCAGGCGATGGGTTCATCTGAGTCATGAAGGCTCCTGGCATGCGATCCGGTTTCGGCCGAGATGCCGCCGGCCGGTCGCGCACAATCGACCGGCCGGCGGCGGCGCACGCGCTACGGCGGCGTTTGGAAAGGGAATGCGCTCCAACGGCGGGCGGCGCATAAAACACGCCACGGCATCCGTTTTACGTCGGCAACACGGCGGCCGTGGCGGTGAACGAAGTCAAACGCGTACAAACGGCGTTATCGGCTGACGAAAGCTCCTGCGGCCATCAGCAGAATGACCTGATAAATGAATATCGACGTCAGGGAGTCGGTAAAGTGGTAAACGATGCCTCCGCCGATGATGGCCGGCACCGCGCAAAACACCAGAATCCCGAGTCTGCGAGCGACATCCATGGGAATTTTCCTCCAGGCGATTTTTGGGTTTAAGTGTTAGCAATAATGACAAATCATGTAAATAGAAATCTTCAGGCCTCAACGATCATGGCCATCCCCATACCGCCTCCGATGCACATGGTGATGAGGCCGGTGCGGTAACCCTTGCGGCGCATGTGGTGCATGGCGGTCACCATCTGCCGCCCACCGGTGGCCCCGATGGGGTGCCCGAGCGAAATGCCGCTGCCGAGCTCGTTCGGCCGGTCGGTCTTCAACCCGAGCTCGCGCATGCAGCCGATCGCCTGGGAGGCGAAGGCCTCGTTCAACTCGATCATGTCGATATCCTCCAGGCGCATGCCGGCGGCCTTCAGCACCTTGCGCACGGCCGGAACCGGCCCCAGGCCCATGTAGGCCGGGTCAAGCGCCCCGGAGGCAAACGCCTTGACCTTGAGAAACGGCGTGAGATTCAGCGCCTTGGCCTTCTCCGCGCTCATGATCAACACGGCCGCCGCCCCGTCGTTGATGCCGGAGGCATTGCCGGCGGTGACGGTGCCGTCGGGTTTGAAAGCCGGCCGGAGCTTGGCCATTTTTTCAAGGGTCGTTTCCATGGGCCGCTCGTCGGTGGCGACAACGATATCGCCCTTGCGGTCCTTGATCACCACGGGGACGATCTCATCGGCAAACAGCCCGCCCTGGATGGCGGCACGGGCGCGCTGGTGGCTCAACACCCCGAGTTCATCCTGCTCGGCACGGCTGATATTGTAAAGCGCGGCGATGTTCTCGGCGGTCACACCCATGTGGTAGCCGTAAAAAATCTCGTAAAGGCCGTCGAACACCATCAAATCCAGAACGTCGCCCTTACCGGTCAGCTCCATGCGGTAGCCCCAGCGGGCCTTGGGCATGGCCATGGGCGCAAGGCTCATGCTCTCCATGCCGCCGGCCACGACCACCTCCGCCTGGCCGGTCATGACGGCGGAGGCCCCCAGGGCGATGGCCTTGAGGCCCGAGCCGCAGACCTTGTTGACGGTCATGGCGGGCGTCTCCTTCGACAGCCCCGCGCGGACCATCGCCTGACGCGCCGGATTCTGCCCTTGGCCGGCCTGGAGCACGTTGCCCATGATGACCTCGTCCACGGCGATCGGCACTGCGTTCCCGTCCCATGCAGCGGCTTTCTTCTCGAGCTCTATGAGCCCCTGGCCCTTGAGCTTTTCCGGCGCCGCCTCTTTCATGACCGTGCTCGGTTCCGGTCGCAGGTCGGCGCGTTTCAGAGTTTCCCGAATCACCAGGGCGGCCAGATCGATTGCCGGAACATCCTTCAAGGCGCCGCCGAACCCCCCCACCGCAGTTCTCGCTCCACTGACAATCACCGCTTCTTTCATCGCTTCCTCCTCCAGGCAAATCGCTTTAAGAATTGACCTCGTCGATGTGCGGCTCGCCGAAATAGGGGTACATGAACCCCGGCGGCGAATTGTTTTTTATATCACACCGCAGTCTCCCGGCAAAGCGCTTTTCAACCCCCACGGCTTAATCGGCGTCCTGTTCGGAGGCGTTGCGTCGCAGTTCACGCCAGCGCTCCAAGCGCTCCTTTACGAGCTTTTCATACCCCCGGTCCGTGGGGTGGTAGAAAACCCGGCCTTTCAATTCATCCGGCAGGTGGTCCTGGGGAACGATGGCGTCCTTGAAGTCGTGGGCGTACTTATAGCCCCGGCCGTAGCCGAGCTTCTGCATGAGGGCGGTCGGCGCGTTGCGGATGTGAAGCGGCACCGGCAGCGACCCGTTGGCGGCAACCGCGTCGCGGACCTGGCCGTAAGCGGTGTAGATGCGGTTGCTCTTGGGGGCCGTCGCCAGGTACACGGCGGCCTGGGCCAAGGCGAGGTCCCCCTCGGGGGGCCCTAGGAAGCGAAAAACCTCCATGGCATTCATGGCGACCCCCAGGGCGTGGGGGTCCGCGTTGCCGATGTCCTCGGAGGCAAAGCGCACCATGCGCCGGGCGATGTAAAACGGGTCTTCCCCCGCCTCCAGCATCCGGGCCAGCCAATACAGAGCGGCATCCGGGTCGCTGCCACGCAGGCTCTTGTGCAGCGCCGAAATCAGGTTGTAGTGCTCCTCCCCGGCCTTGTCGTAGACCAGGGCCTTTTTCTGCAGCGCCTGCTGCAGGACGGGGAGCGTGATGCGCCGCGCCTCCGGGTCGCCCGGCGCCGCAGGCGGGGCGAGGGAGGCCGCCACCTCGAGCGCGTTCAA
>JBGSTS010000130.1:0-9004 GCA_041736435.1 Desulfobacterales bacterium | reverse complement strand
TGCGGCGTAGGGTGGATGCCGGGTGCTGCGGTGTGCCTGCCCCGAAGGCCGGCAGGACCAGCGGCAGCAGGGCCGATGCAATCAGCAGGATCGGCTCGTCCCAAAACGGCAGCAGCAGAGCGGGCACCAGGGAACCCAGGGCCGAGCCGGTCATCGAGACCCCGTAAACGATCCCGGGCCGGCCGGGGAGAAGAAGATATGCTCCCGCGATTAGCGCACCCGAGAAAAAAAACGGTACGGCGATCGCTACGTAGACGATCAGTAGATAGACCGCCTGAACCGGCTGGTGCGGCAGGCGGTGGTAGTCCAGGGGCACGCTGTTCAGGCAGGCGAGAACGGCCAAAAGCGAGGCCGAGAACAAAACGACGGCGAAGGATATCCAGTGGGCGGGGAATGGGTCGCTGCTGCCCGATCGGATCGAACCCAGCGTACTCAGGAATGTGCCGCTGGCCGCAAAACCGAAGAGGCCGATGCTGATCACGAGAAAGGAGAGGTGGTTCCACTGGCTGACGGAGAACACCCGGGCCAGGAGCACCTCGAAGGCCAGGGTGGAGAACGAGACCAGGAAGACGGCGGGCAGGGTCATTGCGGCCTACTTTTTATCCAGAGCCCGGCCGGTCAGGGGGACGAAGAGAACGCCGGTGATCTGCCTGACCTCGAGGTCCTCCCCGTGCTTGGCGACGAGCACGAGGTTCTGGTAGCCGAAAGGAGTTCCCAGCGGGAGGACCAGGCGGCCGCCCTCCTTGAGCTGGGCGATCAGGGGTGGAGGGATGTGATCGACGGCAGCGGTGATCATGATCGCATCGAAGGGGGCTGCCTCCTCCCAGCCATAGTACCCGTCGCCATGGCGGGTTTGAATTTTTTTATAATCATCTTGTTTTAAAAGGTTGGCTGTTCTTTCATAAAGCAGTTTCTTAATTTCGATGGTGTAGACTTGGGCGCCCAGGGCGGACAAAACCGCGGCCTGGTAGCCGGAGCCGGTGCCGATCTCGAGCACCCGGTCGCAAGGCTTAAGTTTAAGCAGGTCGGTCATGAGCGCCACAATGTAGGGCTGGGAGATGGTTTGGCCTTCGCCGATGGGAAGCGGGCGGTCGTCGTAGGCTGAGCGAAGCTGGTCGGCGGGTACGAAGCGGTGCCGCGGGACAGCCCGCAAGGCCTCGAGCACGGCCGGGCTCGTTATCCCGCGCGCCTGGACCTGCTCCCGCACCATGCGCTCGCGGCTGGCCGCGGTCTGCGGGGTGTCGGTTGCCCGGGACGGAAGGGCCAGCAGGGCAATGATGCCGAGAAACCATAGGGATACTTTCAAGATCCACCTCTACAAGACCGATGGTTTTGCTTATATCATAAGGGGTCTGTGGCTGTCAGGTCGTTTGCGGCATTTGTTTTTGCCGCAATTTCGTATATGATAAACTTCTGCAACGGCATCAGAGTCGGTGCCGTTGCAGAAGTTTATATCCCATGCGGGGATTTTCGCTTTAAAAAAATCATCGCGGAGCCATTTCGATGGGCCTATTTGGCAGAAAAAAGACAGCCGAGCAGGCCGCCGGAGCTCAGGACGGCCGGGGGACCGCCTTCATCGGGGCCGGGCTTGCGATCAAGGGTAAAGTGTCCGGCAAGGGCAGCCTGATCATGATGGGCAGGCTCGAAGGCGAGTTCGACCTGGGCGGGGAGTTGATTATCTCCCCGCCGGCCGTGGTGAACGGGGAGGTCAAGGCGCTGGCGCTGAGCGTCAGCGGCACGGTCCAAGGCGCCCTGACGGCCCGGGAGAGGGTTCATCTTGAAAAAAGCGCCCGGGTGCAGGGGAAGATTATTACGCCGCGGTTTGCAGTCGACGACGGTGCGATGTTCAACGGTGAAATCGAGATGAAACCAACGCCGGAAAACGCCGCCAAACCTCCGGTTGCCGAGGTGAAGAAGGCCTTGTCGGTGAAGGAGAGGTCATGAGCAAGAACGTGAATGCCGGATCCACCTCGCTTGTCAGCCGAGAGGTTCTCATCGAGGGTGAAATCAGCGGCGAGGAAAACCTGCACGTAGACGGCCGCATCAAAGGGGTGATCCGCCTCTCCGGTGACCTTTTCGTGGGCGCCGGTGGTTCCGTCGAGGCCGAGATCGACGCCCGCAACGTCGTTGTCCAGGGCACCGTTTCCGGCAAGGTGACCGCACGGCAGCAGCTCGAAATCCAGCCCACCGGCCGCTTCAACGGCGAGTGCACGGCGGCTTCGATTGAAATTCGTGAAGGCGCCGTCTTCGAAGGCACCTCCAGAATGATCAACCCGCCCGCGCCGAAAAGCGGCAACGGTCCGGTTGCTAAGAAACCGGCTTGAGTCCATTTCCGCCCCCAGCTGCTTCAACGTCTCGCTTTTTTCCCGTCCGCCCACGCTATTAAACTAATTTATAGCCTGAAACTATTTTGTCGTTGCCCGAATCGCATTCAAATCCCAACCTCTTTTTCAAGTGTCCCAATCGGCCTCATTTTTCTGATTAGATATGCAAAATAAACAATAGGATAAACACTATTTAGTTTTCCGGCGCTGTAGGCCGAAAAACTATGGCACTTAACTTGCTTATTTGAAGCTGCAAAATACTTTTATCGATGATCTATCGATGCCCAAACAGGCAAGGAGGCCGATATGAAACCCAAATCCATCACCCGGCGTGCGGCGGTTCTGGCGCTCCTTATGGCGGTTGCATGCCTGTGCGTTCCCCTGCCGGCCGGTGCCGTCGAACGGACGTTCGAAGCCCGGATTTCCGGCAGCGCCAACGACGCTAAGGAAGCGCCCTTCGGGATTATGGATCTGGATGAAAACGTGCTGGATTTAGGCGGTTTCTACCGTCGTATCGGGCTGCGTTTCACCGGGGTCGATATCCCCAAGAATGCCGGGATTACAAGGGCTTATATTGAGTTCACGGTCGGTGGCACAGACAGTTCCAACACCACGCTGACTATCGAGGCCCAGGCGGCCGACAATCCCACCGAATTCACCACCGCAGCCATGGACATTCGCAACCGGGTGACGTACGCCACTTCCGTGGACTGGTATGTCAACTATGCCTGGCAGACCGAGGATGCGGTCCACCACAGTGTTGAGCTTAAGGACCTGGTTCAGAAACTCGTCAACCGTTCAGGCTGGGCGGCCGGCAACGCCATGGTCTTCGTCATCTCCAGCAACGAGGACATATACCGGCGGGCCAAATCCTGGGACCTGGACCCCAACAAGGCCCCCAAGCTGCACATCGAGTACACGGCCAACATCATCGAGGTTCCGATAATCGCTTCCAGCGACGACATTTACCAATACTACTACAGCCCGACTTCCGGCGGGTATCCCATTTACAACTCCCACACCTTTCAGATGGCAGGATCGACCTACAACTATCCCGCTTTACGGTTCCAGAATGTCGATATCCCCCAGGGTTCACTGATCAACTATGCCTGTTTCAAGTTCACGGCCAAGCAGGACCGTGTTGCCGAAACAGGCTATTTCCGGATTTACGGCGAAAAAAGATTGAACTCGCCGACCTTCGCCACCGGCGGCAGTTACAACAACCCGGATTTCCCCTACATGCGCCGTAACTATTCCCCGCCCTTAAAAACCACCAATTACGCCACCTGGAGCGGTTTCCCGGACTGGACAACCGACCAGGTTTACTCCTCCGTGGACATCAAGACGGTGGTGCAGGAAATCGTGGGCCAAAGCGGATGGGACACGAGCGATAAGTCCATGGCGTTTCTCATGAGTCCCAAGGGCGGCACGGTTACGCGTTATGCCTGGAGCTATGACGGCGACCCGGCCAAGGCTCCGGTGCTCTACATCGAATACGGGCAGGTGGACGGAGGGGGCTACAGCTCGCCGGCGGTCATGCTGGTCAGCAGCTCGGAGCTCGGCCGCTCCTGTTTTGAGGGCAGCACGGCCGAGGGCCACACCTTTGCCCTGATCAACAGCGGCGGTTCGGCCATGAACTATACCCGGACCGTCACCTCCACCAAGGGGACGGACTGGTTCAGTATTTTCCCGACCGCCGAATCCGGCACTCTGGGTGCGGGCGAGGAGCAGAATTTTACGGTCAACTTCAACACCACCGAACTGGCTGCAGGCACCTACGAGGCCTTCATCACCTTCACCGACCCCAGCGCCACCCCGACCGAACAAGTGGTCAGGGTCAGCCTGAGCGTCATGAAAGAGGGCACCATCACCTGCGGTGACATCCCGCTCTACACCCAGAACATCTCGAGCCCGGCGGTGATGATCCTGCTCGACCTCTCCGGCAGCATGGAGTGGGAGGTCGACATGGTGAAAGAGACCGATGTGCTGCCCGAAACCCCCAACCTGAGCCCCGTGGTCCAGGAGATCGTCAACCGCGAGGGGTGGGCCCCCGGCAACGCCATCACCTTCATCGTTGAAAAGGTCTCGGGCACCGATTACCGCAAGGCGCGCTCCTACGACGGGTTCAACCCCTCCAAGCCGGTGTTGACCCTGAGCTACGATGACGGCAGCGGCGTCAAGAGCTTCGAGACCAGCATTATGCGGTCGACCGACGACGGCGACGCTTACAGCGCCATCCCGTTCAACGCCACGGGCGGTTCCCTGCTGCTCGCTGCCGGTGGCAACGGCTACGGCGCCGTGCTGCGCTTCGACGGCTTGAGCATCCCAAAGGGCGCTACGATCACCGATGCCCGAATTCGGTTTGTGCCCTACGAGACCCGGAGCGGCCCGATCACGGTCAAATTCAGGGCGCACGCCAGCGACAACTCGCCCACTTTCAGCACGGCGGCCTATCCTCAGCTATTCGAATCCAACCGGCCGCGGACGACCGCCGAGGTCTTCTGGGAGATGGAGCCCTGGACCGGGGTTACCATCGAAACAAAGGTCAGTGTCGCCAAGACCGTCATCAGCGAGCTGGTCAAGGACTCCTCCATCTCCTGGGGCTTCGGCTCCTGGGCCAGCGACGGCAGCGCCTACTACCTGCCCGCGAACGACTACACCAAGATCCACGTCGGTTGCAACCCGCACACGGGCGAGCACCAGGCCAGACTGCAGGCGGCGGTGGCGGGGCTGACCACCTATTCCAGCACCCCCTTCTCGCCGTCCATCATCGCCGGCAAAAAGTACTTTGCCAAGGAAACCGGCGAGTGGGACCCGGTTGCAAACCTTAACATCGGGACTAAATATGTGGAGGCCGAGTGCCAGCCGAAGTTTTTGATCCAGATTACCGATGGACAGGGCAATGTGGACTCCACCAACGAAAACGTCATGGAGCGCACCCACCTGCTCGCCGATCAAGGGGTTACTTCCATTGGCATCGGCTTCGGCGTTCCGCAAGGCGAGCAGGAGCAGATCTACGCGTTTGCCGATGTCGCCAACACCCGCGGCGATGCCGCCAGCGACGACAGCCTGTATGCGATGCACCCAGTGGATGGGGCCGGCAAGGCCATTCCCTACATCGCCACCAGCAAAGACGAGCTGGTGAACGCCTTTCGCACCATCATGAGCAACGTGAAGGGTGCGGTGTTTTACGGTTCGGCCCCGGCGGCCACCACCTCGACCGACCTGGGCGACACGGTGATTCTCTCCTCCTTCAACGCCGGCAACTGGACCGGCAACGTCCAGGCCATCTCCAAGGCGGCCGACGGGAGCTGGAAGGAGATTCAGTGGGAGGCGAAGGACCAGGTGCCAACAACTCGCAGCGTGTGGACCGTGGACGGCAGCGGCAACCCAATCGCCTACACCGACAGCACGCTTGCAGGCGACAACTGGCTGTGCAAGGAGATCGGGGACATCATCAACTCGACCCCGGTGGTAGTGGGCGCCCCGCCGTTCTTCTACCGGTTCGACAGCTACCCCGCCTTTAAGCGCCAGCACTCGGTGACCTCCCCGCGCGCTAAGACCATCTATGTGGGATCGAACGACGGGCTGCTGCACGCCTTCAACCTGACCGACGGCAGCGAGAAGTGGGCCTTTCTGCCGCCCAGCCTGCACGCCCGGCTGGACACGGCGGCCACCAACCCGCTGACCGATCCCTGCTCGGACTCCTACTGCCACCAGTACCTGCTGGACGGCTCGCCCCAGGTAGCCGATGTCTACGCCCGGTTCGGCGGCGGCAGCGAGAAATGGCGCACGCTGCTTGTTGTGGGCCAGCGCCAGGGCGGTACGACCTACACGGCCCTCGACGTCACCTCGGGCGACTCCCCCAACTCCGCCAACAGCGATCCGGCCAGATATCTATGGGAACTGGCCGACACGGACCTCGGGGAGAGCTGGGCGGATGCGGTGATCGAGCGCGTGGCCTATCCGGCCGGCGGCACGAGCGCCTCCGCCTGGGGCGTTTTCGTCACCTCCGGCTACGCGGCCAACCGCAACAACCAGTTCAGCAAGGAGGGTTTCCTTTACGGGGTTCAGGCCGACACGGGCGCCGGACTCTGGAGCGACGGGGCCAGCACGATCAACAAGGTCAAGCTCGTCTCGGAAAAACGCAGACTGGATTACAAGAACCTCTCGACCGGCAATTTCATGCCCGGGGAGATCGTTACCGGAGGCACCAGCGGGGCCACCGCACTGGTCGTGTCGGTCGTCGTCAACGCCGACCCGACCGGGACCCTGTATGTCACAAATTCACAGGGGACCTTTCAGAACAGCGAGACCCTCACCGGCAGCCTCGGGCATAGCGCCCAGGTCAACGGCGTCCTGCAGCTGGTCGAGGCCGGCCAGCCGAACAACGCCGTGAGCAGCCCGGTTACGGCCAATTTCAACGTGAGCGACAACAAGGAGGACTGCGTCTATGTGGGCGACCTCTACGGCACCCTGTTCCGGGTGGACAATATCGGGCGAGGGCAGACGCCGAGCGTCTCCCGGCTGTTCAAGTTCAACCCCTATCCCACCACCCCGGACATGACCCCGATCCGGGGCAAGGCCAGCACGGCCTTCAGCGACACCGCCGACATGATCTGGGTCTACTACGGGACCGGCCGCTACGAGACGGCCGCCGACAAGGTCAACATCACCACCCAGTATTTCTTCGGGTTGAAGGACTACGCCGCCCCGCGCGAAACCGCCCTGAAGCTCTCCGACCTGACGGCGCTGGAGGCGCGCTTCACCACCGCCACCATCGACGGGGTCAGCCGGACGGTGCGCACCCTTACCGGTACCAACACAGCCGGCAACTCCTGGGCCCTGAAGCTCTTTTCGGGCCAGAGCGGCTGGGGCGGGCCGACCCTTATCGGCGGCAGCGAGCGCGTCTTCACCAAACCCCTGGTGGTGGGCGGGATCGTGTTTTTCACCACCTTCATCCCGGATGCGGACCAGTGCACCGGCAGCGGGGAGACCTGGGTGTTTGCCCTGGACTACAAGACCGGCCTGCCGCCGGCAAATCCCGCTTTCGACCTGAACGGCGACGGCAAGTTTACCGATGCGGACAAGCTGCTGATTGACGGCAACAAGGTGGTGCCGGTGGGCATCTACGTGGGCCGCGGCGTGGGTTCCCACCCGGTGCTGCACAAGGACACCCTGTTTGTGACGACCTCCAGCCCGCAGTATCAACTCGGAGCGCCGAGTGGCGGCGCTAGCCCGACAGGCCTGAACGCCATGCGGGTCAACATCCCGCAGAACCGGATTCGGGTGGAGTCCTGGAAGCATAACTAGTGCCCATCCACAAACGGCGTCTTTCGGCCCATGCCGGCGTTCTCGCTCTTCGCAATCCTCGGCGTAGACCCACTACGCCTCCGGTTGCGAAATCGCTGCGGCCTTGGCCTGAACCGAAATCAACCATTTCTGGATGGACACTAACCAACAAACGAAAGGCACACGGTACACGGCACAGGGCTGAAGCGTAAATCTGTTTTCACTTCCCGTATAGCCACCGGCTGGGGCCGGTGGCTATCGTTCTTCAAAGTGCTGGACCTGGTAGGTCGACACCTCGAGTTTGCCGCGTTTCCATTCGTCTTTGGGCAAACCGGCCTTTTGGCAGAGGTGGCTTAGAAACTCCTCCGGCCGGGGCAGCTGCTCCCAGACCTGGGGCAGGAAGGTGGCACCGGCGTGGCCGGAGCGAATGATGAGCCCGTGCAGGTGGGGGGTGAGCTGGGAGATGAGGTCTCCGGGGCTGTCGTAGCTCAGGGGCCGGGGCGTGGAAAGCACGCTCACATCGATCTTCACCCGTTCGAGTTCGTGCCCGGCAAGGGGTTTGAAGCGCGGGTCGTTGAAGGCGGCGTTGAGCACGTTGCTGCGCACCCCCTCCGTGATGGGCTCGAGCGGGTGGAAATTGCCGATGCAGCCCCGCAAACGCTTTCGCAGCGTGAGCGTTACAAAGACCCCGGCGAGCCTTTCCAGGGCCGGGTCCTTCAGGGCGGGCTGTAATGATGCTGCTTCAGCCGACGGCAGCCGACGTCCCAGCTTCTCGCAAAGGGTCAACCGAGCCAGGCGCAGGAGGGCTTGTCCCTGCTCCGGAGTGAGTTCAGGGTGAGTTTCTTGGGCGGCGGGCATGGACGGCTCCAGACTGAAACATGGGCATTGAGGGGATTTGAACGAAACCTACCTTGCGTGGCATGCCGATGTCAACCCGCTGCTCGACGGTTTTCAGGGTCGATCATCCGAATATATTCAGATCGTTGTCGAAAGAGAGAGCTCGTCGTCCGGGCGGCAGGTCACCGCGGCCGGTTCTTCCGCCAGCGGCTTCCAGTCTTCGCGGTACATGGCTTTCAGCACCATGTTGAACATGAACATCAAGAGATCGTAGGCGCTCAACCGGGCCGTGGCGGCCTCCAAAACCGCCGCAAGCTGGAGTTTGCGCTCGTGCAGGGCTTTGAGATTGACGAGCCGTTTAAAGAATTTCAGGGCCAGTTGGGCGGAATCGGTTGAAACGGCCCCGGCCCGAGCCTTGAACTCGATCTCCTGCATGAAGCGGCAGATCTGAGCGTGGGAGCACTTGATCAACTGCTCGCGGCCCGCTGCGCTGGGCGCGTGGGGCTGGACGGCAACGATGCGCCGGATGGCCTCGGCGATGGCCGCCGCAT
>JBGSTS010000124.1:0-4423 GCA_041736435.1 Desulfobacterales bacterium | reverse complement strand
GGGGCGTCAGCCCGATGTGGCCCATGACCAGCATGCCGCTGTCGGCAATGGCGCGGATGATGTGGGCGACCCGCACGCCGCCCTCGAGCTTGATGCAGTCCACGCCGCATTTCTTGTGATACTGGACGGCATTCTGCACCGCGTCGTTGACGCTGCCGTGATACGAACCGAAAGGCATGTCGCCGATCACGAACGTGTTGGGAGCGCCCCGGCGCACCGCTTCGGTATGGTACATGCTCTGTTCAAGGGTGACCGGCACGGTGCCGGGGTAGCCGTAAACGGCCATGCCGAGGCTGTCGCCCACCAGGAGCATGTCCATGCCGGCTTTCTCGGCCAGTTGGGCGGTGGTGAAATCGTAGGCCGTCATCCACACCGCTTTTTCGCCTTTTGCCTTCATCTCCTGCAGGTCGAAACGCGTCAGTTTCTTCTTCATGGGATCCTCCGATGGACGCTGCAAGCGCCCAATGTCCAGTTGTGACTAAAAAATAACATCTGGCATGTTTCGCGTCGGTTTTCAACCCCGAAAGCCGGATCGGCCACGGCCCGGGGTGCCGCTCAACCGCAGCCGCAGCCGCAGTCACAGCCGCTTTCCACTTGGGAGGCCACCTCGGCCATGGCTTTGACGACCTCTCGTCCCTCCGCGGGTTCGATCCCGGTGATCCTCACGTCGAGATCCACCGCATCGCGGCCCTCGAAGGCCGTGCGAAGAAATGGGGCGAGATGCTCGAAGAAGCTGCCCGCCTCCGCCGCCGAAATGCGGACATCGATCGCATCGCCCACGCAGCAGCCGGCCAAGAGGGATTCAAAGGGGGTGATCCCGGTCCGGCCGATCCCGCATATAAACGTCAACTCGGGCCGGGCGAGGGCCGCCTCGGCCGCTTGCGGGTCATCCCTTACGCGGAGGCGGACGGTGATTTTTTTCAAGGGTTCTACCTGGGTCATGGCTCACCTCTTTGTGCTTGCGGCGTTACGTTTGACGGCGGTTTTGGTGCGGCCGCATGTTCGGCGATGAGGGCCTCCAGGGCTGACCGCTGGATGGCAACCCGATCCGCCAGCGGCAGGGCCATCGGCGTGACCACCGTGTAGACGACCGAGCTGACCTGGCGGCGCGCGTACCCCGGAAGCGAAAGCGCTCCCACCCAATCCATCAAGGCCAGTTGCCAAATGGGAGCGGACAGGATGCCGCCCTGCGGTGCCAGCCAGAGTTCGCCGGCCCGGGTTTCGATCGGGTTCCCGCGAGAGCGGATATCGGCGACGATGCGTTCCGAGATCGTCGTCGTTGCCGGCCCGTATTGCCGGATGGAAAAGCCCGTGGCGTCCGCATCCTCGCACAGGTTGACCACGAGATCGTAGCTCTTGCCCCTGAGAAAGCGACGAATGATCCTGGCCTCGCGTGACAAAAAGGATCCGAAATCCTGCTCGATGTCAACCTTTTCCTGATTGCGGTCCAGGTCGTGAACCCAGCCCCAGGTGTTCACCACCGGCAGGATATCGGCATTGAAAAGCGCTTTGGGGCCTGGGGCGGTGCGCAGCGTTTCGATGATCTCCAGGGTGGATTCGACACCGGCCACCGCGTTGCCGCGCACTCCGGCTACGATCAGCACGCGCTTGAGTCCGGGAACGAAAGGCCGGTACACCATGCGCCAGAAAACCGATGTGAAACCGGGGTAATCGATCTGGCCGATATCGGTTAGCAGCAGGTTGACGGAGGCGGCATCGGCCGCTTCGAGGCGCTGCTGCAGGGGCTCCAGGTCCCTGACGGCCTTGACTTCCGCGCTGTAGGGGGCGGGGGCGACCCGCCACAGTAAGCACGACACTGTCGCTAAAAGGACCGCCGACAGGATCAGCCCCTGCAGGATGGACATGGCCAGTCTCAGACGGCCGCAGCCCGGTTGCACCTTTCCGCTCGGAAGCTTCAGCAGGTTCATGGCCGAATCCGTCACATGTCTAAACTGTGGACACAGGCGCAGTTCTCCTCACTGCGGGGTCTTGTCGGCAACAATCCAGGCCGCGAAAAACCGGCCCCTGAGGACCCGAACCGACAGGCCGTGGGCTGTCAGCATGTCGCGGATCGCCTGCGGCCGCAAAAACCGGCTGCCCATTCCCACCGCCTTCTCGGCCATGGCGATTAGCCGGACCGCGGCCCGGTTGGCGTCGAACTCCTGGATCACCAGCCGCCCGCCGGGTTCGAGGACCCGCACCAGGTCGGCCAACGCTTCCTGCTGGGCGCCGAAGTGGTGCAACGCATCCACCACTAGGATGCGCTCGAAGCACCCGTCGCCGAACGGCAGCTGCTCCGTGCGGGCGGCCACGGCCGAAAGGGCTTTGGCATGGGCTCGGGCCAGCATGTGGGGGGAGGCGTCGGCGACCACTACCTGCCCGGTCAGCCGGCGAAGCTCCCGCGCAATCCGTCCCGTGCCGCCCCCGCTGTCCAGAAGCCGGCCCGAAATGGGAAGCTTCAGCAGCTCGGCAAACGGTCCCGGGTCCGGCGGGCCCATCAGCCGGTCATAAAACGGGGCCAGGTAGCGAAAATGGTCGAACATCACACGCGCTCGCGAAGCTTGGCGGATACCTTTCCCATCGCCGTTCCGAACTATCGGCGTGCAGATGTCATAGCCAACCTGGCCCTGGCATGCAAGGGCAGTCACGAATCGACCCGACCGAGGGTCGGGGTCGCCAGGTGCCCGGAATTTCATTTCGGTAGCGTCCTGCTCCGTCAAGCGGCCGGGGCGGGCCCGGGCTTTGACTTCGATCCGTGAATCGTGTATTTTGCCGCCGGTTGCGATGGCACGGCGTGTTTCGTTTCGGGCGAACTCATCGATACGGGAGCGGATTCATGAGGCACTGCATCCTGCTCAACGCGGACTACACGTTTCTCAACCTGGTGAACTGGAAACGGGCCGTCTGCTTGATGGCCAAAGGCAAGGTGGAAGTCATCAAGGATTCCGAATCGGCCGTGCGTGTTGCCAGCGGAGCCGAAATGCGGATCCCGGCCGTCATGCGCCTGGTCAAGTTGATTCGCACGATTTACCGGGCCGGCGTGGCCTTCACCAAGCGCAACGTCCTGGTGCGGGACGGGTTTCGCTGCGCCTACTGCGGCGGGCAGAAGGAGCGGCTGTCCATCGACCACATCGTTCCCAAATCCCGCGGCGGTAAGACCAGCTTCGAAAACTGCGTGGCCGCCTGCCGCGGATGCAATCTCAAGAAGGGGGGGCGCACCCCGAGCGAGGCGTCGATGTACCTCAAGGTGAAGGCCTATCAGCCCACCATATCGGAATTCTTGCGCATGAAATTTCAGAATTCGGGCTTCAGCGATCTGATGAGCGAACTCAGCTTTTAACCCCAGAGGAGAAACATCCCCGATGAAAGGCATCATCCTGGCCGGCGGCTCCGGCCGCTACCTGGCGGAGGTCGCCAGCGAGGACGGCCGGCCGAGGTGAGGGCCGGCTGAAACCCAACTGCCCGGAATGTCAACCTTCATTCCGCCAACGCGATGCGAGAGGACCTGATGGATTACAAGCAGACGCTGAACCTGCCCTCCACCCCATTTCCCATGAAGGCCAATCTTGCCCGGCGCGAACCCGAACAACTGCAGCGCTGGGAGCAGATGCGTCTGTACGAAACCATCCGTCAAGCCTCCCGGGGCCGGGAGCCCTTCATCCTGCACGATGGTCCACCCTACGCCAACGGGCACATCCACATCGGCACGGCCCTCAACAAGATCCTCAAGGACATCATCGTCCGCTCCCGGCAGATGGCGGGCTACGATGCGGTCTACGTCCCGGGCTGGGACTGCCACGGGCTTCCCATCGAGCACAACGTGGACAAAGAGCTGGGCGAGAAAAAGAACACCCTGTCCAAGCCCCAGGTGCGTCGGTTGTGCCGGGCCTATGCCGAAAGGTTCATCGATATTCAGCGCGAGGAGTTCAAACGCCTGGGCGTCATGGGGGACTGGGAGAATCCCTACCTGACCATGAACCACGACTACGAGGCGGTGATCGCCCGGGAGTGCATGAGCTTCGCCCTGAGCGGCGGGCTGGTGCGCAGCAAGAAACCCATCCACTGGTGCGCCACCTGCCAGACCGCCCTGGCCGAGGCCGAAATCGAATACCAGGACGAGGTCACGGCCTCCATTTACGTCAAATTCGCCCTCAAGGACGACCTCGGCCCGGACTACCCGGTGTTGGCCGGCCGATCGGTCTTTGTCGTTATATGGACGACCACGCCGTGGACCCTGCCGGCCAACCTGGCGGTTGCGTTGCACCCGGACTTCGAGTACGTGGCGGTGGATGCCGGCGCGCAGGGGACGCTCATCCTGGCGCGCGAGCTGGTCGAGGGCTGTATGGCACGCTTCGGCATCGAGCGCTATGCGGTGCTGACCCGCTTGGACCCGCGGGTGCTGGAGCGCAAGCGCTGCACGCAT
>JBGSTS010000060.1:0-1930 GCA_041736435.1 Desulfobacterales bacterium | reverse complement strand
GAAGATTCTGCCCCTGCTGGACCGTCTGCACGACCACCGCCTCGAACGCGATAAGGCCGGCAATCGCGTGCTGCACTACGACCAGTACTTGGCCCTGCTGCTGCTGTTCTTCTTCAATCCCATCGTCACCAGCATGCGCGGGCTGGTCGAGGCGAGTTCGCTGAAGAAGGTACGCCAGCAACTGGGCGTGTCGCCGACCAGCCTGGGCAGCTTCTCGGAAGCCGGCAGCGTCTTCGACGCCGAATTGCTCAAGCCCATCCTGGCCGAGTTGGGCCAGGAGCTCAAGCCCCTGCCTCACGACGCGCGTCTGGATGATCTGCCGGGAATTCTTACCGCGGTGGACGGCACGGAGCTCTCGGCGCTCGCGAAGCTGGCCGGGTGCCTGATCGAAGGGCGAGACCTCAAACTGCATACGCACTTCGAGCCCCTCAAGGGCGTGCCGGTGGACATGGACCTGACGGCGGCCGGCGACTCGGAGGTCGAGCAGTTGCTCCGTTCGCTGGTGCCCGGGCGGGTGTACGTGAAGGACCGTGGCTACGCCTGCTTTCGGCTGTTCCAGGCCATCATCGACGTTCAATCGTGGTTTGTCTGCCGGATTCGGGAGAACAGCGTCTACGAACTCGTCGAGGAGCGGCCGCTCTCCGCCGAGGCCCAGGGCGCCGGCGTGAGCAGCGACCAGATCGTCTGGTTGGGAAGCTCCGGCAAACGCGAAGCACTCCACCAGCCGCTCCGCATCATCCGGATCACCTGCACACCGCACCGCAAGCACAGCGGACATAACGGGCGGGGTGGGCCGGAGCAGGGTGAGTTCCTGCTGATCGCGACCAATCTGCTGGACCAGCCGGCCGAAGTCATCGCGCTGATGTACCGAAAACGCTGGACGGTCGAGCTGTTTTTTCGCTTTTTCAAGCACACGCTGGGCTGCCGGCATCTGCTGAGCCATCGACCCAACGGGATCGAGATCCAGGTCTACCTGGCGATCATCGTGTGCATGCTGATTGCGTTGTGGACGGGGCGCAAGCCGACCCTGCGGACGGTGGAGATGATCCGCTTCTATTTCACGGGGTGGGCCAGCCCAGAGGAGTTGATGGCGCACATTGCCAGGCTCCAGGCCGCGCGGGAGTGACACGCCGGGGCATCCGCCGTCCCCGAGGTCGTGGCCGTTGATGCTGCGCCCGAATCGCCCCCCCACGCTCAAACCCCTTCGCCTTCCAGAGGATCGTCCCGATTCCGGTTACCACCTCGCTCCGGTATGCCTACTGGCAACCGCCGGGCCGAACAGGATTGGTGATGTCCCCTTTTCCCCTTTTTTGGCCACGGCCGTTACTCCGCCGGCTCAGGCGGGGCGGGGTCCTCAGCTTCGTCTTCCTCCCAATCTTCGTTTTCGCCCTGATCGTCGGGCGTCTCCTTAACGAGCCTGGCGGAGGCCGCGTCGATGTAGCGCAGGCCGTGGTGCTCGTAGAGCTTGCCTTTCACCTCGACCTGCTGGAAAGCGAGCGGGGTAAACAGCCGCGCGGCACCCTTGTCGGCCTGGCTGAGCAAGACCAAGCCCTGGGGGGTCTCCAGGGCGACCGGCACGCCCGCCCGAATGCAGAGCTGGACGGCCTTGGCACGGTCATCAGACGAGAACTTGCCGGTCATGAACGAATGCAAGTCGATGACCCGCCCCTCAATCGCCGCGTCGCGGCCCTCGATACCCTTTCCTTGATCCGGACCCTTGTCCAGCGCGGCCACGCCCAGAGATGTAATCGCCATCGTCGCAACCACGATGCCCAGAACTTGTACGACTTTCATAGATACTGGCCTCCCGAGTGTCTGCGAGGTCTGCGACAGCCGGCCCGCCCGCACTCGACCCGTCTGCGCCGGACCTCCCGGCGGCGGTGGCCCATGCGCGCACCCCACAGCCTCTCTGCGATTACACTCAGCGACG
>JBGSTS010000022.1:0-3671 GCA_041736435.1 Desulfobacterales bacterium | reverse complement strand
TGCGGCTGAGCTCGGCCGCCCGGCCGATGATTTCCCAGTCGACGTGCTCGCGGCTGAGGGGGTTCGGCCGGCCGGCGACCTGGATCGTGTCGAAGGCCGCGACCAGTTCGGCGGGGAGCGTCTGCGGGATCGGGTGCCGCTCGCCGGCATGGACGACACAAAGCAGGTCCGGGTGCTCTTCGTCCAGGGAGGGGTAGGGGGTCCGACGCAATCCCAACACTGTCTCGATAGCGGTGTCGGAAAGGCCGGTGAGGCAGGTGAGCCGCCACCCGAAGAGGTTGGCCGCAAACCGCATCCCCGCCAGGGCATGGCCGACATCGTGGTTGCAGTAGCGAAACGCGCGTTCGCCGTATTTCCAGGACTCCCGCCAGAAAATGCTGGTAAGCCCCGCTAGGAACCCCCCGCAGCCCAGATGCGAAAGCGTCCTCTGGGCCAGCTCGTCGGCAAGCTCGGCCCGGCGCTCCAGCGCATGGGAAAACGGTGCGTAGTGGTAGATGCCGGCGCTGCATCCCGGCATGCGGGGCAGGACCAGGTGCGTTTCAGTGGGGTGCAGGTTGCCGCTCGACGGGTTCATGCGCAGCGCCCAGCGCGAGCCGGAAACCCCCTTCCAAGCCGAAAGGCCCATCGACAGCTCGAGGAAACCGGCGACATTGGCGAGCGTGATCGGGGCGCTAGGGGCGTCGGGCGCATACAGGGCGCGTTGGCCGCCCGGCGGGTCCTGGGTGAGCAGCGGCAGGTTGACGACCGGCGCCCCTTCGTAGACGCGGAAGGGGTTGGGCTGGTTCTCCCAGTCCATGTAGCCCAGCGAGCGGGCATAGCGCTCGGGATGGTGCTTGGTCTCCTCGTGGTAGCGGAGGAGGCCCTCGGCGTCAGGGGACGTCATGTGCGCCGCCGGCTAAAAAGAGTTAACGTGCCGGAACTCGCCGATCTCCCGGCGGTTGGGGGCCGAGGAGATTTTGGCGGGAAACCCCAGCGGGATCATGACCACAAGCTCATAGCCGTCCGGCACCTTCAACACGCTCCCGGCTTGGTCGTGGTCGAACAGGCCGACCACCACCGTCCCCAGCCCCTGGGCCTGGGCGGCGAGGCAAAGGGTCTGGCAGGCGATCCCGAGATCGAACATGAACCAGTCCCCGAACTTGGTGGTGACCTCGCCCTTGTAGAAGCCGGAGCTTTTGAGCTTGGCGCACAGGGCCATCACGACCGGCGCCTGGACCATGGCCCCGACGGCCGGGTTGCCCTTGGACGGGAGGCTCGCCTGCAGCTGCTGCTTGACGGCGCGGTCGCGCACCACGACGATTTCCCAGCACTGGGTGTTGGCCCAGGAGGGCGCCCAGCGGACCGCCTCCAGGAGGGTGTTCACGGCCTCGGCCGGCACGTCGCGGTCTTCGTACTTGCGGACGCTGCGGCGTCCCCGGATGATCTCCATGAAATCCTGCATGCGTCTATCCCTCCTTGCCCCGGTCGGGCTTTTCGCATTCGCAATCCTGATCGTTGCAAACGGTGCAGACGTATGGTTCGGGCGCGTCCGCCGGCCGCTTGAGCGACCGGGTCCTCCGGTGCACCACGGCCCAGACGACCAGCACCGCCAGCACCACACCGGCTATCAGCCACATGAGGGGTTTTCCTTCCCTGGAAAGCTTTCCCGGAACGGGGCGAAATCCGGGTATGATAGGGCCATCGTGACGTCGTTTTGGCCTTTTCCCGAGCATACCATGGGTTTGCCCCGAATCCAAAAACAAAGGCGACCCCTTGCGAGGGCCGCCTTTAAACACGTTATCAGGTCTTGATCAGTGCGTTTGGGATGAGGTTTCGCAGGAACCCCCCGAGCAGCTTCCGCCACAGCCACCGGCACTCATCTGGAGATTGGAGCTGATGCGGAAGCCATACCCCATGAAATCGACCTTCACGGGTTTGGCCTTTTCATAGAAATCCGTGTCAACGATGAATTTGAAGCCGTTCACGTTGAACACTTGGTCGGTCTCGCGCGGCTCATCCAGAGCCATAGCCAGAGACGGCCCCCCTCAGCCCCCCTCGTTGAGGAATATGCGGATGGGCGAGGCTTCCTTGTTCTTGAAGTATTCGGCGATCTGCTGATGTGCCGCCGGAGTGATTTCAACCATGATGGTCCTCCCGTTGTGTCGGCCCGCTTCTGCGCAGGCCTGTGTATTTTGGAAGCCACAAAATAGAGGCTGCAATCATATTTGTCAATGCAAAAGCAATGGGCCATTGGAATCGGCTGTTCCAGATGCTGTTTTTTCATGTCGGCCCCGCATGACGCATGGAGTGAAGCGTCCAAGGAAACGGTGTCGTTACAGGTCGTAGAGGGTCTCGTCCCGGCTGGGTGCCGGCCGGCGGCTCTTTTTGCCCCCTTTTTTTCCGGAAAGCAGAAACGGGTCCTCGCCCTCCAGCAGGTCGCCCATCTCGGCCTCGATCTGGTCCGGGTCCTCGCCCCGCTCCATGCGGTGCAGGGCTTCGGTCATCCCCGGGCCGAGTTCGAGGCCGGTCATGTCGGTCAGCTTGCGCATGAGGTTGGCCGCTTGCCGCGGGTCGTCTTCGCTGATGGACTCCGCTTCGCCGGCCAGGGTCTGCATGGCCTTCTCCATGCGGCTCTCGTCAAAGGGCAGATCGTCCATGCCGCCGTCCTCTTTGGCCTTGCCGGTGACGGCAAAGGCCGACATCATGCGCGCCAGCCGGCGTTTGCGGCAGCGTGGGCAGGTGGGTTTTTTGGTGGTGTTGATCGCGCGCGAAAAGAAATTGAAAATGGTGTTGCACTCCTCGCAGTAGAATTCGTAAATTGGCATTGGCGTCACTCCGCTTGCAGGATTGCCTGTCGTCGTCAAAAATTATAGAAAGCAACCGCGCCGATTGTCAACCCCGAGTCTGCCGGGCCATGCGGGCATCCAAGTTGACTTGGCGCAGGCCTTCTGGTATTCACCGGCAACTCTCCAACCCATCGAAAGGACATGAAATCATGGAGCGAACGCTGGCGATCGTCAAACCGGACGGGGTCTCCCGCAGGCTGATCGGGGACGTGATCAAACGCATCGAGGCGAGCGGGCTCAAGATCGTGGCCGCCAAGATGCTGCACCTGGGCCGGGCGCAGGCCCAGGGGTTTTATGCCGTGCACCGGGAACGCCCCTTTTTCAACGACCTTACCGCCTTCATGAGCTCGGGCCCGGCCGTGGCCATGGTGCTCGAAGGCGAAAACGCGATCGCCCGCTGGCGGGAGCTCATGGGGGCCACGGACTACCGCAAAGCCGCCGAAGGCACCATCCGGCGCGAGTTCGCCACCGACATCGAAAAGAACGTGGTGCACGGCTCGGATGCGCCGGAGACCGCAGCCTTCGAGATCGGCTATTTTTTCAACCGGTTTGAAATCGTTGCCTGATGGCGGCGCGGATCAACCTGGCGAATGTCGCCATTGTTCTCGTTCAGCCGAACATCTCCGAAAACATCGGCGCCGCCGCCCGCGCCATGTGCAACATGGGCCTGCGCCGCCTGATCCTGGTGGACCCCCCGCGCTGCGACCTGACCCGGGTGTGCAAGATGGCCACCCACGCCGCCCTGGACGTGGTGGAGCAGATGGAGCTCTACCCGGGGCTGCCGGAGGCGCTGAAAGACTTCGGCTATGTGGTCGGCACCACCGCGCGCCTCGGGGGGGAGCGCCA
>JBGSTS010000006.1:0-4485 GCA_041736435.1 Desulfobacterales bacterium | reverse complement strand
TTCCCAGCGGTGGTCGTGCGGCAGTTCCTCGGCAAATGCCCGGCGCCAGGCCTCGGCGGCCGAGTGGGCGCGGGCAGCGGCTCGGTAGCGTGCGGGGGTTCCCAGGTCCCGCCAGCGGGCCGACTCGGGGATGAACGCCCTCAGGGGTAGATGGTCGGTGATCATGGCCCGAAAGGCATCCACCGAGTGGCTGAAGCGCCCCGCCGGCAGGTAGTTTAGAATCACAGGGTCGAGCACCTGGATGCCCGTAAAGGTGAGCCGCCGCCGGCCGTCACCCCGGCTCTCTTCCGAAAATCCGGTGATCCGTCCCTGGGAATCGACCCACACCGAGTTGAATTCCGGCTCGTCGCACAGGACCAGGGTGGCGGCCGGACGGTGGTGGAGGTGGACGGCGTAGACCCGGCGCAGGTCGATATCATGGACAATGTCCGCGTTGACCACCATGAACGGCCGGCGGTTCCAGAAGTCCGCGGAGTTGCGAATGGCGCCGCCGCTGCCGAGGATGACCGGCTCGAAGCGGATCGATACCGGAATGCCGTACTCCTGCGAGGCGACGTGGCTCTGGATCATCGCGTGATGGTGGTGGGTGTTGATTCGGACGGCCTCAGCGCCGGCCGCTCGCAACTGCTCGATGTGAACATCCAGGAGCGGCCTTCCGGCAAGGGTGAAGAGCGGCTTCGGCACGGCGGCCGTGTACGGCAGCAGCCGCGTGCCCAGGCCTGCGGCCAGGATCAGAGACTTCATGACGCCAGGTGTTTCAGCGCCCGCTGAATCATCGCCGCGCTGGCAGAGGCCTTCTCCCGGTCTTCGGAGCCCAAGATGCCGATCTCGCCGAAATACTGCAGCGCGTTTTCATAGGCAATCCGGGAGAGGGCTTCGGGGTGGTCTATTTCCTTGCGCCGGAGCATGCGGTTCCCAAACGAGGCGATTTTGCGGGTGCGCTCCTTGCCGGCCGACGCATCCTGCGGGGCCTGCATCAGGTAGTGGATCACGATCCCATAGGATTCCAGCAAGGTTTTAAGAAACATGGCGAACAGCTTGAGTTTGCGATAGCCGGCGGCGGTCACATTGAAGCTGTCGGGCAGGCTCGGGTGAGGAATCAGCACGGCATCGTCCATCAGGATCTTGAGCATCCGGCGCATCTGCGTTTCGGCCGGAATCTCGCTGTCAAAGACAAACTCATGCTGAAAGAGATCCTGGAGCCACTCGACCTCGGTGTGCAGGTCGGACGCCAGGAACTGGAACGCATCGCGCTGAAGGATCGCCAGCGCCGTGAAGGCCACGGGCACGAAAAAGGCGATGCAGGTGTTCTTGTAGTAATCCAACACCGGCCGCCGGTTTTCGTTCAACATGAACCCGGCCGACTCCGCCGCGTCGTCCGGGTCGGTTTTCAGCGCCTCCAAGGTTTTCTGCTGGACGCAAGCGCTTACTGCGTGGGCGATGGCCCGCCGGTGGTCGAGGAGCAGGGTGTCGGCGAGCCGCGCCCCGACCGCGTCCAGATGGACCAGGTAGACGTCGGCAACCGCCATCAGCTCCTCGAACGAGAAACGCTCGCGAACCCCGTTGAGGATGGCCGCCGCCGTGAGCGCCTGCGAGGTGACGACGCTGACAAGGTTGATTTCGTGGGCGATGCGATGGGCCAGGCTGCGGCAGAATCGGTTCAGCTCCGGCGGATCCGCGTCGCGCACGGAAACACTCTCGCCGGCCGCTAGGTCCTGGAGCGCAAAGGGGCTGCCGAAGGTCAGGTAGACCTTCCCGTAGCGCTTTTTCAAAAACTGTCGCGCACTCAGCACTTGGCGCAGGGTTTCCGGCTGTTTGTCGCCGCCTCCGAGCTCCTGCAGGTAGGACTTTTCCTCCAGGACCTGGTCGTAGGCGATTGCCACCGGCACGAACACCAGGTCCCGGCAGGCGCCGTTGCGCTGGGCGTTGAGAATGATCGAGAGCAGGCCCAGCTTGGGTGTCAGCAGTTTGCCGGTGCGGCTGCGGCCGCCTTCGATGAACTGCTCTATGTTATAACCTTCCTCGAGCAGTTTGTGGATGTATTCGGCGAAAACGTGTGCATACAGCACGGCACCCCGAAAGGTGCGCCGGATGAAGAAGGCGCCGCCGCGGCGGAACAGGGGGCCGATGGGCCAGAACGAGAGGTTCTTGCCGGCGGCGACCAGCGGGCACGGAAGGTCGTTGTTGTACATCACATAGGACAAAATGAGGTAATCTACATGGCTCTTGTGCGATGGGATAAACACCAGCGGGCCGCGCAGGCTCATGCGTTTGACGGCGGCCAGCTCCTCCGGGTTCATCACCAGCCCGTCGAACAGGTTGTTCAGGATCCAGCCCACGATTTCGGCGTAAACCACGATCCAGTTCGGGCTGAAATCGGCCCCGATCTCGTCAATGATGTCAGCGGCTTTGGTGCGGGCCTCGCCGAGGGTGATCCCTTGGGATTCCGCGTGCGACTGCAGAAACTGCTGAAAGCGGTCGCCGGCGAGGATGCTCTCCTTCAGCTCGGCGCGCGGTTTAAGCACCGGCCCGGTGATGCTCCGGCGATGGCGTTGAAACCGCTCGAGGATCTCGCCGCGCAGGATGCCGGCCTGATAATCGGCGCCGTGCGGCTGGATGTCGGGCCGATCCAGGAATTCGCGCAGATGGATCGGTTCGGATATTTCGACAAAAGCCTGCCCGCGCTTTTTGAAGAGCGCCACGAGCCCCCGCAACCTCCCCGGTTCGTCCTCCGGCCCGAAGAGCATGTCGATCAGGGTGGGGTGCGCGCGCCGTGGCTTTTTGCTGAACAGTATGAGCTGGGGGATGATGAGCACCGGCACATCGACGGCCTGCTGGACGGTTATCAGAAACTCTACGGGATCCATCGGGGTGCGGCCGAAATGCCACCAGAATTTCCGGTTGGGGATCAGCGTGAAAAAGCCGGCCTTGGCGTTCAGCAGTTCCCCGCGGAAATACCCGCTGCCGTAAGGGTCTAAAAACCGGCGCCGTCGCAGCAAGCTGTCGAGGTGTGCGAGCAGGATGCGAAACATCCGGGCCGGGGGTTGCCATATGAAAAAGCGTCCGCCTAAACCGACTCGGGGGTATCGCATCCCGGGAGCGCGGTAGCGGCTGTAGGCAAAAAGAAATGCAAAATCGCTCTTGTTTTTCGAGGCATAGACGACAATCGCCTCCTCGGGCAACCGGCGCAGGGCGGCCCTCTGGGGCTCCTCCAGACGGACCCCGCAATAAAAAAGCGTGAGCGCCCGGGACAGGATGGGACCGGGGGTCTCCGGCAATACGCTGCGGTAGTGGTGAGGGGTGCCGTGTAAGGCCCGGTCGATCCAGCGCCGGACCCGGCTGCCGGTCGGCAGCGGCTGAGAGGCAGGTTCTTCCATTGGATGGGGTCATATCAAAGCCGGGTTCTGTTTGCAACCGAACGGCGGCACGGGAAATGCGTTTTCCGGTTCGGGATCGACTCAAAAAGGGGTTCTAAAAGGGCCTTGTCTAAAAAAAAGAGGTGTGCTATAAATTTCAGATAAAGATTCACACGTTCAATTTTCGCAACCGGGTCGAGCGCATCGCGTTTGCATGCTGATCTGATACAGAGTTAGTGAATTTCATACCATTTGGAAGCCGAAAGGAGGATGTGAGATCATGAAAACGTTGGTTGGCGGTGCCGTGGCGGCAGCATTGGGGTTGATCGGGCTGGGCTTGTGGTGGTTTGACTTCCTGACGGTTCTCAAAGGGACCGTTCCTGCGCTGCTGCTGTTGGGGGGAGGCTTGGCGATCTATCTCGGCTTTGACGAGATGAAGGATTCCTGGAAGAAGGACGAGACCCCTTCGACCACGGTGGCGCCGGACGAGATGGACAAATACAAGAGTGAAATTTCCGAATTGAAAAAAGAACTCGAAACGCTCAAGTCGGAGCACAAAACCGAATAGACCTGAAAATACTTTCGCCCGGCCCCCCCATCGGGGCCGGGCTTTTTTGTGGTTTCACTCCAGCCATAGGCCCCTCGAATCTCAAGGCGACCGGCTTTCAGCCGGCGCATGGGTTAGGGTTGACGAGCGGCATCCTGGATGGCGCTGACGGCCAGGCGGTCGGCGCGCTCGTTTTCCACCACCCCCCGATGCCCCTCCACTTTGATCACTTTTAAGTCACTGAACCCTTGCATGTCCCGGCGGATGGCGGCGATCAGCCCCTGATTTTTTTTTGCTTTCCAGTTGAGGGTCAGCACGCCGTGCGCATAACTGCTATCGGTGTAGACGCGCACGGGAAGGTCCTTTTTTTTCAGCACGGCCAGCCCCTCTTGGATGGCGCGCAGCTCGGCGATGTTGTTGGTGGCGACCCCGATATATTCGGCGATTTCCTTGCGGTGCGGCCCGTGCAGCAGCACGACGCCGATGCCGGAGGGCCCGGGGTTGCCGGAGGAGGCGCCGTCCGTGTAAATATGCACACAGCGCGCATCCCCCGGCGCGGATGCGCAAGGCGACCGGCGGGCC
>JBGSTS010000271.1:0-5907 GCA_041736435.1 Desulfobacterales bacterium | reverse complement strand
CAGGGTGATCAGCAGCACCAGCGCCACCGACCCGCCGAGAAGCCGCCGGTGCGGCCGGGCCAAAGGCGCCAGCCGGCGCAGCAGGGCGAGGTCGTAGGGCTTGCCCAGCCGTACCTCTTCGAAGTAGCCGTAATCAGTCGGCACCGTAGGCCTCTTCCATCTCCTGCAGACGGCAGGTTTCGGCATAGTAGCGGCTGGCGGCGAGCAACTCCTCGTGCCGGCCGGCATGCGTCAGGCGGCCGTTCTCCAGGACAATGATGCGATCGGAAAACCGCACGGCCGATAGCCGGTGCGATACGACGATGATGGTGTGCGACCCGGCCCGCTCTCGCAGGCTCGCGGCGATGACGGCGCCGGTTTCGAAGTCCACCTGGCTGATGGGGTCGTCCAGGACCATGACGGGGGCATCCGCCAGCAGGCAGCGCGCCAGGGCCACCCGCTGTTTTTGCCCGCCCGAGAGCATGACCCCACGCTCACCGACCACCGTGTCGAACCCCTGGGGCAGGCGGCGGATCGTCTCGAGCAGGGCGGCCTCGCGGGCGACGGCGGTGAGCCGCTCCTCGCCCACCTCCGGGTCGCCGAAGGCGATGTTGTTGCGGATGGTTCCCGCAAACAAAAACGGCTCCTGGGGCACGACGGCGATGGTGCGGCGCAGCTGACCCAGGCTGAGGGTGCGTGCGTCCCGGTCGCCGATCAGGATGCGGCCCGAAGTCGGATCATACAGCCGGGGAATCAGGCCGGCCAGCGTGCTTTTGCCGCCGCCCGGCGGACCGACGATGCCGAGCACGCTACCGGGCTGGATCTTCAGGTCGATGCGATCTATCGCAGCGGTGCTGCGGGTGCCGTTTGGACCGGGGTACGAAAAACCGACCCCCTCGAATACGATGGCGGTTTTTCCACGCTCGAACGGGGTCGAGGACCTCGGGCTGCGGATTTCCGGGCGAACGGCGAGGATGGCCTGGACTCGATCCAGGGAGGCCCGCCCGCGCTGGATGAGGTTGGTCACCCAGCCCAGGGCCATCATCGGCCAGGTCAGCAGGGCCAGGTAGCTGATGAACGCCACGAAGTCCCCCGGGGTGATGGTGAGCAGGATGGTCTGCCGGCCGCCATAGAGCAGGACCAGGGCCATGCTGATGTTGGTGAAAAGGGCCATCATCGGGAAAAAAGCGCCCGTTATTTTAACGAGCTTGAGATTTTCGTCCACATAGGCCTGCGAGGAGGCGCGCACCTGCTCGATTTCGGCGGCCTTGCGGTTGTGGGCTTTGATCAGGCGGATGCCGGCCATGCGTTCCCGCACGACTTCGGTCAGATCGGAGAAGGAGGCCTGGACCGATTGATAGCGGCGGTGCATCCGCCGGCTGAAGAAGCGGGTTCCGATGGCGATCAGGGGCATGGGGATGAGGACGATGCCGGTCAGGGCCGGATCGATGTAGAGCATGAAACCGACGGCCGCCGTCCCCATCACGACGGCGTCGTTCATGGCCACCAGCCCCATCCCGGCCGCCATGCGGATCTGCTGGATGTCGTTGGTGGCATGCGCCATGAGATCGCCCGTGCGCGTGCGATCGAAATACGCGGCGGACAACGTTTGCAGATGTGCGAACAGGCGGTTGCGAAGTCCCTCCTCTACCCTCCGGGAGGTGCCCAGCAGGCAGAGCCGCCAGACGTAGCGAAAGACCCCGATGAGAACGGCGATGCCCGCGATCGCAAGTGCATACCCCGCCAGGTCGCCCGCAGCGGCCCTCAGAAACGTCAGATCGTCGATGGTGCGCCGGATCACGAGAGGGACGATCAGCTGCAGAATGTCCACCACGATCAGGCTGAGCATTCCGGCCAGGATGCGGGAGCGATTTTCCTTAAAGTAGGGTGTGATGATCGAAACGGAGCGCATGCATGCCCGCCGGACGATAGAGGGTATAGGCTTCCGAAGCCATCCGGTGGATACCATAGGAGCGGCCGATGGGCAACTACGATCAACGGCCCATCGGTCCGTTCATGCTCGTTGACTTTGAGGGGGTGGGTTGTTATTCTAATCTGATGGAACTTGGGAATATTGTTGAATATATCGACCGTCAGAAAATCGTGTGCGCCGTGGTGCTGGAGGTCAAAAACCAACGGCTGCGCCTTCTGACCGAAACCAACCGCGAGGTTAACCTCTCCGCCAACCGGCTGCTGCACCGCGACAAGAACCGGCTGGATCTTTCCATGGGGCGCTCCCGGATGGTGGATGCGCTCAAAGCGGTTGCCGTCAGGCGCAAGGGGCTGATCGATAAGGTGGTGATCCGCGAGCTGTGGGAGGTGTTGAACAGCGAGCAGGAGTGGATCGACCTGGAAACCATAACGGTTTTCTGCTTCCCCGACAGCGCCAACGGCGACCACCAGGCGGCCGTCATTCGCGCCCTTTTCGACGACCGGCTCTACTTCAAGTTCAACCCGGACCGGTTCTTTCCCAACACCGAAGAGCAGGTCCAGCGGATCACGGCGCAGCGCAACGAGGAAGTTCGGCGCCAGCGCATCCTGGACAGCGGCGGTGATTGGCTGCGGCAGTTGTTGCGCCGGGCCGGCCAAGAGGCGGTTGCCCCCCCCTCGGTCGAGTTTCTGGAAGTGTTGAAGTCCTACTATTTGTTTGGAAAGGAATATCCGGACCATGCGCTGGCCCGGGGCATGATGGAGCGCGCCGGGCTGAGCGACACCGATACGCTTTTCCCGATTTTAGTCAGGCTCGGGGTCTTCGACCCGAACGAGAACTTAGAGCTGCTGCGACTGGAGACGCCGGTGCTGTTTTCCCCGGCAGTCGAGCAGTGCGCCGCGCAGCTGGTCCGGTCGGGGGCGAGCGGGGTGACGGACTCCCCGCGCCGGGATCTGACCGGGCTGAATCTTTTCACCATCGACGGTCAGTCCACGCTGGATTTCGACGACGCACTCAGCCTGGAAGCCACGGACACGGGCTACCGGCTCGGGGTTCACATCATCGACGTGGCCCATGTCATCGGCAAGGGGGATCCCATCGATCTGGCCGCGCGTGAGCGGGGCAGCTCCATTTACATGGCCGACCGCAAGATCCCCATGTTGCCGGCCGCTCTGGCCGAAGGGTTGTGCAGCCTGAGGGCGGGAGAGATCCGGCCGGCCATCAGCACAATGGTGGAGATCGGCTCCGACCTTACCTTCCAAAACTTTTGCATACTGCCGAGTTTCGTTCGGGTTCGCAACCAGCTCACCTATTTCGATGTCAACCAGGCGGCGGAGCAGGATCCGCAGGTGATCACGCTGCGCGGAATTGCGCAAAAATTTCGCGAACAGCGGTTGGCGGCAGGGGCGGTGCACATTTCCGTTCCGGAGATCAACGTCTGGCTGGGGGAAAACGGGGAGGTCAATGTCAGCCGGGTCAACCGTGAGAGCCCCGGGCGGATGCTGGTGGCTGAAATGATGATCATGGCCAACTGGCTGACGGCGCGTTTCCTGGCGGCGCACGGGATACCGGCCGTCTTCCGGTCACAGCCGGACCCGCGCGAGCGCCTCTACCGCGGGGAAGAGGGAACGCTCTTTCAGAATTGGATGCAGCGCCGGCTGATCAATCGTTTCGTGCTGGGCCGTTCGGCCGGGAATCACTCCGGTCTGGGCCTCGAGGCCTATGTCACCGCGACCTCGCCGATCCGCAAGTATTTCGACTTGGCGACCCAGCGCCAGGTGCGGGCGGCCCTCGGGCTTGAAGACCCCTACTCGGCGGAGCAGATCGACCAGATCATTCAGCTGCTCGAGTTTCCCATGAGCCGCGTCTTCAAGCTCCAGAACACCCGTCACCGCTACTGGCTGCTCAAGCACCTCGAGCAGCGGGTCGGTCAGAAACTGGAGGCGATCGTGCTGGTGCGGCGCCGCCACAGTTTTCAACTGCTGCTGGCCGATTACATGCTGGAGTGCGATCTTCCGGTCACGGGATTTCTGGACCTCAAACCCGAGGACCTGGTGCAGGTCACCCTGCAGAAGGTCGATGCGCGCAAGGACCTGCTGGCGCTGACAATCGGATAGACGCCGTCAACGCGCTTCACTTCACCCGCAGCACTCGCCCTCCCGTGATTTTCTGCAATTCGGCGGGGGACAGTTTGAACACCGCCTGAGGGGTCCCGGCGGCGGCCCAGATGTTGCTGTGGGCCATCAGGTCCTCGTCGATGAAAATGGTCAGGGCTTCCGCGTGCCCCACCGGCGGGACCCCGCCGATGGAGAAGCCTGTTTTGCGACGAACGAATTCGGCATTGGCCTTGAATACGGGCTCGGCGACGGCCGCGCTGATCAGGGCCTCGTCGACGCGGTTGGCGCCGCTGGTGATCACCAGCAGGGCCCGATGGGACGAAGCCCCCTCGAATACCAGTGATTTGGCGATTTGGCCCACCTCGCAACCGACGGCGCGGGCGGCATCCTGAGCGCTGCGGGTGGTTTGCCCCATTTCCACAACGGTGCAGACAACTCCCAACCCCTTCAATTCGTCCTGGATTTTTTGCGCGGCGGGACTGAGGTGGTTGCATTTTTTTGTAATTGATTCGGGGTGTCCCATGATGGCTGCTGCTTCCTCCTGTTCATGTTGCGATGGTATGCGGACTTCCGTTTATGAGAACTGCTTGACTAAACATTAGATAGTTACTAAAAGCTCAATCTATCACTAAACCTCGTTCAGGAGTTTCCCATGGGAATTCAAGAGCGCAAGGAGCGCGAAAAGGAACGCCGGCGCCAGCAGATCATGGTTGCCGCCAAAAGGGTTTTCTCGGAAAAAGGCTTCAGCAAGGCCACCATGGAGGACATTGCCCAGGAGGCCGAACTGAGCCCAGGCACGCTGTATCTCTATTTCAAAAACAAGGAGGAGCTCTATGCCTCCTTGTCGCTGCGGATACTGCAGTACCTGCTGCTGCGCATCGAGCACGTGAATGCCGTCAAGGGGTCCGGGCCGGATGAAAAGTTGAAACAGCTCATGGAAGCGATGTACGATGTGTACGAGTTCGACCCGCTCACCATCATCAACATGTTTCATCTCCAGTCCAGCGAGACCCTGAAAAACCTCTCCCCGCAGCTGCTCTCCGAAATCAAGGATCTTTCCGGGAAATCCATGGGGGCCATTTCACAGATTTTTAAAGACGGTGTGGACCAAGGCGTGTTCATCAGCCGGCACCCCGTGGCACTGGCCGACACCTTCTGGTCCGTTTTTTCCGGCGTTATCCTCTGGTTGACCAGCAAGAAGCTGATCGACGAAAGCAAGGATTTCCTCAAGGAAACCCTTTCGGTCGCTTTCGACGTGTTCTACAAAGGGGTGAAGGCCGGTTAGCTCGAACCGGGTCCGCACCCTGCGTTACCGCCCCGCCTCCCGCGAAAAAAGCCTCGCGATTTCATCCACTTCGAACGAGGTCCAGCGCGCCGTCCGTCCGTTTCGGGATGCTTCGACGCCGGGGCCTTTGTGTAAAACCTCACCGATGCGGGTGACACGAATGCCGGCGCGTCCAATCGCCGTTTCCAACCGCCGGCGGCTGCCCGGTCGGCAGCTGATGAGCAGGCTGCCCGAGCCGATCAGCCCCAGCGGCAGGACCCCGAGCATCCGGCAGACCCTGCGGGTTTCCGGAAACACCGGGATTTTATCGAGGCTCACCCGGATGCCGAACCCGCCCGCAGTGCTCAACTCCTCCAACGCCGTGGCCAGGCCGCCCTCCGTCACGTCGTGCATGGCGCTGGTGCCGGGAATGGCCGCAGCGATCCTGGCTTCCGGGATGATGCTGATGTGATCCAGAAACTCGCGACAGGCTTCGATCTCGGCCGCTGTCAGGCCCAATGCCGTGAGCCGCGGGCCGAACTCGCGCGCGATGATGGCGGTGCCCTCCACGGCCACCGATTTGGTCAGCAGCACCTGGTCGCCGGGGCGCACGCGGC
>JBGSTS010000231.1:0-14792 GCA_041736435.1 Desulfobacterales bacterium | reverse complement strand
CCCCGCCGGGCTTGCCGGGGCCGAATGCGTACAGCGGCACGTCGCCGCCGGCGTGGCCGTGGGTCGTCCAGCCGACGTGGGTGTAGATCGGGCAGAGCACCTCGCCGATGGCCGAATAGCCCCCGGCCTTGTCGGCGGATGCCAGTTCCAGAATCGTGCGGGCCTCAGACTCCCTGATGTCCAGGCCCCACCCGTCGCGCACGACCGATTGCAGACGGGGCACGGTTTTGTCTTTCCCCAGCTGCTGCCAGATGGCAAAGGCGCTGGTCTTCATCTTCCGGAAGGGCTCCAGGAACTGCTCGACCGAGAGCCGGGTGTAGATTTCATCGGTGGCGCGGTTGCCGATCGAGAACCCGCCGGTGTTGTGGTCGGACATGACCAGCACCAAGGTGCGGCCGTCCGCACGGGCGAAATCGAGCGCGGCGTCCACCGCCCGGTCGAAGGCGAGCAGGTCGCTTAATAGGTAGGCCGGGTCGTTGGCATGGCAGGCCCAGTCGATCTGGCTGCCCTCCACCATCAGGAAGAACCCGTCTTCGTCCCGCGCGAGGATCTCGATCGCCTTGCGGGTCATCTCCTCCAGGGTGGGCTGGCCGGGGTTCTGCCGCGGCCGGTCGATCTCGGGGTCCATGTGGCCGGCGGCAAACATGCCGAACACCCGCCCGGCCTTGACCCGCATCAGCTCCGCGCGGTTTTCGACCAGCTGGCAGCCCCAATAGTCCAGGCGGGCGAGCAGGTTCTCACCGTCCGTCCGCCGTCCGCCGGCCTCTTTGGGCAGCAGGTGGCGCTTGCCGCCGCCGAAGACCACCTCGACCCCCTGGTGGACGAGCTGCTCCATAATGTCGTCCTCTGCGCTGCGCGAATCCGTGTGCGCCACGTAGGCGGCCGGGGTGGCGTGGGTGACGCGCGAGGTGGCGACGATGCCCGTGGCCTTGCCCAAAAGCTTCGCCCCTTCGAGCACGGTGGCCAGGGGTCGGTAGTGAAGGTCCTCCGGCGGCGGATGGAGGGTGGAGAGCACGGAGGCGTTCGGGCCGACGCTGATGAACTTGTCGTTGGTGCGCACCCCCGTGGCGAACGCGGTGGCGGCCGGGGCCGAATCGGCAATGACCGAGTCGGCGATGAAGGTCTTGACGGCGCCGACCTGGAAGGGGTCGTAGGAGAGCGGGGCGCCCTTGAACCAGCGCGCAAAGGTGTGCTGTTCGCTCGAGCAGCCGTCGGCGATGAGCACAATCACATTTTTGGCCGGTGCGGCCTCAACGGCCGGGCTGATCGCACCCGAGAGGGTGATGAGCAGCAGGCAGGTTACAACGGCAGCGAGCCTTCGGCGATGCGTTATGGCGAGCATAAATCACCTCCAACCAAACCCCAAAAAAATTAAGATTTTACCTGTGGGAGTGGCTTCCAGCCACGATGAACACAGCTCCGCCGGTATCCCCCCTGAAACAAGGAACGGATTTTCCGGTGAAGATTATCACCCATAGTAATGGTTTCACAACCTTGGATCACGGTTGCGGGCAAGGCGCAGGCCGATTCGAAAGCGCAGCAACCTCAACAGGTTGTGAGCACGTTCGAGAGGCCTGCAACGCAGCCCCCAGCCGTTAGACAGGGTTATGAAGCCAGTTTTGGTCACTTCGGCTCGGTTAGAAGCGGTTTGACCATATAGATCAGATCGCTCTCCCGGGTTGGGTAGGGGCCCATGATGCTCTGCTCGTAAAGCTCTTCGGCCGTGAGCCCGCTGATCATGGCCAGGCGGACGGCGTTGACCATACCGGCGGCGTTGTCGGACAGAAAGTGCGCGCCCAGGATGCGGCCATCCTCGCCGGCCAGGATCTTGTAGGCGGCGTGCTCCAGACCCACCCGGCGGTAGGTCGGCCAGCGCAGGTTCTTGGCGAAGCTCTTGCGGTACGGCGTCGTTTCCTTCTGGAGGGCCGACTCGGTCTTGCCCACCATGGCCAATTGAGGATAGGTGAAGAGCACCGCCGGAACAGTGCTGTAGTCCATCGCCACCGGTTTTCCCTGTCCTGACTCCGTCAGGATGTTTCCGGCCGCGGCGTGGCCCTCGAAATCCGCTACGCGGGCCAGCTGGATGGTGGCCGCGCAATCGCCGATGGCGAAGACCTTCGGGTTGGAGGTGCGCATGCGCGCATCGACCGTGATGCCCGCCCGAACGCAATCGATTCCCGCAGCATCCAGGCCGAGGCCTTCGATGTCCGGGACCCGGCCGGCACCGTGCACCGCCTGGTCCGCCGGCACAGCTGATCCCTCCGCCACGTTCACTTTGAACCCGCCGCCCGATTTCTCTATGGAGGTGATTTCGACCCGGGTGCGGACCTCGATGCCGGCCTCCCGCGTGGCATCGAGCAGCAGATCGACCATCTCTTCGTCAAAGGGGCCCAAGGGCCTTTCGGCGGCCTCGAGGATGACGGGCCGGTTCGTTTCCGGACCGAGGCGCGCGGCAAAGTGGGCAAACTCGAAGGCGATGAACCCGCCGCCGACAAAGACAATGCGCTCCGGCAGGAATTGCTGCTCGAGCCAGGCCTCGCTGGTCACCAGGCAATCGGCGCCGGGGAAGGGCAGCGGCATGGGGCGTGCGCCGGCGGCGATGACGAAGAACCTCGCTTTCAGGCTGCGGCCGGCGACATCCAGGGTGTCCCGGTCCTGGAAGCGGGCGCTGCCCTCTATGTAGTCGATGCCGGCCTCGTCGAACCCATCCACCGTGCGGCCGGGGACGCCCGAGGTGAAAGCGGATTTTTCCTTGAGAACATCGGGCCACGAGCCGAGCGGGGGCGCGACAATCCCTTTTCCGGCAAGGTGCCGGCACTTGGCGACGGCCTCGGCCGCCTCGTAGAACCACTTCTTGGGCTGGCAGCCGCTCTGGGCGCAGACCCCGCCCGGCCGAGTGCTTTTTTCGACCACGGCCACTTTCATCCCGGCCTCTCTGAGGTCATAGGCCGCGGTCTGGCCGGCGGTGCCGGATCCGACGATCACCACGTCGTAGTCGTTCATGGCCCCTCCTTAAAGTTTTTACCCCGGTGTGGGTTGCGGATATTCATTGTCTCGCTGACTTTCCATACCATGATCGGCTTGCTGAAAAAAGGCAAACGGATTGCCGCCTAAGACCCGCTGAAGAGAGACCCATCACCCGTTCGAAGCCGGGGTTTGACTGTGCTGAAAAGGTGAGTATTTTCTTCAAGTCTAAATCATTCTGAAGGAGGAAACCCCATGGACATCAGCTTAAAATGTTTCGCTACGCTGGCCGATGCCGACACCTGCGACTACAAGGGCAGCACCACCAAAACCGTGTCCCAGGGGGCCAAGGTCCGCGACCTCTTGAAGGAGGTCAAGATCGCCGAAAAGGACGTCAAGCTGATCTTTGTCAACGGCAAACGGGCCGAGTTCGACACTGTGCTCCACCCGGGCGACCAAGTCGGGCTGGCGCCGCCGGTCGGCGGGATGTGAGGTGTAAAAAAGGGTTCGAGGATTACAGGGGTCAAGGGGTCGAGTCAGGGGGTTGGCGTGGCAAGGATTTTTTCGATCGCCAGGGCCAGCTTGTCCACCGCCAGGTCAATCTCCTTTTCAGTGATCACAAACGGTGGTGCCACGACCAGTCCATCACCATCGGTCCCCGCCATGGCGACCGATTTGTAAACGATCACGCCCTCCTCGAACAGCGCTTTCCAGATCTTCTCGGTCACTTTTTCGGAGCGGGCAAAGGGCTGAAGCGTCTCGCGGTCCTTGACGATCTCTATCCCCCACATCATTCCCAGCCCACGGATGTCGGCCACCCACGGCGAGGTGCCAAGCCGGTTCAAAAGTATCTCCCCCAGCGTTTTTCCCAGCGCAGCGGCGCGCTCGACCAGCCGTTCGCGCTCCAGAATGCCCACCGCCGCTAGGCCTGCGGCGCAGGCCACGGTGTTGTGGCTGAAGGTGCCGCCGTGGATAAAACCTCCGGCGTGGCTTCGGACCGTTTCCATGTGGGCGGTTGAAGTCGCCACGGCGGAAAGCGCCAGGGTTCCTCCGGAGAGGCCTTTGCCCAGGGTCATGATGTCCGGAACGACGTCGTAGTGTTCCGCCGCAAACCACCGGCCGGTGCGGCCCATTCCGCACATCACCTCGTCCACAATCAGCAGCACCCCGTGGCGGTCGCAGATCTGCCGCACCAGCGGCCAGTAGCCGGGCGGGGGCGGGTAGACGGCAAGGGTAGCGCCGCTCACGGTCTCCCCGATGAAGGCCGACACGGCGGATGGCCCGATGTTCTGGATGGTTTCGTCCAGCGCAAGCGCGCAGCGCAGGCGGCACTCGGGAAAGGTCAGCCCGTAAGAACAACGCAGGCAGTAGGGCGGCGGGATGTGGACCGCATCGTGGAGCATGGGGTAGAAGGGCAGCCGGAACGAAGTGCGGCCGGCGGCGGCCAGCGCACCCATGGTCAGGCCGTGGTAGGACTTCCAGCGCGAGATCAGCACCTGACGCGCGGGGTTGCCGCGCGCGATGTGTATCTGACGCGCAAGCTTGACTGCGGTCTCGACCGCCTCCGACCCGGAGGACATGAAATAGAAACGGTCCAGCCCGGCTGGGGTGCGGGCGGCCAGGGCTTTGGAGAGTTGCTCCAGGGCACTGGAGGTGAACATGGTGGGGTGGACATAGCTTAGGGTTCGCAGCTGCTCGGCTACGGCAGCGGCAATCTCCTCCCGCCCGTGCCCGACGTTGACCACCACCGCGCCGCCGCTCGCATCCAGATAGCGCTTCCCGTCGCTCCCCTCGATCCACACCCCCTTAGAGGTCACCGCCAGAGGCAGCGCCTTTTCCAACACCCGCGGGAACACCGCGCCGGGGATTCTATCCATGACTCGTTTAAGATCCTTTCCTGTTTGGATTTCGGAGCGTGCACTACTGACTACGTGTTTTAAACCGCTTGCTGTGCACGCGGTTTCTGGTGCAACGAGTGACGCACGAACGTGCCTTTGTCTTCTCGGCGCACGGCCGAAAATCCAAGCCACCCGCTTCGCAGGTGGCGGTTGACTCCGAAAACTAATACAAGGAAACCGGGTCGAGCGCAAATGGGGGGATGTGTCGTACATGCAAAAGCTTCAAAGCCATGCTCCCTGGAGAATTCGTGCATGGTTGCTGAGGTTCGGCGCAGCTGAAGTCGCTTGGTATAACCGACCTGTTGTTGCTATTTTCGAAACAATTTTGATATAGAATTAAAAAAAGAAATTTAGCGGAGGTTGGCCATGCTGAAACTCCGACACCGGTGGTGGGTTCTTTTTTGTCTTTTTCTGCCTATTTGGGTGCTGCCGGTTCAGGGGGCCGAAATGGTCTACGAATGGCAGGATTTTTCCAAGCCGTTTGAGAAACGGTTGAAGGAGATTACATTGGAGCAGCCTGCCGTGGTCAAGGTCAACCTCACGGCATTGCCTGCCGGGCAAGGCTATGCGGAATTGATCGTATACACATCGGCCGAGGGGGCATTTTCGTATAACACCATGATCAGCTTGTCCGTCAACGGACACCAACTTCCAGTTTTTTCAAATGGGCCCGGTTTCAAATTGTCTCTCCCCGCCGGCATCCTCCTTGTCGGAGTCAACACGTTCCGTTTCGAAAATGCCTTTTCAAAATCAGGCTCTTACGATGTGTACCGGCTGAAGTTGGAATTCCCGGATGGATTGGCGGACACGCCTGCGGCGGCTCCGGCCACCCCGCCGAAGGAGAAGGAAAAAATGCCTGCCGGGCCGCTCGATACCAAAACCAAAGAGCCGCCATCGTCGGATGTCGCAATCTCAACTGCCACGCAGGCAAAGAATGCCGCTACCCCCGCCCAGCCGGTCCCGGTTGTTCAACATAACCTCGATCCAGGTCGGCGCTGGGCGGTAATCGTGGGGGTCTCCAACTACGAGGATTCCCGCATACCCGGATTGCGCTATGCCACCCGAGATGCCCACGGCTTCTACAATTGGATCGTTTCTCCCAGCGGGGGGCGATATGCACCTTCCAACGTGAAGTTGCTTTTGGACCAGAGCGCGACCAACGAGCGAATCAAGGACGCTCTTTTCAATTGGCTGAAGCAGGCGCTCGAGGAAGACGTGGTGGTCATTTATTTTGCCGGGCACGGGTCGGCGGAATCACCGGATGCCGCTCAGAATCTGTATCTGCTGCCGTACAACACCAAGTACGACAACATCGCAGTGACCGGCTTCCCCATGTGGGACATTGAGACCGCCTTGCGCCGTTTTGTCAAAGCCAAGCGGGTGGTCATCATTGCAGATGCATGCCACGCGGCAGGGGTCGGGCAAGCCTTCGACGTTGCCGTCCGCTCCGAACGCGGGGTTACGATCAGTCAAATCAACAACAGCCTCCAGAACCTTTCGGATATCAGCGAAGGGGTTTGCGTCATCAGCGCGTCACGCGACAAGGAGTATTCGCAAGAGGGGCGACAATGGGGAGGCGGCCACGGGGTGTTCAGCTATTATTTGCTCGAAGGTCTCAAAGGGGCCGCTGATTTTGATCAGAGCGGGTCGGTCTCCATCGGCGAAGTGTCCGTTTACGTCTCCCAGCAGGTTCGACGAGCCACCCGCAACGCGCAGAACCCTGTCATTGCCGGAAGATTCGACCCTTCGCTGACGATTGAGAAGTAAATCCGCGGCGTTTCTTTGCCGCAACAGGCATAATCAGCGGCGAACAACCTCGAATCACGGCTGTGGACAAGGCGCAGGCCGATTCGATAGCGCAGCAACCTCAAAAGGTGGTTAACACGTTCGAGAGGCCTTAAATCCGCCAGGGCGGAAACCCCAGCCATTAAAGGGTGAATGGAAAACATGGTTAGGTAAATTGAGGTTTAAAAATGCCTGGCCGTTTATTCCAGCACGACGATTTTTGACTCCAATCCTTTGCCGTCGTGAAAAGTCCTCCACCCGTAACCTTCGGCATGCACAGCTATTGAATCTGAGGAGCCAATGCTGGTGTGTAAACGATATTGGAAAACCTTCCTCGCAGCACCATAGACCAAATCAAATAGCTTTGTCCGAATGATTCTGGACGGTAGAAACACGAAACCGTCAACAGTGGTGTGATGAGTTGATTCTTTTCTATATTCTATCGAATACTGATACCAGGTTTGTCTTACCATTGCATTTCGTATTGAAGTACCATTTTTATCAATAACTTGAAATTCTCTTTTTTCAACTATTGTAAAGTCAAATGGAATGAATAAAATAAGCAAACAAAAGGCCAATAAGAGTAGCTTTATAAAATAACTATTTCTTAAATTAAGATTCATTGCAAATTGTCCATAACTTCCCTGACAAGGTCAACAGTTGTATTTAGTTGTGGTTCCGATATTTTCCGCTCCAAATACCAATGCTTAAACAATTCATAACCAGAGCTTTCGAGAACGCCTTTCCAAATCTGGAATCCCGTGTGCGGGGGCGACGTCGAATCCATTATCGGATGAAGCGCCATGCCAAGCTCGAAATAGGATTTCTCGAATTCGCCGGCACTTTTAAAGTCGATATAGTTTTTCATGTGCTCTGATACGTAAGCATACATTTTGGCAGATGCAGTTTCAACCGATTCACCTTTTTGCCGTAATGCATGCATATGGCTAAATTGGGGACTTTGAAATCTTAATGAATCAGCAAATTTGCTTCCAGCTTCAATAGAAATTCTCGCTGATTCTGGCAAGTAAGAAAAGGCTCCGCCAATTATCTTATTATGATCGGTTTCACTCCATAACCCTTCTGAATCCACATAGTTCAACGGGTTGTTTTGTACGTAGGAAAACCGATTCAATCTCTGAGATGTTTCAGCGAAATAAGAAACGCTTGTCGCCCCAAGATTGTAGTTTATGCCCTGCGATGTCGTTTCTGCGATTTGCGAAAAACACGCGAAATGTTGGGTCGGGGAGATCGAATGCTGGATGCCATTCACCAGGTTCGGCGACAGGTAGGGGTCGGGAGTCATGAAGAGCGCCGTCGATTTATCGTATAGCCTCGCCTTATAATTGTATAATCCGCTCTCCCAGTCAAGCTCCTGGTCGGTGTACATGTGGCTGGCGGCGTGGGAGCCGGTGTGGTTTCGCTTCCGGCCGAAAGGAATGTAGCCGGTGGATTCGAGCAGGGCAGCGTTTTCATCGCTCACGGCAATGGTGCTCAGCAGGTGGTCCTTGTGGAAATACCGCACGGCCTCGCCCGATACCTGAGCAATCCGCAGGTTGCCGGCGAAAATGTGGCGGATCGGCACGCCATCGGTCACTTCGTAATGTTTCCCGACGTAGAGGGTGGTTCCCGCGGCGGATGATTTGCGGGAGCGCTTGTTCTCACCATCGTAGGCGAACTCGATGTGCGCGGGGCACATGGCGCCCGGGGTGCCCTCCGGGCAATGGGCGCCGGGCTGGCTGATGGCGGAGGGCATATTTTCAGCGGTGTAGGTGAGAAAGCGCTGGCGGGGCGCCGCTGGATCGGACAGAACCGGGCCGCGGGTCATGTTGCCGTTGGCATCGTAGTGGAAGTCATACATGCTGCCGCGGGCTGCGATCCGTCTCGGAGCGTGGAACGGTCCCGCGCCCTCATAGTCGTAGGTCAGCCTGACCACGCGCGACGGGTGAACAAGGGTCGCATTGGATGAACGCTCCGACACCAGGCGGTGCAGTTTGTCATACTCGTAGGCGCGGGTAACGGATTTGAGGTGGTCCGCAATTTCGGTAATGTCCCCGGCCGGGCTGTAGCGGTAGGTCTTGTTGAAGATATCCTCGGACGAGATCGCGCTGGGGCTCTGAATGTGAATGCCCGTCAATCGAGTCGATTGGGCATCGTAGGTGAAGGTGGTGCCGATCCCGTTTCCCTGGTAGAGGTAGCCGGGCTTGCCGTCCGGAGTGTAGTCCTCGACCTCGGCGTACAAAGCCTGTTTAGGGCCGCGGGCACTCCGAAGAAGCCGGGTCCCGGAGTGGTATTCATAATCGACGCGGAACTCGTCCACCGGGTAGATGGTGGCGCTGAGCCTCCCGGCGGGATCATACTCGCTGCGCGTGGTGTAGACAGCCGGGTTTCCTGCGAACCGTTTCGAAATGCTCAGCAGCCGTCCCATTTCGTCGTACGCGTCGCAGGTAAGGGTTGCATGGGAATTGGCCACAGCATGCAGGCGACCGATTCCGTTGGGAATCGAGGCATCATACGAATAGAGGACCGGCGGGCCCGACGTGGAGTAGCTTTTCGAGATCACCCGGTCCAGGGCGTCATATTCCATGGAAACGGTTTGGCCCTTGCTGTCGGTCTGTGTCTTCAGGTTGTCGTTGGCGTCATAGGTGTAAGCCCAAAGACCCATGTCGGGGTCGCTCATGCTGCGCACGTTTCCAAGCGAGTCGTAGTCGAAGCGGGTCGATGCTCCGGCCTGGTTCACGACCTTCGTCAGAATCCCGGCCGCGTTGTAGTCCAATTCCATGGCGATGTCGCCATGCTCCGAGTGTTCCACCACGCGAATGACCCGTTCCAGGTAGTCTCTCACCGTGGTCTTGCAGGCGCCGTCCGGGTCGGTCACGGTAGCGGCCAGGCCGCTGTGGCTGTGGAGGCTTGCAACGATTCCGTGTTCTCCTTCCGTTTGCCGGGTGCGAAGTGTCCGACCCCAGGAATCGTATGAGGTTTCATGCCAGGGGGTGCCGCCTGCTGCGGAATAGCTCGGGCCCTCGCGCCGGCAGGTTCGCCCCATGGGGTCATAGAAGGTGGCGGTGTGGAGGGGTCGGCCGTTCTCACCGTATGTCAGTGTTCTGATTCTGCGTTTTAGCCCGTCGAGGTAGTCGTAGCTCGTGATGGGGCTGCCGGTTTCGGTTTGGACGGTTGTTTTCACGTAGGTCGGTAACACGGTGTCCGCATAGGTGAACGACCGGCTGCCGCCGTCGGGAGTCTCTGCCTGCAGCAGGCGGCCCAGGCCGTCGTAGCTGTACAGGGTCAGATTTCCGTTTTCATCCTCGAGGGTTTTGGCTTTTCCAACGCAATAATCGAACACCGGCGCCTTCCACACATGCCGGACCCCGTCGGTCGAGGGCAGGGTGATGATCGATGGATAGGTGAAGGTGGCGGAATCGTAGACATAGCCGGTGGTGTTGCCGTTGGCATCGGTTCTGGCCGTCGGGTTCCCGTAAGCATCGCAGGCCCATGTGATGACCGGGTTATCGCCCCGATCGTTCCAGCGTTCCTCACGGGTCTTGTTCCCGCGGCTGTCATAGCCGAAAAAGGTATCCTGGACGATGGCCTCGCCGGCACCTTGCAGGGTGAGCTGATCCGGCCTCCAGTTCCAGAAACCGCAGTTGAAATGGCGGTGGGACTCGGTGATCGCTCCGGCGTTGGTGCCGGAGCGGGTCCGGGCGACAACATGGCCGTGAACGGTGCTGTAGTGGAAATCGTCCTGAGCAAATACCACCGGGTTGAAAAAATGCTCTACTCGCCTGACGTCCAGCTTCACGAAGCGCGCCAGACCGGACAACGGGGCAGCGGACCAGGACATCGTCGTTTGGCTCAGCAGGTTGCCGGTCGGGCTTACATGCTCCAGCTTTTTAAGCCTGCCGCGCAGGTAGTCGTCATGGTGGTACAGGGCCTGCTCGACGCTGCGGTCCGGAAGGGTGCGCTCGGTTCTGGCAAAGCCCTGAAACGATGCCTCCTTGGGGTCGTAATACCCATCCGCGTAGCTAAAGTAGCTGGCGGCGGTCACGCCGTTGCCGTCGTTCAGCGTGAATTCGGCCAGCGTGTCCAGGTTGAACGGCAGGTAAAGGTTTTCATACTCAGCGGATGACCGGTAGGCGAGGGTGTAAGTGGCCCCCAGTCCGTTCACAGCCTTGACCAGCAGGTCAGGGGCTTTCGGGTCGGACGTAAAGGTGGTGATATCGCCTGAGCGGGTGCGTCGGATCAGGTCCGCACCCCCGTTGCCGTCGACATTGGCCAGGGTCGCATAGCCTCTGTAAAGCGCACCGGGGATCGACCCGGTTCTGACCTCAGCGCTGAAGTTCCCCTCGCCATCGGAACGATAGCAGTCCACCGCCGATGAGTTCCAGTAGTGGCGGACCATGTCCTGAAGACCGTCCTTGTCTACGTCGGCGATAAGAATACGGCCCGGTTCGATTGCCGGGCCGCCCAGGTGGGTCTCTGCGCCGGCCGCAAAGGCGCCGTCGCCCTGGGAAAGATGGGTGGTCACCCGCGACGATAACGACCTGATCTTCAGCAGATCGGCCAGGCCGTCGCCGTTGAAATCCCCCGCCATCAGGCAGCCCGGGTCGTTGGCCCCGTTGCCCAGGTCCGTTTCGATCGGCGCCTCGAAGGTGCCGTCGCCGTGAGACCGGTGGACTGAAATTCTCGAGCTCGCGTGGATCCGCACCAGATCGTCCCGGCGGTCGCCATCGCTGTCGAGGATTAAGATCCGGCCGGTGTCCACCACCGCTCCCAGGTTGGTGGTCACGCCCGCATCAAACGCCCCGTTGGCTTTGAGCCGGTGGATCGAAACCTGCCCCGAGAGGGTTCCCAGCTTGATCAGCTCCAGCCGCCCGTCCTGACCGAGCACCTCCCCGACCAGGATCCGGCCGCGGTCGTTCATGCCGCCGAGATCGCTGCGCACGCCGGCGGCAAAGGAACCGTTGCCGACGCCGCGGTGAAAATAGACCGTCCCATAGGTGCCGGATGCCTCCACCTTGATAATGTCGACCGCTCCGTCGGCGTCGACGTCGGCGACGATCACGAATCCCGCCTGGTTCGCGCCCCCGGTTAGCTTGGTGCTGATCTTGCCGCCGTAGCCGCCGGCGCCGTCGGAGAGGTAGACGTAAACATAGGGTGTGTGGCTGTCGCTGTTGAACTTGACCAGGTCCGGGTACCCGTCAGCGTCGCAGTCTCCATGGAAAACATAGCCCGCGTTGTTCTCGCCTTCGGTTCCGGCGGTAGGTCCGGCCGTGAACACGCCGCTGCCGCCGTTTTGATAGGTGAATGTGACGGGGGGAAGCGGATCGGCCTTGATGTGTCGCAGCCGTGAACGCCCGGAGGAGCCTTGCTCGTAAGCCAGGTCGTAGACCCGCGCCGTCCGGCCGTTGGCTTTCGTCGTTAGGGCTGAAAGCAGCTTCGCGGTGACGATGCGCGTTCGGCTCAGGAAGGAGACGATGAGGTCAGGGCGGTTTGTGTAGGAAAAAACAACCGAATGCGCCGGCGCCGCGCGTGTATGGCCGGTGTAGTCGATCCGCTGAGGATAGATCTGCCCCTGGTCCTTGAAATAGGTGATGGTGTAGAAGTTTCCGTTGGGATCCTCTACCCGGTCCAGGCACCACCGGAAAACCCCGGATTGGTTTTCCAGGCGCGATCCGGGCTGCGAGCCAAAAATGTAGCGCATGCCGTCACGGCGTGTCGCCACCCAGCCGGCGGTCGGGGAGAGCAGTTGATACTTGGAAAACCGCTCCTCCCGTTTTTGCCCGTAATAGCCTGCGCCCCAATCGGTGCGGAGCGTCAGTTCCTCGCCGTCGTGTTCGAAGGCTTGTCCCTGGAAGTCCAGCCCGTTGCGGGTGGAGCGTTGAATCGCACCCAGCGCGAGATTCCATCCCACCCCGGCAATCCCGTTGCGCTCGGCGCTGTTGTACTCGAGCGAAAGGCGCGGAGCCACGCCCTGTCTTCCGGGTGGAACCGGGAGGGGGTAGTTCAACCGGGCAGCGCCGTTGTTGGCCGTGCTGCCCGGTGCTTCAAACGGCAGAAGGGGGACGGCGTTTTCCTGGGGCAGGATGGCGGGGTCATAGGGTGGCTCGACCTGCGCCGCACTCGGCGAGAATGCGGAAAGAATGATCAGCAGAGCAGCGGCGGCGATTCTCAGGTTGCTTTTCATTGCAGGCTGCTTTTAAGGAGGTCGATTTTAAAATCCCCCCAAGCTGCTTTGGCTATGGCTCGAGCGTGACTTGTTTCACGACGATGCGACCGAACATGTCATATTCGAAGAAGGTGCCGGCCGGAACCGGTGCCTCGCTTCCGTCTGCCGGGTCGGTTCCGACCTGATATTCCTGGTGGTTGCTGTAGCCGTCGCCATCCGCATCGTCGGCGCCGCGCTGTTGCAGTCCGCCGAGTTTGGCGTATTCCCATGCATCGGGCAGTCCGTCCCGGTCGTCGTCATCGTCCGGCGGAAGGCAGATGACCAGGCTGACCGCGAGGGGCTCGAGGATGATCGTTCCGGCTAGGGGATCCTGCTCTATCACCTGGTTCTTTGGAGTCTGTTGATGGTAGGCCGTCGTGATGGGGCCGATTTCGAGCCCTTCGCTCAACAGCAGCGCCTCCGCGCGTTTCAGATCAAACCCCACCAGGGCGGGGACCGTCCTGGGCCGCTGCTCAGCCACAACGACCACTGTTTCCGGCACGCTGTCATCGATCCCGTCGCTCACCACCAGCTCGATCATGTAGATGCCGGCGAGATCCGCGACAAACGCGGGGCCAACCGCGGCGGGGTCGGAGAGCACGGAATGGCTTTGAGCCGGCTTCGAGACAAACGACCACGAAAAAGACAATGCCCGAGCTTCCGCCGACCGCGAGGCGCTGCCGTCCAATGAGACGGTATCGCCGACGAAAACCGACTGGTCACCGCCCGGGTCGGCTGTGATTGCGGCACGTTCGTTTTCTCCGGGGTCGATAGGGTCCCGCGCTTCCATATCCTTTTCCTGCGGTGGTTCTCCATTCTCCGGGTTCTTCTTGGCAACGGGGTCTTCCGGCTCAGGCGGAGTGGTCTCGCCTTGAACCGGGGGGGCTGTCGGTGGGCCCGTCTTCGAATCGTCTTTGTAGCTTTGTCCCGGGTCATCCGGCCGTTTGATCACGGGCGGGCTCACGGGCGGGGAAGTCGGCTGGACCGGGGGCTGACGGTTTGCGGCTGGATTAGACCGGCGCGGGGATGAAACCAGCGGGTATTGCGCGGGTCGTTCGGGCGGCTCCGGCTGAATTCGAGCAGAAACCGGCGTCGCCCAAAGCGGCGCAGATGCCGCGCGTGCAGGCGTTCGCTCGGCGACATCGCTTGAAGCGGCCTGCGTCGGAGCCGTGGTTCCGATTCGTGCAGCGGTTGATTGGGTTGGGAAATTATTCACGCTACCTGCTCGCGACGAGGAGGCAGCGTCTCTGCTGCGGACGGTGTTCGAGCCAACCCACGGCTTGCCCTGAGAGGGCACAATCTTAATGGAACCCACAGTGGATTGCCTCTCGGGTTGAGTCTGAAAAACAGCTGCGTGTTGGTTTGAAAATGGATGCTGGTTATCGGATGGAGTGTCGAAGGTAACATGGGAGGCGAAGGTCGCGGTGCACAGGATGAGCAATAGGAGGAGGTGCGGCCTTCCAAACATATCGATCTCCTCGAATGCGAAGATAATCTGGAAGCAGCTTCGATCTTCTGGATTCGGCCGGAGCGCACTCTACCAAAACAGAATTCCCGATGTCAACTATTATATGCAATTATATCGATAAGTTGTATTATATTTCGTCTTTTTACAGCAGTTGGCGGTAGGTTTACACAGATCTATTGTTTTATAGGACTTTTGGGGTGTGATTCATGGAATAGTTTTGCCAAATTTCCATTCGGTTTCCGATCATCTCCTTTTGTTGATACCCGTTGGAATAGTTTTAAAGTTCTGACCTGAATTTTGCCGGGCAAAAGATATCAAAGCACATGAGCCGGGAGGCGGTGGACCCCGTTGTTTGGACAGCCTGATGGGTGGGCTAAGCTCTGAATCGGTTTTTGGTTTTTTGTAGTTTTTATGGGAAGCATCAGGCTGCCTCCGCGAACGGATGAGGCAGACCGTAGTAAACCTCATCCGG
>JBGSTS010000220.1:0-6753 GCA_041736435.1 Desulfobacterales bacterium | reverse complement strand
CCTGGGCCTCACGGCCGACTGCACGGGGCTCGCCATCGACGAGCAAGGCCAGCTCGTTCAGACCCGGCCGGCCTTCGGCGGCAACATCATGGCCAGCATCGTCACCCCCTACACCCGGCCCCAGTGCGCGACTGTTCGGCCCAACGTGTTCCCCGCCGCCGAGCCGGACCTCAGGCGGCCGGTTGCCGCCGAAGACTTTCCGGTGACCCTTTCCAAGTCCTCCATCCGCACCAGGGTGGTGGAGAACATCCCGGCGGCCGAGAGCGGGGAAAAGATCGAGGAGGCCCGCATCCTGGTGGCAGCCGGCCGCGGGTGCGGGGAGCCTTCCAACCTGGACCTGGTGCGGAGCCTGGCACTGCGGTTGGGCGGCACCATGGCCGGCTCGCGGGCCATCGTCGAGCTCGGCTGGGTCCCGCATACCATCCAGGTGGGTCAATCCGGCACCACCGTCGGCCCGGATCTGTACGTCGCGGTCGGCATCAGCGGAGCCATTCAGCACGTCGTGGGAATGAGCTCCTCAAAAAAAATCATCGCCATCAACAAGGACCCCGATGCCCCCATTTTCAAGATTGCCGACCTCGGGGTGGTCGGCGACGCCATGGCCATATTGCCGAAGCTGCTGGATGCCATCCAACCATAACGGAAAGGCCCGCAAACAGAATATGTTTTGGGAAGAGACGCTTGAAACCCTGCCGCGAAACCAACTGCGCGGCCTGCAGAACGAGCGGTTAAGGAGCACGCTCGCTCGGGCTGCAGCCGCACCCTATTACCGGCGTATGTACCAGGCATCCGGGATTGCGTTGGACCGGATCAGAGGGCTGGAAGATCTCAGCCGGCTGCCGTTCACCACCAAACAGGACCTTCGTGCAGGCTATCCTTTTGAATTCCTGGCGGTCGAAAAAGAGGCGGTGGTGCGCCTGCACTCCTCTTCCGGAACCACCGGCCAGGCGACCGTGGTCTGCCACAACGCCTGCGATCTGGCCAGTTGGGCGAATCTGATGGCACGGTGCATGTTCATGACCGGGGCCCGACCCTCAGATGTCTTCCAGAACATGACCGGCTACGGCATGTTCACCGGCGGGCTGGGGTTTCACTATGGGGCCGAGCGGCTGGGGGTTCTGACCGTCCCGGCAGGAGCTGGCAACAGCCGGCGCCAGATCAAGTTCATGCAGGATTTCGGCACCACCCTTGTCCATGTGATCCCCAGCTACGCCCTACACCTGCTTTCGGTCTTTGAAGAGGCCGGGGTCGAACCGCAGCGCGACCTCCGGCTGAAGATCGCCTACCTGGGGGCCGAGCCCTACTCCGAGCATACGCGCAAGCGCGTGGAGGACGGGTTGGGCGTCAAGGTGTTCAACTCCTACGGTCTTTCGGAGATGTCGGGCCCCGGCGTAGCCTTCGAGTGCCCGGAGCAGAACGGGATGCACATCTGGGAGGACGCCTTTGTCGTGGAGCTGCTGAACCCCAACACTTTACAGCCCGTGCCGGAGGGCGAGGAGGGGGAACTCGTCCTGACGACCTTGGACCGACAGGCCATGCCGCTGATCCGCTACCGGACCCGGGACCTGACCGCAATCCTACCCGGCCCCTGCCCGTGCGGCCGCACCCACAAGCGGATCGCCCGTATCAAGGGGCGCTCGGATGACATGTTCATCATAAAGGGGGTCAATGTCTTCCCCGTGCAGGTTGAAAACCTGCTTATGAGCATCCCGGAGGTCGGGAGGAATTACCAGATCATCCTGGAAAACGAAGGCCCGATGGATGCGATGACGGTGCAGGTGGAGGTGCAGCGCGAGTTCTTCCAAGGGGATGTCAAAAGCCTGAAGGCCCTGCAGCAGCGGATCACAGCGGCTCTCAAGGGCGAACTGCTCTTCACACCCAAGGTGGCCTTAGTCGAACCGGACTCGCTCCCCAAGAGCGAAGGCAAGGCGGTGCGGGTCATCGACCGGCGGCGCAAGGAATAAGCCATGATCGCTCATCACATTTCGGTATTTGCTGAAAACAAACCCGGCCGGCTCGACAAAATCACCGGGGTGCTGGCCCAGGCCGAGATCAACATCCGGGCCATCAAGATTTCGGATTTAGGCGAGTTCGGGGTCGTGAAGATCCTGGTGGACGACCCCGACAACGCCTGCCGCGCCCTGAAGCGGGCCGGCGGTCTGGCCTCGCAGAAAGAGATCATCGCCGTGGCGGTCGAGGACCGCCCCGGGGGCCTGCACGCGGTGCTGACGATATTGACCCGGCGCCACATCAACGTGGAGGATTCCTACGGGTTCGTGCTGAAAGATCGGGCGGTGCTGGTGATCGAGGTGGCGAACGTGGCGGAGGCGACGAGCCTGCTCGAAGGGGCCGGCCTGCAACTGCTTTCAAAAGAGGAAATCTACGCCCTCTGATGGGGCAGTGCCGCACCCGATAACCCGCTTTTTCGAACTTGCCTAAACTGCCGCGATCTTAAAATAGAACCTTCTGGATGGTTGCGTAAAAGGGCCAAGGTCAAGACGCGCGAATCTCGCGGCGCGAGGCGTACTGGCAGTACGCCGAAGCGCTAGCGAGATGGAGCGCAACGCGGAGATTAGCCCTTTTACGCAACCATCTTCAGGCCACCCGGCGAGTCTGCTGCCGCTGGCTGCCGTCGCTGTATTCGCGGGTTTTTCGAAACGTGATCTCGGGCCAGTCCTTGATCGCAAACCCGAGGCGGAATTCGTTGGCGCACAGGTAGGTGAGATAGCCTTCGGCATCGTGGGCCAAATCGGAGCGCTGCATCCGTTCGAAACGCTCGAGCATTTTTTTGTCCTCGCACTCGACCCACCGCGCCGTGGAATAATCGACCGGCTCATAGACCGCGTCCACCCCGTATTCCGCCTCCAGGCGGGCCATCGTGACATCGAATTGCAACACCCCGACGGCCCCCAAAATAAGATCGCCGCCCAAAAGGGTGCGGAAGACCTGAATGGCGCCCTCTTCCGAGAGCTGGACCAGCCCCTTGTGCAGCTGCTTGGACTTCATCGGGTTTTTAAGACGAACGCGGCGGAAATGCTCGGGGGCGAAATTGGGGATGCCGGTGAACTGCAGCGGCTCCTTTTCGGAAAAGGTGTCCCCGATGCGGATGGTGCCGTGGTTGTGAATGCCGATGATGTCGCCCGAATAGGCTTCCTCCACGTTGGTCCGATCCTGGGCCATGAAAATGGTGGCGTTGTTGAACGCCATCTGCTTTCCAGCCCGGTGGTGGGTCACCCGCATCCCGCGGGTGAACTTGCCGGAGCAGATCCGCAGAAACGCAATGCGGTCGCGGTGGGCCGGGTCCATGTTGGCCTGGATCTTGAAAACAAACCCGGAAAAAGCCTCCTCAGCCGGCTCGACGGTGCGTGTCAGTGCCTCCCGCGGCCGCGGCGGCGGGGCCAGCTCGACAAACGCGTCGAGCAGCTCCTGCACCCCGAAATTGTTGAGCGCACTGCCGAAAAAAACCGGGGTCTGACTCCCGTTGAGAAAATGCTCCCGCTCAAAGGGATTGGCGGCCCCTTCCAGTAACTCCACCTGGGCCCTCAGTTCACCCGCCTGGCTGCCTAAAATCCGGTCGAGCTGCGGATCACCGAGGTCGGTGATCCGAACCCCTTCCCGCTCGCGGGTTTCGAGCCCGGGGGTGAACAGATACAGCTCGCTGCGCTGGAGGTTGTATACCCCCTTGAAGCCCTTGCCCATGCCGACCGGCCATGAGAAGGGAGTGCACTCGATCTGCAGCTTATTCTCGATTTCATCGAGCAGCTCGATGGGGTCCAGCCCCTCCCGGTCCAGCTTGTTGATGAAGGTGATGATGGGGGTGTTGCGCATGCGGCAGACCTCCATCAGCTTTTCAGTCTGAAGCTCCACGCCTTTGGTGCTGTCGACAACCATCAGGGCGCTGTCCACGGCCGTCAGCACCCTGTAAGTGTCTTCGGAGAAGTCCTGGTGGCCGGGGGTGTCGAGCAGATTGATCTCCAGGTCCCGGTAGTTGAACTTCATGACCGAGGTGGTGACGGATATCCCCCGTTCACGCTCGATCACCATCCAATCGCTGGTGGCGTGCCGGGCGGCTTTGCGCGCCTTGACCATGCCGGCCATGTGGATGGCCCCGCCGTATAGGAGCAGCTTTTCGGTCAACGTGGTCTTGCCCGCATCGGGGTGGCTGATGATGCCGAAGGTGCGTCGGCGGCCGGTCTCTTTTTGAAGTGCGTTTTTCATGTGAGCTCTCGTTATGACTGAGTCATGCGGGGTGCACAGCCCTTGCAGAAAATATTTATTATTATTTTAGAGTGATGGCGTTGGTTCCCTGGACTCAGGGCGGAGGGCCGGGGGGCCGGTGTGAGGCCGGCCGGTAAACCACGTGCTGCATGGAGTGACATAACCGGATTGAATGCACTAGAAGAAATCCTTTCACAATTCGACAGGTATCTGCATAGTAGCGCAGGAATCGATGCGGGTCAAACGGAATACGGGACGATGTAACCATGTAACCTTTTCGGCCACGCGTCGTTATAGTGATGTGTGAACACGTTTAATGACTTCTATAGCCGGCAGCGGCGAAAATTTTTAAACTATCTCGTCCGGCGCTCAGGGGACTACGATCTGGCCTGGGACATCATGCAGGAGAGCTTCACCCGGCTTATCGAAAAATATTCGGCGGAACACTTCACGCCGCAACTTCTGTTCACCATCGGCCGTAATCTGCTTTATGATGCGCTGCGCCGGAACAAAGGCAACCCGCCGCTTTCGGTTGAAAAGGAGCGTGCAACCGTGGACCCGAACCACGAGCTCATGGTACGCGAAGAGTACCGCCGGGTCCTGGCAGCCATGAAACACCTGGAGGATGATGAAAGGGACTTGATTTCGCTGGTCGTGAGCAGTGACATGTCCTACCGCGAGGTAGCGGATCTCACGGGGATCAGCGAGGCCAATGTCAAGGTCAAAATCCATCGCGCCCGGAAAAAGCTTCGGAATTTCATGGGGACAAAGAGATGAATGACCATTTGATCAGTATGTACATCGACAATGAGCTCAATCTGGATGAAAAAATCGTTTTTGTGGAAAATGTGCACCGGGACGAGGGCTTCAAAAACGATGCCGTCGGCCTGCTGCAGCAGGAAAAGCTCATCCGCGCGGATGTCGTCGCGCACCTGCCCACCCTAACGCTCAGGAAGCAGCGAAAGCCCTGGCACTCCTTCAACTGGTTGAGGCCGTTGGCCGCCGCCACGACCGCGCTGGCCGCCGCGACAGTGTTTCTTTTTCTTTTACGACCGGCGCCGGAACAGCCGCTGCAGCCGCATCGGTTCGTGATCTATCAGCCGGCTGCAAGCCAAGTGGAACTCGTGGGTAGTTTCAGCGGCTGGGGCAAAATCCCGTTGAAATCCGCCGGACGAAGCGGCTACTGGGAGGTCACGGTTGATCTGCCGGAGGGCGACCACCGCTTCAGTTATATCATCGAGGGCAGCCGACGGCTCGCCGACCCGACCATCGGGGTGCGCGAAACCGATGACTTCGGCGGAGAGAACTCCATTTTATCCGTCAGGCTGTAACCGTGAACCATCATGTGATCATTTTGGTTCTTTGTATCGCAAGTGGCTGCTCCGGGCACTACCGCACGATCGACAACACCCAAGTCGATTTGTATCTGAGGTCGCCCGCGGCGAAGTCGGTATCGATCGTCGTGTCCGGCGATGGATTCGAAAAGATCCCTGCAGCGCGGGACCGGCTCGGCACCTGGAGGGTCTCTTTGAACCGGGTGGGTGAATTCAAGTATTTTTACCTGGTGGACGGCAAGGTCTATGTGCCGGATTGCGACTTGAGGGAGAAAGACGATTTCGGAGCCGAAAATTGCGTCTTCTCCCCGTAGGTGCGATAGCGAGGTTAACAAGAATGAAGCGAAAAGAAATCTTCAGGCGGACCTGCATCGGGTGGCTTGCACTTTTCTTGACCCTGACCACCGGGGCGTTTGCAAAAGAAGTGGAGCGGCATCTGGCCGAGATGCCCGCCCAGGTCAAAGACGGAACCCGGGAGATCATAAACGGCGGGGTCCGCAGCGAGGAGGGCATTCAGCTCGTCCAGGACATGCAAGAGAACCGCTTCTCCGCAGACCAGATGCTCAAAGCCCAGAAGATCATCCTGGAAGCCCAGCGCAAAGGTCTTCCGACACGACCGGCCATCAACAAGGCGTTCGAAGGCATGGCCAAACGCATACCGCCGGAGAAAACCCTGCAGGCCATGGAAACCGTGTGCGCCCGTTACGAATTCGCTTACGGCCAGACACGATCGCTGGCCCGCGACAAAGAGCATTCCGAAGGGCTGGGAAACCTGCTGGCCGAAAGCCTCGCCGCCGGTTTCAGCGAACACGACGCTTCCAATACGATGATGCGGTTTCAGGAACAATCCGTGAAAGTGGGCCCGGAGCAGTCAACCCGGCTGGCAGCGGCTTGCCTGGCCATGCTGCGCGACATGTCGCGGCTGGGGGTGTCGTCGGATGTTTCAGCACAAGTCATCTCACACGCCGTATCCAAAGGCTACAGCGCAGCCGAAATCACCGGCATGCACCAGTCCCTGGTCAGCCAGGCCCAATCCCACTCACCCCAAAGCCTGGCGCAAGGCTTCGCGCAGGCGATGCAGCAAGGCCAAACGCCGCCGGGCTTGAGCGGCTCCCCCGGTGGTCATTCCGGATCCGGCAGCACGGGCGGCTCGGGCGGTTCCGGAAGCGGATCTGGAGGTCCCGGCGGCTCCGGCGGCGGC
>JBGSTS010000173.1:0-2211 GCA_041736435.1 Desulfobacterales bacterium | reverse complement strand
GGTCCGGCGGCCGATCGGCCAGCTCGGAACGGATGCAGTCGAGCTCGGCCAGCGCCCCGTGCAGGGGGATGATGGCATCGATGCCTTCCTCCGGCCGGCTGCCGTGGGCGGCCCGGCCCTCGACCTCTATTTCAAGCCAGGTGAATCCCTTGTGGCCGACCCCGATCTCGCCTTCGGTGGGTTCCAGGAAAACAGCGGCTACCGGTGCCGGTGAGACGGACGGCAGCCATTCGCGCACCAGCTGCTCGGTGCCGAGGCTGCGGTCCTCCTCGTCGGCGGAAAAGGTCAGCCACAGGTCGCCGGCCGGCGGTTGGTGTGCGAAGGTTGCCGCCAGGGCCAGCATGACGGCGACTCCGCCTTTCATATCGTAGGCCCCGCGGCCGTAGAGCCGGTCCCCCTCCCGGCGCAGGGCGAAGGGCGAATCCATTCCCTCCACCCCGACCGTGTCGATATGGCCGTTCAGGACAAGCGACTCCCGGCCCGTTTTTCCGCGCACCACACCGACCACGCTGGCCCGGGCGGCGGTCAGGGAATAAAGCTCGGCATCCAATCCGAGGCGCTTGAGATAATTGAAGATAAAGTGGGCAATCTCGCTTTCGCCGGGACCCTCGGAGAGGGTTGGGTTGACGGAGTTGACGGCAACCAGGTCCCTGAGAAGGCGGATTATCTGCTGTTCCATGCAGCGTGCTCCCATGAAAAGAATGGAGTGAATCTATTTGCCCGGGGGCCTGGTGTCAAATTACGATTTGACCCTTTTCCGCTTAACCGCTATTAAAGTATATTTAACCAGTTTTGCAAGGAGGGAGCATGACCTATCGCATCGCATTGATCCCCGGCGACGGGATCGGGCTGGAGGTTGTTCCCGAAGGCGTGCGGGTTCTCGAGGAACTTGCCGGGCGACACAACTTCAGCATGGAGTTCACCGAATTTCCCTATTCGTGCGATTATTACTCAAAGCACGGGGTCATGATGCCTGCAGACGGGCTCGAGCGGCTCAGGCCCTTCGACGCCATATTGCTCGGAGCCGTCGGGTCGCCCGGGGTCCCGGATCATGTTTCGCTCTGGGGGCTTTTGATCCCCATCCGCCGCGGTTTCGACCAGTATGTCAATATGCGCCCGGTGCGCCTGCTGCCGGGGATTGCATCCCCGCTGGCCGGGCGTACCGCCAAAGAGATCGACTTTGTCATCATCCGCGAAAACACCGAGGGCGAGTACTCCCAGATCGGCGGCCGCCTCTATCCCGACACCGAGCGGGAGGTCGTCGTTCAGGAGTCGATTTTCACCCGGTTCGGCGTGGACCGCGTTCAGAGGTATGCCTTCGAGCTTGCCCGGAAGAGAGCCCGGAAACATGTGACCTCGGCCACCAAGTCCAACGGTATCCTACACACCATGCCATTCTGGGACGAGCGTTTCCGGGCCGCTGCCGCCGAGTTCCCCGACATCACGACCAGCCAGTACCACATCGACATCCTCACGGCGCATTTCGTCCAGCACCCGGACTGGTTCGACGTCGTGGTGGCGAGCAATCTCTTTGGTGACATTCTCTCCGACTTGGGCCCGGCCTGCGCCGGGGGCATCGGGATCGCACCTTCGGCCAACCTGAACCCCGAGAAGAAATTTCCCTCCATGTTCGAGCCCGTACACGGCTCCGCGCCCGACATCGCCGGCCAGGGCGTTGCCAACCCGGTCGCCACCCTGTGGTCGGTGGCGCTGATGCTGGAATTCCTGGGCGAGGCGCCCGCCGCCACAGCGCTCATGGCCGCCATCGAGGCCGTAACGGGTGAGGGCAAGGTGCTGACCCGGGATCTTGGCGGAAAGGCGGGGACCCGCGAGTTCACAAATGCGGTGCTAAAAAAATTGTAGAGTGTGAGAACGACAGGCCGGACGGATAGAATATCGGTTGGGTGATATGACACAGGGGCCTGCGGAGGGCCCCTGTGTGCTTGCGTTTGACTTCTTATTTGGCAGATGCGCCAAAACCAGTCCCATCTTGCGGGCCGATCCCCTGGTTTCCGGTGCCGTCACCGGGGCCGTACGAAAAGGCGTTCATCGCGCCTTTGCCCTGGCTGGCGGCGGGGCCCATAGAAGCATTCGGGCCAGGACCTATGGAAGCTGCAGGCCCGGGACCGGCAGAAGGCCCCGGACCCGCCCCTAATCCTTCGCCGCTTCCTGAGCCGCCGCTACCGGCTCCGGCACCCGCACCCGAACCGC
>JBGSTS010000044.1:0-18026 GCA_041736435.1 Desulfobacterales bacterium | reverse complement strand
GCCTGAACGCAGCGCTCGGCGCGTTTCGTATGGCACTGCTGCGGCGTTGGCCGGATGCTGCGGAGATGCTGGTGCGGGGTCGCTTCGACCCGGCGGTGCGCGGGGCCGAAACCGCCGACGCTCACGCGGAGGCTTTTTCCGGACCCTTCTCCGCCCTCTGGGGGGAGGCCGTCGAAGCGGAAAGCTCCAGGATCCCCGCAGCGCTTGGCGGGTTCTGGCTGCAAGCCCTGTTGAACGCTCCGGCGGTCGGCCTGATCGGTTATGTGGGGTGGGTGGCGGTGGTGAGTTTCTTCCGGGGAGACTATCTCGGCGGTGACTTTTTCGTGCATGCGTTCTGGTTGATCGGCATCGCCCTCGCCCTCGGCTTTTTCCTGCTACAGATGCTCATCCGGTTGCGGCTGAATCCCGGTCGCATCGCCGAACGCGCCGCTCAGCGACTGGGACGTGGGCTACCCTTAGGGGCGGTCGGGCCGGGGACCGATTTGGGCTCCCAGCTGCAAAATCTGCGGGGGTTGATGGCTGCGTTTCCCGACCCAGTGGAAGGCAGCCAGCAGCCCTGAGTGTTGCCTTTCGCTGTGCTTTCAGTTTTTCTGTCGCGGTAGCCCGCAGCAGGGATAATAATGCTGGGAGCTGGGTCCCTGATGTGATAGGATCCATTGAATACCCCCTGATCCTGCCATCATTTGGAGGGATATCGTGGCCGGCCGGCCGGAATCGGACGCCGCTGACCATAACGACGACACCGACGCGAGGCCGGACATGATGCATCAACCGCACACGTTTCACATCCCCGTCATGGGCACGGGGTTCACCATCGATACTCCCCTGAAGGTCGCCCGCTACGGCATTTCCTCCGTCATATCCCTTGTGGATGACGTGCTCATCGAGCAGGTGCGAAAGTATCACTGCGAGCGGCTCGGCGAGCCCTTTGAGCCTATTGCCGAGGGCGAGGAAGACTGCCGCGCCCGCCGCATCACCGCCTATCTGAACTTGGTGGATCGGCTGGTGAGACGGCAGGTGCTGGAACTCCAGGCCTCGCCGTTCGAGGAGGGCAGTGAGATCACCCGTTATTTTCGCATGCTGCCGAACGGGTATTTGAAAAAAGCCTACGAGGCGATGTTGGCTGCGGCCGAAGGCCCGGAAAAGGAGCGCCTGCAGGCCGAACTCCGCCCCTTGGCCGTTCCCGGCAGCATCGACGTCAACATCATGACCAAGCTTGACGCCGACACCTATCACGGCGGCCGGAAGTTGACCCCGGAGTTCGCCCACGCCATGTCCGCCCTGCGCGGGTTTGCCCGCAGTTCCTTGAACTCTGCCATCATTTTTTCGGCGGGGATCAACCAGCGCCTGTACCGGTATACCGCAACCTTCGACGACTTCTTTCCCGATGCAGACGGGCATTTCAAAAAAACCATTGCCCTGAAGGTCAGCGATTTCCACTCCGCCGAGGTTCAGGGCAAGTTTTTGGCCAAGCGCGGGCTTTGGATCTCCGAGTTTCGGATCGAATCGGGGCTCAACTGCGGAGGGCACGCTTTCGCCACCGACGGCCACCTGCTCGGACCGGTGCTCGAAGAGTTCAAGCAGCGGCGTGCGGAGCTTACGGCGTCTCTGCGAAACTGCTACCTCAAGGCGCTCGAGGCCCAGGGTCGGCCGGTGCGCTGGGAGCCGGGCAGCGTGCGGGTGACGGTTCAGGGAGGCATCGGTACGGCGGACGAGAATGATTTCCTGCTGAGGTGCTACCTGCTGGACGGCACCGGCTGGGGAACGCCCTTCCTGCTCGTTCCCGAGGCCACCAACGTGGATCGGCAGCAGATCGAGAAACTTCTCAGCGCCCGGCCCGCTGACGTGTATCTCAGTGACAGCTCCCCCCTGGGTGTTCCCTTCTGGAACCTGCGAACCTCGGCCAGTGAAGAGGCACGGCGCCGGCGCAATGATGCGGGCTGTCCCGGGAGCTCATGCCCAAAAGGCTACGCGGCGTTCAACACGGATTTCAGCGAGATCCCGATTTGCATCGCCGCCCGGTCCTATATCCGGCGCAAGCTCGGCAAGCTGCCGGAGGAGGGGCTTTCAGCCGAGCAGCAGGCCGTCGTCCGGCAGGGTGTGCTCGACAAGTCCTGCCTTTGCAACGACCTGGCCGGCGGTGCCGCATTGAACTACCATCTCGATGACCACGCCACCCCGGCCATCTGCTGCGGGCCCAACATCGTGAACTTCTCGAAACTGGCCTCCCTGGAGGAGATGGTCGGCCACATCTACGGCCGGCTTTGCCTGCTGGCCAACAGTGAGCGGCCGCACATGTTTGTCGAGGAGATCCGGCTTTACGTGGAGCACCTGCGCAAAGAAGTCTCCCGCTTTTCGATCGGCCTGTCCCGTCGACCCCAAGGCTACTTCAGCAGCTTCAAGGAAAACCTGCTCAGAGGGGTAGACTACTACCACGACCTTGCCCGACAGTTCATCGAGGAAAAGCGGGGGCGGTTTATAGAGGAGCTGGAAAGCATGCGCCTGGAGATCGAAGCGGTGCTCCTTCCGGCGCCGGCAGAGGTCAGGAAAAAAATGGCCTCTTGAGACATCCACCGCCGGTTCCCCGCCGCCTGCAATGATCCCGGCCCTTCCTTCAACCCCAAATCAAACGTACGTTTTCAATCCAGGCCGTCGGGGTTGAAAATTCCTTCGAACCAGCGGATGGAGGCCTCGTCTGCAATCTTCAGGCGCCGGGCGACGGCCGGGGAGAAGACCTTGAACCGGGCGGTCGAATGCGCGCAGACCTTGCCGGAGGCGTCGATCAAAACCCCCTCGGTCACAGCGTCGCTCCTGCCGTCCGTCTGCTTCACGCGGCCCTCGGCCATCAGTTCATGCCCCACCTTGACCGGTATGACGAACTCGACACTGATGCTGTGGGTGAGCGCGATTCGTTTCAAAAGGTAGATGGCCGACCAACTCATGATCTCGTCCAGAATCGTCGTGATCACGCCGCCGTGGACGATGTTGCTCCAGCCGCACAGATGCTCCGGCACCGTCAGGCGGGAGTAGACGGCCCGGTTGTCGGAGAAAAACCGCATTCGCAGGCCGGAGGGATTGATCGGGCTGCAACCGAAGCAATTATGGTTTCCGCTGCGGGGCAGTTCCTTTAAAGACGGGGCCGTTGTCATCGTTTGGGTAGATGTGGTGGAAAAGGGTTCCCGCCATGGTCGCATCGAGTTTCTGTAAAATTTTGTACTGCTCAAGAGCCCCGGGCGTATCGCCGCGCTTCAGCAGCGCCGTGCCCATGGCATGATGAGCAGGGGCGAAATCCGGGTCTATGCGGATGGCCTCGCGGTAGGCCGCCATTTCGTCTCGCGGCCGGCCCAAATGGCCCATGGCCGCGCCCATGGCGTGATAGGCCGGCGCATAGCCCGGGTTGATGCGGATGACGATTTTCTGAGCTTCGATCGCCTCTTGGAAACGGCCCAATTGGCTGTATGCGAGTCCGGCGTTGTAGTGAGCGGGGCCTGCTTCGGGGTTGATCCGGGTCACGGCCTCGAAGGCGTCCTTGCCCTCGGCGTATCGGCCGATTCCCACGTAGATCAGTCCCAGGTTGAAAAAGGCGGCTTCGAACTGTGGGTTGATGGCCAGCGCTTCCCGGTAGCCGGCAATGGCTTCTTCATGGCGGCCGATCCGGCTGTAAAAGTCCGCCAGGCGAAAGCGGGCCACCTCGTCCCGGGGGTTGGCTTGCACGGCCTGCCTGAAGGCGGCCACGGCATCCTCCGGATGGTTCAGGCCGGCGTAGCATGAGCCCAACCCGCCCCAGGCCTCTGCGTCGCTCGGATCGGTCTGTGTGGCTTTGAGGAAATACTCCAGCGCCAGTTTGTCCTCGCCCTCAATCGAGAATTTAAAGCCCTGCTGGCAGAGCTCCTCGGCCATCCGCGGCTTGCTGCCGAGGTGAGCGAAGGTCCACCCGGAAACCGACATGGAAGTATCGAGGGCCCTGAGCGCCGTGATTTGCTGGGCCGTCACTGCAAAGTTCAGGTTTTGGCCCTGGACGAACTGAAAGGTGGCGATGCCGAGCACCTGTCCCCTGGCGTTGACCACCGGACTCCCACTGGAGCCGGGCGAGATCGGGGCGGACATCTGAAACACCGGTCCGATGACGGGGATTTCGCGCAGGGAGGAGACGATGCCCTCGCTCACGGTCTGTTCGAGTCCCATGGGGCTGCCGACCACGACGATGCGTTCGGCAATGTCCGGCAGCCGGTCGCTCAAAGCAATCCACGACACCTCTTCCGGCGGAATACCCACCTGGAGCTTCAAAAGGTCGGCGGCCTTGTTCTCGGCCAACACCGCCTGAACGGGATAGGACTTGCCCTGCGAGGTGCGGACATCGGCTGCGTAATTGCCGGCGAGCACATGGAAATTGGTGATCAGATGCCCCTGCGGGCCGACGAAAAACCCGGTGCCGATCCCGGAAATATGGCGCTGCATGTCGTAGGCGATCACCGTGACAACGGCCGGCTGTATCTTTTTTACCAACCGGGTCAGGTTGGAATCGGCCGAACCAGGCGTTGCCGCCGACAGGAAGAGCATAAGCGATGCTGTCGCGATAGTGCGCGTGATCATAGGGGTGCCTGACGTTAACCTGTTGCAAATAAAAGTGGGTAATATTAACGCTTGAAACGGTGGATTTCAACAGGAAGAGCGGCCGGGCTCAGCGCGCCTGATCGAGGACCGATTCCACCTCGGCTGCAGTAAGGTCGACGGGGTTTCCGCGCATGCTGCTGGCTGCGAGCGATTTCGCGACGACCTCGGGCATGTGCTTCCGGGAAAACCCATAAGCGGACAATGGCGGCAGAGCCCATCGCGTGCTCAATGCTAAAACCCAGTCAATGCCGTCATCGGCCCGGCTGGAATCGCTGCCGGACAGAAGACGTGCGGCCTCGTCGAAGCGTTCGCGCCCGGGCGATCCGGGATCGCGCATCTTGAGTGCAGCGATGTTGGCCGCCATGACAAACGGCAGCAGCCGGCCGCACACGGCGCCGTGGGGGGCGGAAAACATGCCGCCGAAAGGCCCCGCGATGCCGTGCACGGCGCCTAGCCGGGCGTTGGCCAAGGCCAGACCCCCGAACAGACTGGCGATGCACATATCCTCGCGTGCCCGCCGGTCGGTGCCGTCGGCAACGGCGGCGGCCAGGGAGCGGCCCGCCCGGCGCAGGCCTTCGCGGCAGATCCCATCCGTCAGCGGATTGGCCTGCCGGCTGACAAATGCCTCCAGCAGCTGGGTCAGCGCATCGAAACCCGTGGCGGCTGTGAGCGCCGGCGGCATGCTGTAAGTCAACTCAGGGTCCACCAGTGCCAGGTGGGGCAGCATGAACGGGCTGCGCAGGCTGACCTTGATCCGGTGCGCCGGCGACCCAATCACGGCGTTGCGGGTCACCTCCGCACCGGTGCCGGCCGTCGTGGGTACTGCGATGAAAGGGGCGGAGGGACGGGCGAGCGGCCGGGCCTTGCCGATCACCTCGAGGTGCTCCATCAGATCTCCGCCGTTGGCGAGCATGGCGGCGATCGTTTTGCCCGCGTCGATGACGCTGCCGCCCCCGATGCCCACCACGACGTTGCAGCCGAAGTCCCGGGCACGGTCGATACCTGCCTCCACCAGGGTCGTGGTCGGCTCGCCGCTCACCTGAAACAATGTGTGCATGACGTGGTGATGTTCCAGCTGGAGGCGCAGTTCCGCGCAGCGTTCAGGCTGTGCACCGGTCAGGACCAGGGCGCGGCGGCCCAGTGCAGCAACCTCGCCGCCGATCCTGCGGGCCGCGCCGGCGCCGAATACGATCCGCCCGGCCGTTGCAAACTCGAATTCCATACCGCCAGTTTAGCACTCCGGCAGTTCGCGTTCAATCGCGTTTCATTTCGGTGACATTTTTTGGACATCCGCGTGGAAATTTCTGTCACATGGTTGCATCCGTCTCGTGCCATCTGGTAAGCTGACATCAGCCGTTGGCATGACCACCCGGAAAGAGAGGCCTCTATATGGCAAAGCAGCAACCCCGCAAAACCATTTTCCCGTCGGCGCAGGAGGATGCCCGTCATGCCGGCTTGAAGGCGGAAGCGGACTATCTGCAGTCGACCAGCTACCGGCTCGCTTTCCAAGACCCGGATTTTCTGCTCAAAGACGAACTCCGCCCCGTGCGGTTGCAACTGGAGCTTCTCAAGCCCGAGCTGGCGCTTCAGGAAAACGGCATCGAGTCCGCGGTGGTGGTGTTCGGCAGCGCGCGCATCCTCGAGCCGGAGGCGGCCGCGGCCCGTCTGGAGTCCGCGCGGGTCGACCTGAGCCGGGATGCAGGCAACCCCGGCCTGCAGGCAAACCTTAAAAAAGCCGAACGCGTCATGGACGGCAGCCGCTACTACGCGGAGGCACGCAAGCTGGGGAACCTGATCGGCCGCCACTCGGACAACCATCACTTGGTGGTGATGACCGGCGGCGGCCCCGGCATCATGGAGGCGGCCAACCGCGGCGCCCACGAGGCCGGCGGATTGACCATCGGCATGAACATCGTGCTGCCTCACGAGCAGTACCCCAACCCGTACATCTCCCCGGAGCTCAACTTCCAGTTCCACTATTTCGCTATTCGAAAGATGCACCTGCTTATGCGCGCCAAATGCCTGGTGGCCTTTCCCGGTGGTTTCGGGACCCTTGATGAGCTGTTTGAAACCCTGACCCTGATCCAGACCGGAAAGATCCGCCGGATCCCGGTGCTGCTTTTCGGCCGGGATTTCTGGGCGCGGGTGGTCAACTTTCAGGCCTTGGTGGACGAGGGCACCATATCCGCACCGGACCTGGACTTGTTCCGTTTTATCGAGACCGCCGAGGAGGCGTGGGAGATCATCCACGCTACCGGCAACAGCCTGAAGGATTAGGCCCGGCTTCGGTTCGCCGGGGCTCCAGCATGAACCTCGTAATCCCGTCAGGCGGTTCGAGCGTCAAACCAACAGACGCCGCAAGATCGCAAGTGGTCCCGAAAAGCTGATGCAAATCCCTATGCAAGGATGAACGGACATGAAACGCTGCCTTTGGATCGCAGGACTGGCTGCACTTGTCGGGTTCGCCACGCCATCGTTTGGCGACATTTACCGGTGGCGGGATGCCGATGGGGTCATCCGCTTCTCCAACCAGCCACCCCCGCCCGGGGTCAAGGTCCTGGATCAACTCGAAGAAACGCCCTATGATGCCGAGTCTGACCGCCGGCGCATGGAGGAGGACCGGCGGGTACGGCTGGAGTTCGAGAAACTGGACCTGGAGCAGCGCAAGGCGGCACTATCCGCCCGTGAGCGCGAGGCGCAGTTGAAGCTGCAGGAGGCCGAGCGCCAGTTGGAGCAGTCCCGGCAGAAGCCAGAGCGCGTTGAGGAGTGCGATGAGCAGTACTATCTGCGTTATGGAGACTGCGGCCCCGGTGCCATCACCTATCGCCATTCCGGCCGATCTGGCCCCCGCGACCTTTACCGTGGGGTTTACCGGGAAAACAACAGCCTATACTACCAGGAACCTACGCGCCGGCCTGGGCCTCACCCCCTCAAGCCCCCGGGAAACAAGCCGCCATCGAGCAACCCGTCCGGCCCCACATCGCGCGAGGCGAAAGCCGCCTCCAAGAGCGGAAAAACCACTGCCGTGCCCGGCGAAACCGAGCGGGCGCTTTCGCCGGATCCCGGGGCGCCATCCAGGAAAAAGTGAGCCGCCTGCGCGGGGCTATTTAATCTTTCCATCAAAAAAGAGCGGATTGGTCCCCCTGAACCTCCTTGATGTTGGAGTTGAACAGTTCCACCCGGCGTTTCACGGCCTCGATGGCGTCCATGTGCGCCAGTTTCCATCGGTAGAGTTCGCCTCGAAGACGATGGCTGTCTTCCTCCAGCGCGTCGATCATTTGCTCTCTTGCCGGTTCCCAGAGCAGATGGATCTCTTCGGGCAGCATGCCGATTTTGCGGAAATGCCAGCGGCAATAGGCCTGCCACCAGGGGGATGATGCCTCGGCGTTGCTGGCGGAGCCCTCGAAGTAGAAATGGGCCCATTCCAGTTGCGGCAGAGGGATGTGCAGGTCGCGGGCGGTGTCTTTGAGCACGCGCTGCCCTTCGGCGGTATGCCGATCGAAGACCACCCAGAAGGGAAACGCCTCTTCGGGGATCGGGGCCGGTGGGATTTCAGGGGGGCTCTTCGTCAGGGCGAGGTAAGCCGCCGCCATGGCCACGGCCTGGTCGTGGGGCCGCCCCCCGTCCCGAAACCGAAACGCGTTGTCGATCAAGGTCTTTCGGTCCTTGCCGGCAGTGTGCTCCGAAACCCAGCTCCAAAAGCCGGAAGGGTTGCGGATCGCCCGGGCCAGCCATCGCAGCGGCTTCTCGGCGGGGCTCGCTTCGAGCACGCTGGCATCGCCTTTATTCAGCCCATAGGACAAGAACCCGAGGCCGGTGGCATCCCGGTTTTTTTGATGCGCCGCCAGACGGACGAGGGCTGCGACCTTGCTGTGGATACCCTTGGTGAACAGCATCTCGGAGCCCAGCGGCCAGCACTCGGCAAAGACGATCGCGGCGCTACGGGTCTCGAACCACACGGCAGCGCGTGCGCCCATGGCATCGATCAAAGCGCTGGTCGTGAGGATCCACTCAGAGTAGCCCCGCCGCACGGCCTTGTGCAAGAGCGACCGATAACGGTCATCCACCCGCAAAGGTTCTTTCATAAAGAGCGTCAGGATCGGTAGGACATTCAGTCCGCTTTGGGGTAAAGCGGCTCAAAGCGCAGGCAGAGGCGTTTACTGAGAGCCCTGCGATTTTTTTCCCGGCCGGGAGGATCAGTGGCCTCGCCCACACTCTTCCTTCCGGGCGTTCACCCCGCTTTTCAGCAAATCCGCAAAGGTGATTTGATTGAGACGCTGAAACATCGCCTGGGACGCTTCCATCCACACAAACCGGGTGACACACTCGTCGATGCGTTCGCAACGTTTGGAGTTCCGGGAGCACCACGTGAGGAAGGCGCCGCCTTCCAACAAGGCGACGATCTCGCCCACCGTAATGTTCTCGGCGGGGCGGGCCAGAACGTGCCCCCCCTTCGACCCCCTAAAGCTCTGAATGTATCCGGCGCGCTTGAGGGGGCGGATGATCTGCTCGAGGTACTTTAGCGAGATCTCCTGGCGCCTGGCGATTTCGCCGAGCTGAATGGGGCCCTTGCCGTAGTTCTGGGCCATATCGAGGATCAGGCGGGTGCCGTAACGACTGCGTGTGGACAGCTTCATGCGAAGAGGCTCCATCGAGGGGTGTCTGTCGAAACATGACTGAATTCGACCATAACCGTATAGATTTTCATTCGGCTCGTCAAGCAGCAAAAAAACTTCATAAAAAAGCGTTCGTCGCCTTGATCCACCGGTTGGTGGGGGTGCTCCAAGGCCATTCGCCGGTAGGCCTCTTTGATCTCTTGCGTTGAAGCCTGAGCCGAAACTCCGAGGATGGTGTAATAATCGTCTGTGGACAGACTCTTCCGGCGGCCTTAACTTTAAGTTCAAAAAAGAGCTCTACCCAACAACGTAAAGGGGGTTCGGTGGCAATAACTACCCAAGAAAATGTGTGCCCTGGTGTGGAGTTAAAATGCCCGGAATGCAGGCGCCCGCTGGTCATCCCCAGGGCTCGGGTCGACACGGATAAGCCCCTGGTTTGTGGCGGCTGCGGCCGGCGTTTTGACTGCAGCGATCTGCCGACGGTTTCAACCGGAAGCTGAAGCGGGCACTTGCGTTTCCACCAGGCGCCCGGTGGCTGCGAAATGCGCGATCACCAGCCATGCCTTGGCGTCGAACTTGAGCATCGGGTCGCTGCAGAGGCGCCCAGCCTCAACGCTCGACACGAACCTCACCTCGATCTGCTCGGATCCCTGCTGCGATTCGGCTGAAGGGTTCCCATCGCACTCTACGTAGACCAGGCTCACCGATTCGTCGGTCATGCCGGCGGATGAATACAGCGGCGGGCTGGTTTTTAGGAAGCGGACCACCGACAGGCCGGTCTCTTCCATCAGCTCCCGGCGGGCGGCCTCCTCGATGCTTTCACCGGCGTCTACGAGTCCCGCCGGAAACCCGTATTCAAAACCGGCGAGCGGCACGCGGCATTCGCGGATGACCACTAGCTTTTGGCGCGTGCGGTGAAACGCGGCGATGATCACCGCATCCGGAGTTTCGAACCGGCCGCTGGCACAACGCGGAACGTTACGGCGGGTGGCAAGCGTCCATGACCGAGGGTCCCGGCCCTCGAGGCGGTAGGTAACTTTGAAAAGATTCAACCACGGCGCTTCGCACAGCTTCTCCACCGCAAAAATTTTCATGACCGGCCTCCACGTCCTTTCGTAGCGGAGGGGCCTGTCGTTGTCAACCCTGCGGAATGTGCCGGAGGTTTTTGAAAAACCTCAAGATTTTGGCTTGACGGCCGATAGAATTACTTTGGCATCACCACCATCATAAAACCCCTTATCGATGACCTCAGCTCCAAGCAACCCGGCGGATCGGGATCATGAAAACCATCGAGTCGAGGCTGTCGCCGGCGATCAACGCCGCGGTGCGGATCGGCGCCGCAGGCGCATCCCTTCCCTGGGGTTGTTATGGGCCGGCGGCCGGCGGCGGCAGGTGCGCAGAGCCGACGACCGGCGGCGGATTTCCATTCTGGACCACTATTCTCCCGGGCTTTTAGTGGTCATCTTGGGAATTCTTTTTCTAAGCCTGACGGATGCTTTCCTGACCCTCAACCTGATCGAGCACGGCGCCAGCGAGATCAACCCTGTCATGGCCTATTTTCTCCAAAAGGGCCCTTTGGTTTTCACGGCCGTCAAGTACGGGTTCACCAGCGTGGCGGTGGTTATTTTCGTCCTCGTCAAAAACAGCGTTATCCGCGGGAGCCGTTTGCGCACCCACACTCTTTTCACCTTTGCGATCCTGTGCTTTGCGGTCGCTGTGGTGTGGCAGATCATCTTGATTTTGAGCACATCCTGCCGCAGTTTGCTCCCGTGCTGATGGTTTCGGCCGGTTTCCGGCAAAAATTCCTGGCCGCAAAGGTGCCCGGGCGCTCATGACGCGTGTGCTGCTTTTACAGCTTCCGATTCCACGCCGGAATTTCGGGCGCAGGACCGGCAACGTTCCCTTGGGCGCAGCGTGCCTTAAGCAGGCGGTGCGCGGGCTGCGCGGTGTCGACGTAGCGATTTTGCCCGAACGCCTGAGCTCTTATCTCGGCGATGCCGCCCTGCTGGAGCTGATCCTGGAGTCGAGCCCCGACATCATCGGGTTCAGCGTCTTCAGCTGGAACGTCGAGCGCAGCCTGTATTTAGCCGGCAGGTTGAAAGCCGCCGGCCGGGTCCGGATTGTTTTTGGAGGGCCGGAAGTCACCCCGGACAACCCCCTGGTGCGGTCCCCGCATGTGGACTTTGTCGTTCACGGCGAAGGCGAACGGGTGTTTCGTCGACTGTTGTCGGACCCCGGCTTCTGGGCGCAGGGTCGGGCGGCCGAGAGCGCCGCGGATATCTTCCGGAGTGCGCCGAGCCCTTACCTGGACGGCCTGCTCGAACCGGCTCTCGAGCGCCTGATGCTGCTCGAAACCCAGCGCGGATGTCCGTACCGCTGCGGCTTTTGTTTCTACAACAAGTCCCGCAAGGGACTAAGCTTTGCGGAGCCGGCAAACCTGCTGCGGGCGGTCTCCTGGGCGGTGGAGCATACTGTCGGCGAGGTTTATCTGCTGGACCCTTCGCTTAATTCACGTCCGGACCTTGCGGAGCTGTTGACCGGAATCGCCTGTCTCAACCCTCAAAAAACCGTCAATTTTTTTAGCGAAATCAGGGCCGAGGCAGTCACTGGACGCCTGGCCGACCTTTTGGCTGCCGCCGGGTTCAACTGGTTCGAGATCGGCCTGCAGAGCACCAACCCCCGGGCGCTTGCGATCATGAACCGGCCGACGCGGTTGGATCGTTTCCTCCGGGGGGCAGCGTGCCTCAAGCAAAGGCGCATCACGCCCAGCATCGACCTTATCATCGGTTTGCCGGGCGACGACCTCGGAGGATTCATGCGCAGCGTGGATTTTGTGGCCGACCACGGGCTGCAGGACGACGTGCAGATATTCCCGCTGGCCGTTCTTCCCGGCACATCTTTCCGCCGTCGTCACCGCGAACTGGGCCTGCGTTTCGAGCCGCATCCGCCCTACACCGTCACCGCCACTCCGGAGTTTGCGCCCGAGGATTTTCTTCTGGCCTACGATTACGCCGAATCCCGTCTGGAAACCGTTTTCTTCCCGCTTCCCGACCTGGAGGTTTCCTGGCGCCGCGGGGCAGGGCGTGATTTCCAAAAAGCCACCGACCTCTGGGTACGACCGGGAGAGACCCCCTTTGTGGCTAAGCTGATCGTGAACCATGAGAGGCCGTTGGAGGAGATCCGCCGCCTGGCAAGCCGGCTCACTCAGCCCTATCAGGTGCTGGTGGGCCCGCAGGTCCGGGATTCGGGTTATATCGAAACGTTGCTGGGCATGATCACGGCCGCTAACCCGTTCACCCCCTTCGAAGTGGTGTTCTTCGAGCCGCCGGATATCCCTCGAACCTCGGACCTTTTAGATGCGTTGAGTCTGCAGCGCCCGCATTTTTTGGACGGAGACCTGCGATTTCTTTTCGCGCAGGCGGGGAACCGGACGGTCCTGTTCACCCTGGTTTCCGGAGACCGGCGCCCGCGTTTTCGGCAGGACATGCAGCGGCAAGTCTTCTGGTGGCGTGGATCGAGGCTGCCGTCGCTGAAGGACCTGTCCGACGTGGCCGACCTGGACGGGATCTTGATCGACAGCGCGGTGCCGGACCGGGCCGTTTGCGCTTGGCAGGACGAATACGGGCCGGCCGCTGCCGGCGAGGTTGCCATCGGCTTTGCCGAGGTGGGGCTTCAGGCGCGCTGGCTGCAGCGCACGAGTCCGGACGATTACGTCCCAAGCGTCATGAATTGGCGGAGGGCATAGTCCGCCGGCTGGTCCTATTCGTAGGTGTACAGTTGCCCAAGAAATGACTTGACGTGGCGGCGGTGGGTTCTCATCTTACGTGCATAATAAACGGGCGCTTTCGTAGAACATGCACCCATTTTTTAGAAGCATGAATACTCTACGATATTTTAATGGAGGGCGTATGCCGATTTACGAATACCAGTGCAAGGCTTGCTGTCATTGTTTTGAAGAGCTTGTTTTCTCCTCCGATGCGCCTCCCCCCGTTTGCCCCGAGTGCCGCTGTTCCGATGTCCAGAAGCTTATGTCCGCCGGATGCGTGCGGGCCCAAGGCATCCCGAGCGGCTCGGGCGGGTTCAAAGCCCCGGCCTGCAAGCCGTCGGGGTGAGGGATCTAACCCCCTCGGTTCGAGGGGCTCTTTAAAACGTGCGGGTCCTGCTCAAGCGGGACCGGCTTAGCTTAAACTTCGATGGTATCGCCCGGTTTCATCACCGCGACCGTAGCCTTGGTTTCCTTTTCCACCCGGGCGGCCCAAGCGTGCGGGTCCTGCTGGATCACCTCGAAGGTGTTGTAGTGGATGGGCACGACGCGTTTGGGTTCGATCAGTTTGACCGCCCGCAGTGCATCGTCCGGGCCCATGGTGAAGTTGTCTCCGATCGGCAGAATGGCCAGGTCGATGCCCTCCTCGCCGATCAGTTTCATGTCTCCGAACAGCCCCGTGTCGCAAGCGTGGTAGATTTTCCTACCGTCGATGTAAAACAGGAACCCGCAGGGGTTCCCGCCGTAGGAGCCGTCCGGCAGGGCCGAACCGTGCAGGGCGAGGGTCAGCTTGACCCGACCCCAGGGGTAATTGAATCCGCCGCCGATGTGCTGCGGGTGGACGTTCTTGACCCCCTGGGCGACCATCCAGTTCTGAATCTCGAAGTTGGATATTACGGTGGCGCCGGTGCGCTTGGCGATGGCCACTGTATCGCCTACGTGGTCGCCGTGCCCGTGGGAGACCAGAATGTAATCTGCCTGGAGCTTGTCGGCGTTGATCGGCGCGAGCGGGTTTCCGGTGATGAAGGGGTCGACCAGGAGCCTGGCCTTTTGGCTTTCGAAAAGAAAACAGGCGTGGCTGTACCAGGTGGCCTTGACGTTCATGGCTGCCTCCTATGGGTTGGGGGTTCTTTGACGAGGTATATGGCCGGCAGGCTGGCCAGGGTAACGAGCCCTTTGATGATGACGTTGGCGGCAAAGATCGACCAGACCACATCGGTCGGCAGGCTCCAGCCGAAGGCCCCCCAGCAGAAGATCAGGCTGTCGATGGGGATGCTGATCGCATTGCTGGTGAGCACCCGCAGCCACTGGAACCGGGTCGTCACCCAATCGACCCAGATGCGGTAGACTTCGGTGTCGATCATTTCACTCACCACCTCGGCGACAATGCTAGCCACGACGATGCGCCACACCGGCCCGAGGACGGCCGTGAACTCTCGGCCCAGGCCCCACGTCGGGTCTTCGGGCAGCCTCGCCGCCAACTGGAGAAACAGCGCCATGAAGAGGTTCACCCCCGCCGCGGTCACGACCACCGTGCGGGCAGCGGAAATGCCCAAGCGTTTGTGCACCAAGTCGCGCAGGGTGAAGGTGAGCGGGTAGATAAAGGTGCCTGCGTCGATGCTGAACCCGGCCAGCAGGGCGATTTTCAAGCTGCCGACGTCCGCGAGCATCTGGGCGGCGATGTAAAACGACACCAGCAGGATGGCGGCGCCGGGAACCGCGGTGGTTTGCGGTATCCTCAAGGTGAGCGGATCGGTTCGGGGGGGCATGGAATCGCGTATAGTCCGAAACCAAAGCTGGTGTCAAAGGCGGCGGAAGAGAACTGGTTAAAAAATACAATATTGTCACCTTATATTCAAGCTTATTACATTTTTGATTAATGTAAGAAGTTCCGATAGTCTGTCATTTTAGGTAACCACATTGAAATCATGTGATTTATTGATGGGTGTCGCGTTAAAATGAATTGGCATAAAGTTTGATACATGTGATGGGCAGATTTGCCAACACACTGGGGGACGTAAATGCCATGAAAAGCGATCGGTACGAAAAACCGGAATCAGGTCCAGCCACAGCGACCACAAGACCGCTCACGTGTTCCCATTGCAACCAGTCGTTCAAATCCGAGTTTGATCTCGTGCGCAGCGGCAACGGCACCCTGTGCATTGCCTGCTACGAGAGCCTGATTGAGCCCTTCCCCCGGCTCTGCTGCGACGGCGCCGCATTTTGAGCTAGCTTCCCGCCATAAACGGCGTCTTTCGGTCCATGCCGGCGATAATTTCCGGCATAGACCGACAGGCGTTATCCCTCATCCAGTAACCGCTGGACGACCCCGGCGTGTTCGTCGGGGATCCAGCACTTTCCCTGTTCCATGCAAAACGCACAGCCGGTGCAGTATTCAATGGCGTGGTCGCTCAGGGTGACCCCATCGAGCGCGACTCCCTCGGCCGTGAGCGTGGGGCGGAGCATTTCAAGAAGAAGGGCGGTGTTGCCGACCCCGGCATGGGGGGAGCCGTTGACGGCGACGACGGTGGTACGATGTTCCATGGTTTGGTTCTCCTTTGATTCCGATCGCGGGGCATCAATCGAGCCATGGCTCGCGCTCTTCGGCATGCGGCTGAGGCTGGTCCTTGAGGTTTTTCATGGCCGCCACCCTGTGCTGAAAGAGCCGGTCGATGACATAGGCGCGGCACATGCGGGCGTTTTTGACCATTTGAGTCGTGGTGGCCGCATCCTCGGGATAGGGCAGTGCGCTGGTTATTTTATTGTGCAGCGCCATCTCCCGATCGACGATCTTCTCCCCCAGTTCAGCGTAGTAGGCGAGCTCCTCGGCCCGGATCCCAAGCCTGAGTTCCTCGAAAAACATCCGGCCCATGCCGACATCATCTACGTCGTAATAGGCCATGTTGCGGGAGGTTTTTTTCGGTGCCGGCAAAAGCCCCTGGCCGGCGTAGAAAAGGATGGTTGACTTCGGCAGCGGATTCTTCCTTCGAAAGGCCATTTAAACCAAACTGCAAGATTTTGGTTTCATACCTTATGGTTTCGATGCGGGAAAATTATCATGAAAGGCTGCGGCCAATGCCTCGATGGGCCGAATGATGTCCCTCAGTTTGGCCGTTGCCGGTGAGTCGGCGACGTACTGGATGAACGGGCGGCCCTCGTCGCAGCACACGGCGATCTGAGGGTCGATCGGGATGGCGCCCAGAAACGGGACATTCATATCCACGGCGATGCGCTGCCCCCCACCCGTGCGGAGAATCGGGGTGAGGGCGCCGCATTGCGGGCAGGCGAAACCGCTCATGTTCTCGACGATGCCGAGCACCGGCACCTTCAACTCCCGGCAAAACGTGATGGACTTGCGCACATCCACCGCCGCCACTTTCTGGGGGGTGGTCACGATCACCGCCCCGTCCACCCGGCCGATCAACTGGCAGACGGAGAGAGGTTCATCGCCGGTACCCGGAGGCGAGTCGATGATCAGATAATCGAGGTCCCCCCATGCAACATCTTTTAGAAACTGCTTGATGGCCCCCATTTTCAAGGGTCCGCGCCATATGACGGCTTCGTCGGGATTGCGCAGGAAAAAGCCCAGGGACATGACCTTGAGACCGTCGACGTCGATGGGGAGCAGCTGGCCCTGATCGCCCTCCGGGCGGCAATCCTCCAGCCCCAGCATCGTCGGGATGCTGGGACCGTGGATATCCACATCGAGCAGGCCCACCCGCTTGCCGGACAGCCTCAGCGCTACGGCGAGATTGACCGCCACCGTGCTTTTCCCGACCCCGCCTTTGCCGGACATCACCAGGATTTTGCACCGGATGCGGCACAGCCGCTCCTGAAGCTTGCGCCGGTCCTGGAAATCCTGGTCGCTTTCACCCGACTGACGCGTTCGGGCGGAACAGGATGAGTCTTTGCATGAGTCGCAGGTGGATTCTTTTGAGGGAGCGGGGGTGGTTTGGTGTCGGCTTGGAGTGCTCACGGATACGATGTCTCCTGATGGGTTAAAGGGGGAGGATGCGGAATCTCAGCCGGAGGCTTGTCGGTCGGAGGAGCTTCGCACGGTTTCGTAGAATACGGTTTTTCCCCGTCGCACGGCCACGGCCGCCCCCAGGTCGCAAAGGTTGGCCAGGCGTTTGGCGCTCTCGTGAATGTGCAGGCCGAGGCCGGCGGCGACACCCTCAGCCGTGCACGGCCGGATGCGGATCAACGATAGAATGTCCGCATCCGTGACAGACGCAGCGGCCACCGTTGGGCCGCTGCCGACGAACGCATCGCTGATCACCTCGGCCGGAGGGTCGAACAACGCGGCCAGGGCCGCCAGCGATTCGGGCGGCACCGGACGAGCGTCATCCTCGCACGGGGGGCGGGAGACCGTGTTCAGCTGGACTTTCGCGGGCTTCATTTTTCGGGTCCAGGCGGCAATGCCCTCGACCTCCTCCGGAATCCCGGTGATGCCCTCCAGCAGGAAAACCTCCAGCCAGACGGGTTTGTGGAACCGCCGGGTGAATTCGATGATTCCGTTCACCATGGTTTCAAATTCGATCTTCGGGTGCGGGCGGTTCACCTGTTGAAAATGCCCGGCATCGCCGGCATCCAGAGACGGCAGCAGCAGATCCGCCTCCATCAATGACTCCTGGACGCTGCGCGACCACAACATCGACCCGTTGGTGATAACGGCCACCGGCACGGAGGTCATTCGCTTGATACCCCGGATCACCTCCTCGATCCTGCCGTGCAGCGTCGGTTCACCCGACCCGGCCAGGCTCACATAATCCGGAAGCAGGGGGCCGTTGAGTTTCAGTTTCACCTCGGCCAGCAGATCCTCCACCGGCACGTACTCGTCGAGCCGGATGGTCTGGTTCGTGGTGTGCCCCAGTTGGCAGTAGACGCAGTCATAGGTACAGGTCTTGAACGGTACGAGATCCACGCCAAGCGATCGACCGAGCCGCCGGGATGCCACCGGGCCGTAAACATACTTGAAGCGGTTTGCCGTCATGATCGCCCGCCGCCTCGCCCCAGTCCTCTGCCGCGGCCGC
>JBGSTS010000125.1:0-12309 GCA_041736435.1 Desulfobacterales bacterium | reverse complement strand
GGGGCTGCGGCGGCTGGCCGGGATGCCGGCCTATCTGGCGGGCCGCTACCTGCGCGACAGCGGCGCCCGCACCTCCATTTCGGTGGGGGCGCTGATCACGGCGGTGGCGCTCTTTACCGCCCTGGTTGTCATGATCCACAGCTTCCGCCAGACAGTGGAACTCTGGGTGCGGCAGACCGTGAGCGGGGATTTGTTCGTCACCACCAAGATGGGGCAGGTGAACCGCTTCCAGTTCCCGATACCCGATGAGATCGTGGCCGGCCTGGCCGAGCTCGATATCGACGCCGATCTTGTGCCCAGTCGGCGCTACCCGCTCACCTACGGCAATTTCCCCTACGAGTTCGAGGCCATGGGTATGGAAAGCTTCCTGAAGCACGGCGGCTTCGTCTGGGTGAGGGGCGAGCCGGCAGCGGTCCGGCCGCTGATCGCGACCGGGGAGGGCCTGCTCATCTCCGAGGTCTTCGCCAACCGCACGGGGCTTGCGCCGGGGGACATGTTTCGCGCCTGGATCGAAGGCTCGCGGGTCGAGCTGCCCGTGGCGGGTGTGATCCGCGACTACCGCACGGACGGCGGGGTGGTGTTCTACTCCTGGGACCATTTCAAGGAGCGCTTTCACGACCCCCGCTGGAGCGGGGTGCGCTTTTACATTCGCGACCGCAGCGGGGACATCGATGCAAAGACCGCCGCCCTGCGGGATGCCATCATCTCCCGCTGGGGGGACCGGCTGGACATGATCAGCGGCAAGGAGCTGCGCGAGGCCGTGCTGCGAATCTTCGACGAGACCTTCGCCATCACCACGGTGCTGCTGCTGATCGCGCTGGCAGTGGCCGCTCTGGGCATCACGACCACCATGACCGTGCTCGTTTTGGAGCGCACCCGGCAGCTCAACACCCTGCTTTCCGTTGGCGCAAGCATCCGGCAGGTGCGGGCCATGATCTGCTGGGAGGCGGGATTCCTGGTGGCGGCCGGGGAACTGGCCGGGCTGCTCTGCGGGTTTGTCCTTTCCTACCTGCTGGTCTACGTGATCAACCGCCAGTCCTTCGGTTGGACGTTTCTGTACACCGTGGACTGGGGCATGCTGGCGCTGTCGGCTCCCCTGATCATCCTGACCGCCCTGGCGGCCGCACTGCCGGCGGTGCGCACGGCGCTGCGGGAGCCGCCGGCGATGCTGCTCCGGGAGCGGTGATGGCAAAGCCGAAAGCCCGATCTCTGCGTTGCCCTGCGGCTTGCCCTCGCTGCGGCGTACATGTAGTACGCCTCGCTCGGCCAGCTTTGGGCGCCTTGACCTCGGGCTTTGGGCTTCGCCATCGGGGGGTGCAGGTATTCTCGGTGCTGCCGCAAAACGGGTAGGCATACTCCATACAACTGCCTCCCGGTAGCCCTTTGTCAAAGGAAGGGTCTCCACCTTTTCGACAAGGAAGGGCAAGAGGAGATTTTACGGACCATGTCGATAGAATTTCGAGACGGCTGACAAGATGATAGTGGGGTTCAAGAAAACCTTTTTGGTGCTTTTGTGCATGGCGGCCTCGGGCGGCATGGCCGCGGCGGCGGACTCGGGGTATTTATCGGTCACCGGGCCCTGCCGACTGGAGTTTCCGCGCGACCACGGGCCGCACCCGGGCTTTCGCACGGAGTGGTGGTACTGGACCGGTAACCTCAAGTCCGAGACCGGGCGCCGCTTCGGCTTTCAGCTCACCTTTTTCCGCTACCAGCTGACGCCCTTTGGCGGCACGTCCGCCTGGCCGGACCCGCCTTCGGCCTGGCGCAGCCGCCAGATCTACATAGGGCACGCCGCGCTTTCCGATCTGGCCGGCAAGCGCCATTTTCAGAACGAACGGGCCGCCCGCCAGGCCCTCGGCCTCGGGGGCTGGGTGCGGTGGGGCCCGGACGTCACCCTTTTTCTGCGCAACTGGTACGCGGTGATCCTGCCGGATGCCCATCGGCTGCACGCCGAGGGCGATGAGTTTGACTTCACCCTCGAATTGAAGCCCGCCAAGGCCCCCGTGCGGCACGGAATCGAGGGTTACAGCCGCAAAGGTACGACCCCGGAGCGTGCCAGTTGCTACTACTCCTTCAGCCGCCTGGAGACGACGGGCACCGTGACGGCCGGCGGAAAGACATTCGAGGTGGAAGGGGAAAGCTGGATGGACCACGAGTTCAGCACCGCCCCGCTCGAGCCCGGAACCGTCGGTTGGGACTGGTTCAGCATCCAGCTTGCGGACAAGACCGAAATCATGATCTATCTTCTGCGGCAGGAAGACGGGGAGATGAACCCGGCCTCGAGCGGCACCTACATCGACACCTCCGGGGCCCTGCGGCACCTGGAGCGCGGCTATTTCAATGTTATTGCCAAGGACTCGTGGAGGAGCACCCGCTCCGGGGCTGTCTACCCGCGGCGCTGGAACATCTCCATCCCGCTGCTCGGGATCGATCTGGAGGTTTCATCCAACCTGGCCGACCAGGAGATGCGCACGGCCGGCACCACGGGGGTGGTCTACTGGGAGGGCAGTGTTGCGGTCAAGGGCACCAAGGGCGGCAGCCCGATCGAGGGCCACGGGTATGTGGAGATGACGGGGTACACGGGCCCGGTTTCGGCCCTGCAGTGACGGCAGCGCTGAAAGCCCGACATCGGCGTTGCGCAAGCCCTCGCACCACTGCGGCGTGCGAAAAGTACGCCTCGCGCTGCGAGGGCTTGTGCGCCGTGCCTGCCCCGCCGTGGCGGGGATCTCGGGCTTTGATCGCTGCCGTCATGACGGCCTAAGAATAGATGCGCTGAAAGCCCGATTTCGTCCCGCCGTTGGCGGGATTCGGCTCGTCCTCCCTGCGGCAGAAAACGGCGGGTTGATTTTTATCCCGGAACGTTGCAAGATTTCAGTGAGCTAAGATTGACCGTGGACCGAGCCGTGCTCCTTTTTTTCACTCGAACCCTCGGCCCCTTGAATCCTTGAACCCTCTATCTTCAATGCTGCGTGCATTTTCTCATGGCGGATATCATCGAGGTTCAGCATCTTTTCAAGCGCTTCGGCGACGTGACGGCCGTCGACGGGATTTCCTTCACGGTGGGCACCGGGGAGTTTTTCGGGCTGCTTGGACCCAACGGGGCCGGAAAGACCACGACCATCCGGACCCTGTATGCGTTTTCGCCGCCCACCCGCGGAATTATCCGGGTCTTCGGGATGGACATCTCCCGGGACTGGCGCCGGATCAAGGCCAGAATCGGGGTCTGCCAGCAGGACAACACCCTCGACCCGGACCTGACCGTGGAGCAGAACCTGATCGTTTTTGCCGGTTATTTCTCCATTCCGGCGCGCGAGGCGCGGGCGCGCGCGGCCGAGCTGCTCGACTTTTTTGCGCTGGCCAACCGGCGCAGCGCCAAGGTGATGGACCTCTCGGGCGGGATGATCCGGCGCCTGACCCTTGCGCGGGCTCTGATCAACCGGCCCGAGCTGCTGATTCTGGACGAGCCGACCACCGGGCTCGACCCGCAGTCGCGGCACCAGGTCTGGGACCGGCTGGAAAAGCTCAAGGCCAGCGGGCTGAGTGTGGTGCTCACCACCCATTACATGGAGGAGGCCAGCCGGCTTTGCGACCGCTTGATCATCGTCGATCACGGTAAGATTTTGGTCGAGGGCAGCCCGGCGGAGCTCATCCTGAAGCATGTCGGCCGCAGCGTGATCGAGATCGGGGGGCCGGACCAGGCCCTGCGCGACTACCTCAAGGAACACGAGATCGACCACGACGACCTCGGCCAGCGCATCCTGCTCTACACCCCCGACGGCAACGAGATCAGCACCGCCGTGCGCGACAACTTCTGCCACGAGCAGTGCACCTTCCGCAGCGGGTCGCTGGAGGATGTTTTTCTGAGGCTCACGGGACGGGATCTTAGAGAATGACCCAAACCGGAATGAGGGAGCCGTCTGACACCCAAGGGCTGTGTTGCCGGCCGATTCGAAATGCTCACATACCGGTCGTATGCTCCGCCCTCAAATCGGGGTGCGCCTTGCCCTTGGGCGTGATCCGGCGCCACAATGCCGGTTTTCCCGATCACTGTGAGAATGCAACTGGGGCGTGCGCTTCAACTTAACTTGCTCAAAGGTAACAAGCTGAGAAAATCATGGTAATCGACACTCAGACCATCTCCTGGCGCTTTATCAAGGTGTGGAAGCGGAACCTGGTCACCTTCCAGCGGATCTGGAAGGTGAACTTCATCACGCCGCTGCTGGAGCCCCTGCTCTTCATCGCCGCCTTCGGACTGGGGTTTGCGGGGCTTTTGAGCACCATCCGCTACGCCGGGGTTGAGATTGCCTACACGGCGTTCATCGCCCCGGCCCTGGTCGCCACGGCCGTCATGAACAACGCTTTCTTCGAAACCACCTACGCCTCGTTCGTGCGCATGTACTACCAGAAGACCTTCGACGGGATGCTGGCCACCCCGCTCTCCATCGAGGAGATCATCATCGCCGAAATCGTGTGGAGCGCGACCAAGGCGGCGGCCGCGGCCACCATCATGCTGGCCGTCCTGGGGGCGTTCGGCTACGTGCAATGGCCCCTCGGGCTTCTCATGATCCCGCTCGCCTTTTTCGGGGGCATCGCCTTCGGCGCCGTCGGGCTTTTTTTCACCGGCATCATCCCGACAATCGAAATGTTCAACCTGCCGATCTTTCTTTTCGTGACGCCGATGTTTCTGTTCAGCGGCACGTTCTTCCCGGTCTCCAACCTGCCGCTCTGGGCCCAGCCCCTGGCCCTGGCTTTCCCGCTCTACCATCTGGTGCAGCTTTCACGGCTGATCTGCCTTGGGCTGCACGAAACCGTGCCGGTGTTGAGCGTCCTCTACCTGGCCGTCTTCTCGGTGATCTTCATCCTGCTGGCGCTCGTGTTCATGAAGAAGCGTTTGGTCAAATAGGGTGGCTTCGCAACTATCGGTGTGCACCGCCTGCGATGCCGGCCTATCTGTAAACGCGCTACGGTAATCGGGGAAGCAGTTTGCTCGGGATGCAGTTCTTGCGGCTCCACGCTGCTCTTGACAAAAATACAGGTGCAGAGGTAAATTGCCCTCTTCGGAGCCGCAAAATGTCTACCCCCAAAACAGCCGGTTTGCTGCCGACCCTTTTACGCTGGGTCGATTCCGATGCCGGGTTGGGCGATTCCCCGCCCGAGCCCGGGCGGCGCGTGGAGTGGTTGCGCATCCTGCCGTTCATCATCCTGCACGGCATGTGCCTGGGGGTGATTTGGGTGGGCTGGAGCTGGGCGGCGCTCCTTACCGCGGCGGCTCTGTATTTCATCCGCATGTTCGCCATCACGGGGTTCTACCACCGCTACTTCTCGCACCGCTCCTACAAGACCAGCCGTCTCTGGCAGTTTGTCTTTGCCGTGCTGGGCAACTCCGCCGTGCAGCGCGGGCCGCTTTGGTGGGCCTCGCATCACCGCCACCACCACCGCTTTGCCGACACCGACGAGGACCCGCACTCCCCCACCCGGCAGGGGTTCTGGTGGAGCCACATCGGCTGGCTCACCTCGGCCAAACACTTCCCGACCCGCACCGCCTACGTGAAGGACTGGAGCCGCTACCCGGAGCTGGTCTGGCTCAACCGCTTCGACACTCTGGTGCCCGTCCTGCTCGCCGCCGGTCTGTACGCGTTCGGTGCGGCCCTGAGCGCAGCCGCCCCTCAGCTTGGCACCAACGGGCCGCAGATGCTCATCTGGGGGTTTTTCATCTCCTCTACGGTGCTATTTCACGCGACGGTGACCATCAACTCCCTCGACCACATGCTGGGCACCCGGCGCTACGCCACCCCGGACACCAGCCGCAACAATCTCGCCCTGGCCCTCCTCACCCTGGGCGAGGGCTGGCACAACAACCACCACCACTATGCCATCTCCACCCGTCAGGGGTTTTTCTGGTGGGAGATCGACATCACCTTCTACCTTCTCAAGGCCATGTCCTGGATGGGCATTGTGTGGGACCTGCGGCCGGTGCCCGAGCATGTCCGCACCCCGGGCCGCTCCTCGGCCAACCGGCCGATTCTCCCGCACTAGCTCCTCCGGGCCTTGTTGCGTGGCGCCATGAAAATCGCGATTGTCGGCAGCGGAATCTCCGGGCTGGTGACGGCCTACCTTCTGAGCGGCGAGCATGAGATAACGCTTTTTGAAGCCGAAGGCCGCATCGGGGGCCACACCTGCACTGTGGACGCCACGGCGGGGGGGCGCTCCTACCCGGTGGACACCGGTTTCATCGTGTTCAACGAGGCGACCTACCCGAACTTCCTGAAGCTGATGGGGCAGCTCGGGGTGGCCTGGCAGCCATCGACCATGAGCTTCAGCGTGAAGTGCCCGCGGACGGGCCTCGAGTTCCGTCCCAGCAGCCTGAACACCCTGTTCATCCAGCGGCGCAATCTACTCAACCCGTCGTTTTATCGGATGATAGTGGATATCGTGCGCTTCCGGAGGGACATGCGCCGGCTTCTCTCGAGCTCGGATTTCATGCTCACCCTGAGCGAATTCCTCGACCGGCATGGGTATTCGCGCTTCTTCAGGCGTCATTTCATCATCCCCATGGGGGCCGCGATCTGGTCCTCCGACCCTGCGGGGTTCGAGCGCTTCCCGGCGCGCTTCTTCGCCCAGTTCTTCCACAACCATGGGTTTCTTGACATTCGCCAACCCCGGTGGTTGACCCTCAGGGGCGGCTCCCGGCAATACCTCGACCCGATCACCCGGGGCTTTCGGGACCGGATCCGGGTCAACTGCCCGGTGGCCTCCATTCGGCGTCTTCCCGAGCGTGTGGAGGTCTCGGCCGGCGGGGCCCGCGAACCCTTCGACGCCGTGGTGATCGCCAGCCACAGTGACCAGGCCCTTGCGCTTCTTGCCGACCCTTCGGATGCCGAGCGGGACATTCTCGGCGCAATCCCCTACCAGGAAAACCGGACCGTGCTGCACACCGACAGCTCGATTCTGCCCCGGCGCAAGGCCGCCTGGGCCGCGTGGAACTACCTGGTCCCGGAGCGGGACGCCGGCGGGGTGGCGCTGACCTACGACATGAACATTCTGCAGAGCATTCCGGCGCCGGTCGAGTTCTGCGTCTCCCTCAACCTGGAAGGGCGCCTGGACCCGGCCAAGGTGATCCGGCGCATGATCTACCATCACCCGGCCTACTCCCCGGAAAGCCTGGCCGCCCGCAAGCGCCTGGGCGACATCAACGGCGTCAACCGCACCTACTATGCGGGCGCCTACTGGGGCTACGGGTTCCACGAGGACGGGGTCAACAGTGCGCTCGAGGTGTGCCGGCACTTCGGGAAAGGCTTATGAAATGCCTATAATGCCTAAAATGCCTAAAATTTGATAAGGCGCGCGGCACAGGGTTCACCTTTCAACGCCTTAATTAATCAACCAGTCAACCAATAACCAATCAACCAATATGCTCGATAGCTGCATCTACGAAGGCACCATCCGGCACCGCCGCTTCCTGCCGGTGGAGAACGCCTTCCGGTACCGGCTGTTTCTGGTCTACCTGGATCTGGCGGAGCTGGAGCAGGTTTTCGCGCTGCACCCGCTCTGGTCGTGCGGGCGGCCCAACATCGCCTGGTTCCGGCGCGGCGACCACTTCGGGGACCCGCATCTGCCGCTTGAGCGGGCGGTGCGCGCCCTCGTGCAGAAACGCACGGGGCGGCGGCCATCCGGTCCCATCCGCATGCTCTGCCATATGCGCTATTTCGGCCACTGCTTCAATCCGGCGAGCTTCTTCTACTGCTGGGATCCCTCCGACACCCGGGTGGAGACCATCATCGTGGAGATCCACAACACCCCCTGGGGCGAGGTGCACACCTACGTTCTGGACCGGGCCCAGAACCAGCACCCCGTCGCTGCCTGGCACCGCCACCGGCTGGACAAGGAATTCCACGTTTCGCCCTTCATCGACATGGACATCCGCTACGACTGGCGCTTCCGGGAACCCGGGGACGAGCTCAAGGTCCACATGATCGACTATCAGAAAGGGGCCCGGCTCTTTGACGCCAGCCTGGCGCTGCGGCGCACGCAGATCACCCCGGGCAGCCTGACCCGGGTGCTGGCCCAGTACCCGCTGATGACGGTCAAGGTGGTGGGCATGATCTACTGGCAGGCCCTGCAGCTCAAGCGCAAAGGGGCCCCGGTATTCGCCCATCCCAGCAAGCGCCAGACCCCGGCGCCGAGGAGTCTGCCATGACGGAGCTCATCATCCCCGCCGAAGCCCCGGCCGCGGAGCAGCTCAAGGTCCGCTCTCTGGACCGGTTTTCGCGCCGGATTCTTTTAAAGCTCCTGGAGCGTATCGAGCGCGGCCGGCTCGTGATCGTCGACGGTGCGGAGCGGCTCGTCTTCGGCCGTGCGTCGGAGGCCTTCCCGCTTCAGGCCGTCATCACCGTCCGCCACCAGCGTTTCTACGGCGACTGCCTCTTCCGGGGCACCATCGGGGCCGGCGAGGCTTACATGGCGGGCTTCTGGTCGACCGACGATCTGACCGCCGTGGTGCGCATTTTCGCCCTGCACCCGGAGGTCTTCAGCGGCATGGACACGGGCATGGCCCGCATCATGGCCCCGGTCGTCAAATATATCCATGCCCTGAACAAGAACACGCGCGAGGGCAGCCGCCGCAACATCGTGGCCCACTACGACCTCGGCAACGATTTCTACCGGCTCTTCCTGGACGAGACCCTGACCTATTCCTGCGGGATCTTCGAGCGCCCGGAGAGCACGCTCGCCGAGGCGTCGACGGCCAAGTACGACCGCATCTGCAGAAAGCTGGGCCTGACGGCCGCGGACCACGTGCTCGAGATCGGCACCGGCTGGGGAGGTTTTGCCCTGCATGCGGCGCAGCGCTACGGCTGCCGGGTCACCACGACCACCATTTCCGACCGGCAGCACGAGCTGGCCGGCCGGCGCATTGCGGAGGCCGGGCTCTCCGAGCGCATCCGCCTGCTCAAGCAGGACTACCGCGATTTGACCGGCAGCTTCGACAAGCTCGTCTCGATCGAGATGATCGAAGCCGTGGGCCATCAGTTCCTGGAGGAGTTCTTCCGAGTCTGCGGCCAGCGCCTGAAGTCCGATGGCGCAATGCTGCTCCAGGCGATCACGATCCGGGACCAGGTCTTCGACTGGCACAAGAAAAATGTGGACTTCATCAAGCGCTACATTTTCCCCGGAAGCTGCATCCCATCGGTGGCGGCCATCTGCGATGCCATTGCCTGCGCCACCGACCTGCGCCTGTTTCACCTGGAGGATATCACCCCGCACTACGCCCTCACCCTCAGGCACTGGCGTGAGAATTTCTTCCGCAACATCGCACAGGTCAAGGCGTTAGGTTTTCCCGATACCTTCATCCGCATGTGGGAGTTCTATTTGTGCTATTGCGAGGGGGGTTTTGCCGAGCGCTACCTGGGGGACGTGCAGATGCTCTTCACCAAGCCCATGTGCCGCCAAGCACCCCTGTTGCCGGCGCTGGACTGACCCTTTTCATCGGTAGCCTGCGGGCGTGTTCGCCACGGAAAAGCAATGCCCACCGCAGAGGCGCAGAGGTCGCAGAGAGGGTTAGGTTTTCAATGTCGGCGCCTTACCGCTTTTTGAAGCGGTAGTGCGAGACCATCCACTCCCGGCCGCGGCGGAACCCCCAGAGCTCGGCACAGGCCAAGAAAAAGATACGCCAGCGCTGGAGCCAGCGGGCGGCATCCTTCCCGCCGTAAACCCGGCGCATCACCGCTAAAACCTCCTCCCGCCGCGCATCCAAATTGGCGAGCCAGGCTTCGGCCGTTTTCTGATAGTGCCGGCCGTCCACGCGCCAGTGGCCTTCGACCGCCAGGTGCTCCTGGCAGTAGAGCAGCAGGTCGTCGGAGGGGATCATGCCGCCCGTGAAGAAGTGCCGACCCATCCAGTTGTCGTCCCCCTCGGTTTCGAAGAGATACGCGTAGCGCAGGTGGGTGAAGATGTGAATGAAAAGTTTACCGCCGGGCTTGAGCCAGAGATGGATGTTCGCGAGCAGCCGCGGCCAATTGCGCAGGTGCTCGAACATTTCAACCGACACCACCCGGTCGAAGCGCCGCTCGGTGTCGAAGTGGTTCATGTCGGCCGTCAGCACTTTGAGGTTGGCGAGCCCCCGTCCCGCGGCCGTCGCCGTTATAAAACGCCGCTGCGGGGCGGAGTTCGAGACCGCCAGGACCCGGCTCTTGGGGTAGCGTGCGGCCATCCACAGCGAGAGCGAGCCCCAGCCGCAGCCGAGCTCCAGGATCTCCATGCCGTCGGCGAGCTCTGCGCGCTCGCAGGTCAGGGCGAGCATGGCCGCCTCAGCCGCATCCAGGCGTTCGACCCCGGCCGGCCACAGGCAGCCGCTGTACTTCAAGTTCCGGCCGAGAACCAGCTGGAAGAACTCCGGCGGCACCTCATAGTGCTGCACATTGGCCATCTCCGGCACCACGGCGATCGGGGCGGTGCGCATGGCCGCCAGAAACGCCAGCTTGGATGCAAGCTCGGCGGCCGGGTCCGGTCGCCGCTCCGCGTGCAGGCGCCGGTAATCCAAAAGCCGGATACCCCAGCGGATGAGGCTATCCGGCAGGGTGCCGCGTTCGGCCGCCTCAAGCAGAAGGCTCATGCGCGTGGCTCCTTGGGGAACCAGGGGATGAAGGTGCTGGTGCGGCGCTGGTAATCACGGTAGGCCGGCCGGGTTTCGACGATGGTGCGCTCCGTCAGGGCCACTCCGGTCATCTTCAGGAGCACCAGGGTGATAATGACCGGACTGACGAGGGTCAAGCCCCCGCCCGGCACCGCGAGGGCTATCAGGAACAGGCCCCACCAGATCAGGCTCTCCCCGAAATAGTTGGGGTGGCGCGAGAAGCGCCAGAGCCCGCGGTCCATGACCCGGCCCTTGTTTCCAGGGTCGGCCTTGAAGCGCGCCAGCTGGGCGTCGGCCACGGTCTCGAAAATGAACCCCACGGCCCAGAGGAGAGCCCCGGCCGCGTCCCAGGCGGTGAAACGCGCCGGCTCGGCCGACACCTGGGGCATCTGCACGACCATGGAGATCACCCAGAGAAACAGGGCCTGGAGCCAGAAGACCTTGAATAGGCTCACAACCCAGAAGCGCTCGCCGCTCGCCTGGCGCCATGCGCCGTAGCGGGGGTCTTCGCCCTTGCCCCAGTTGCGCCAGGTCAGGTAGGCGAAAAGCCTGAGCCCCCACAGGGTGGTCAGAACAGCCACGAGCCAGCTACGGCCGGGGTAGCCCTCGGCCAGCCCGAAGGTGATCCAGGCGATCAGCACAAACCCCACCCCCCACAGGCTGTCCACCACGGTCACATTCCGGATCGCAAGGCTCACCAGCCAGCCCGCCGTCATCAGGGCGGCGGCCGCCGCCAGGTTCCACATGGCAATGTTCAGAAACGACTCCATTTTCTCACCTCGTGGCTCCGATGCCGACGCCCGGCCTGAGCGGATCTTCATACGCCTCGCCGCGCTTTCGCCGGGCAACGGCCTCCAGGATCCGCGCGTGCACCGGGGCGGTGATGGGGTAGGAGAGGGCGATCGCCAGGGCGGCCAGGTTGCAGGCCGAAGGCACCAGGGCATAGAGAATCCTGAGTGCCAGCCGCACCTCTTCCGGCTGGGGGGCGTTCGGCACGTAGCCGGCCAGGCCGAGAGTCGACAGCCCGATGCCCACGCCGATGGCGGCGGCCATCTTCTTGGCGATGGACCACAGCCCGATGTAGCGGCCCTCGCGCCGCTCGCCGGTCAAGAGCTCGTCATAGTCGATGACGTCGGCCTGGATCGAGGAGGGCAGGGCGAGAGTTGCGCCCAGTCCGATCCCGGAGAGAAAGACCAGCACCCCGTAGATGGCGGCATCCCCCGGGCCGAGAAAAAAGACGCCGACGAAGGCCCCGGTGTTGATGGCGATCGAGAGCAGCCAGGCCGCTTTTTTTCCGATGCGGCGCGCCAGCATGACCCAGCCCGGCAGAAAAACGATCCCGGTGAAGAAGTACAGCAGCAGGAACGCATCCGCGTGGGGAGACTCGAGCACGTATTGAACGTAGAAAAGAATCAGGGTTGCCGGCAGGTTGCTGCCGATTGCGCTGATGGTGTAGGCGCTGAGCAGGATCATGAACGGCCGGTTGCGGAAGACCAGGCGCAGGCCGCGCCATATGCCGACGGCGTTAGGTTCGGCCGGGGTGGGCCGCTCGCGGATGGCCGCGGTGCACCACCATGCGGTCCCGACCACCAGCGGGGCATAGATCACTGCGATCCAGAAGAACTTGGCGCGTTCGCCGGCGGGGTCGGCCGCGAGCCCGAAGACGGCCTGGACCGCGG
>JBGSTS010000099.1:0-2659 GCA_041736435.1 Desulfobacterales bacterium | reverse complement strand
AGCTTACATAATCCGCCTTGCCCAACAAACTCAACTGCTTGGTGATCGCCGCCGTCAGCGTCGTCTTCCCATGATCAATGTGCCCAATCGTCCCCACATTCACATGCGGCTTCGTCCGCTCAAACTTCTGCTTGGCCATCTCCTCTTCCCTCCGCAAAAAGGTAAAATGTGATGTTTCGGAACACCCATCCACGCCGCAAGCGACGGTCGGTCACGTGTGGAGCCCACGACCGGAATCGAACCGGTGGACCTCTTCCTTACCAAGGAAGCGCTCTACCGACTGAGCTACGTGGGCCCAAGATCCGGAGACGCACCCATCCGTTTTCGGGCAGCTTCGAAACGTATGGAGCGGGCGACGAGATTCGAACTCGCGACATCCAGCTTGGAAGGCTGGAGCTCTACCAGCTGAGCTACGCCCGCCGGGACACGGTTCACTGCATGACAACGAACCACCGCGCATGCGCGGGTCCATGATGACACGAAGACCGATGCAGGAAGTCCTGTAGTAACTATCGATCTCGAACGGCGCCGCCGAAATCTCCTACAAAAGACCGCTAAATCAGGCTGGTGGTGGGGGGAGGATTCGAACCTCCGAAGGCATCGCCGACAGATTTACAGTCTGTTCCCTTTGACCGCTCGGGAACCCCACCCTGACAACTGCCACCGCGCAGTCGGTTCATCCGGATCCACCCCCCCGGATGCCACACCCCTCGCCGTGATTACCTGGAGCCAGCGGAGGGACTCGAACCCCCGACCCACTGATTACAAATCAGTAGCTCTACCAGCTGAGCTACGCTGGCGATGCAGACGGTAAACTCGAAAGCCTGAAAATTGGGCAAAGAAATCTTCTCAAGGTTTCCAAAAAGGCATCTTGTAGAAGTTTTAACAGCGCGTGTCAAGAATAATTTTAGGGCATTATAAAGCCGTCCCGATAAAAAGCAACCCTTTTTGCCCTCACGGCCGGTTTCGGTTTCGACCCTCGCAGCCGGCACCCGCGGTTGATGCCTTAAAAAAAGTATGATAACGTAGGCTAACATACGTTCGAATGTCTCCAACCGCCACCGCAACGGCGGGCAAACCCGGTTTGACGGGCCCCGGGTTGACACCCCTCCGGGTATCTGGTTTATGGACCTCACGTCCCCTCGGAAGTCCGGTTCCGGGCGGATCGACACCCACATGCCGACCCGCCGGCATGACGACGAGGAACAGACGCATGCGCTTTCGACGGTTTATCTTTGGGGCTGTATACTTTGCCGCTCTCTTCGCTCTGGGATGCTCGCACGTTCCCGGAGAGCGATCTCCGGCCGCCGCCCCAGTTCCAGCAAGCCGGGCCCCGGCCGCCCCCGAACCGGCATTCCCGCAAAAGGCGGCCGGAACCCCCACCGCAACAGCCAATGTAACATCAGAAGCGCCGGCGCCCCCCCCCGCCACTGCCGGCCGACCATTCGCCCTGCCCGGTGCCGACGAGCAGGCCCTCGTCGATGAGGAAGAGGATTCGCAGGCCGAGCGGGCCAATGTCGGAGACGCACCCCTGTACCAGTCCCTGGCCCTTTGCCAGCAGGCGCAGCGGCAGTGGCAGGCGGGCGACCTGGAACAGGCCATCAGCCTGCTCGACGACGCCTATGCCCTCATACTGGAGGTGGATCCGGCTACTGATGCTCTCCTGGCCCAAGAAAAAGAAGACCTGCGCTACACGATTTCCAAACGCATCCTGGAGATCTATTCCTCGCGGCGCGTTGCGATCAACGGCCAACGCAATGCCATCCCCATCGCTCTGAACGTTCATGTTCAAAACGAAATCGACGCGTTCACCATCGGCCGCGAGCGAGACTTCTTTCTCGAATCCTACCGCCGGTCCGGACGATACCGCCCCAGGATCGAAGCCGCGCTGAAGGAAGCCGGCCTGCCGACGGAGCTGTCCTGGCTACCCCTGATCGAAAGCGGCTTCAAGGTGACCGCCCTCTCGCCGGCCCGGGCGCTGGGCCTGTGGCAGTTTATCCCCTCCACCGGCTACCGCTATAATCTCAATCGCGACGGGTTCATCGACGAGCGCATGGATCCGGAAAAGGCCACGCAGGGCGCCATCGCCTATTTGAAGGACCTGCACGACATGTTCGGCGATTGGTCCACGGCCCTGGCGGCATACAACTGCGGCGAGCACCGGGTCATGCGCACCATCCAGAACCAGAACATCAACTACCTCGATGATTTCTGGGACCTCTACGAACGCCTGCCGCGCGAAACCGCCCGCTACGTGCCCCGCTTCCTGGCGACTTTGCATATCGTCAGCGCACCCGAGCGATACGGCCTGGATGCCGTCGCGGTGGAACCGGGACTGGAGTACGAAACGGTGTCGGTGCCGAAGCAGACCCGGCTCCAGAGCATCGCCCAGGTGGCCGGAATCGACGCCGGGCTTTTGCGCGAACTCAACGCCGAGCTTCGGCTGGGCGTCCTGCCCGAAAACGGCTACGAACTCAGGGTCCCTGCCGGAACCGCCGAACTTCTGACGGCCAGGATCGACGAGCTTCCGGCTGACCGGCCCAGCCGAGCGACGGCGGTGCGCCACACCGTGCGCAGGGGCGAGACGCTTAGCAGCGTGGCGCGCACCTACAACTGCGATGTGAAGAGCATTCTCGCTGCAAACAACATGCGCCGGGCG
>JBGSTS010000092.1:0-16654 GCA_041736435.1 Desulfobacterales bacterium | reverse complement strand
CCTGAGCCAACTGGCGGTGCGGCCGGCGGTCCCGGCCGGGCTGCCCTCCGACCTGATCGAGCGGCGGCCGGACATCCGCCAGTCCGAAGCGGTGCTGATCGCCGCCAACTTCCGCATCGGTGCGGCCCGGGCCAATTTCTTCCCCCGGATCGCCCTCACCGGCCAGGGCGGAACCCAGAGCGTGGACCTCTCGCGCCTTTTCACGGGAGCATCCACCTTCTGGAATATCGGCCCGATCGCGACTCTGCCCATCTTCACCGGAGGGTTCAACTACTTTACCCTGCAGGCCACCCATGCCCAGAAGGAGCAGGCCCTCACCCTGTACCAGTCTACCGTGCGCCAGGCCTTCCGGGAGGTCTCCGACGGATTGGTGGCGCATGCCCGATTCCAGGAATTCCTGGTGGAGCAACAGGCGCTGGTCGAAAGCTACCGGGAATACGCCGTTCTGGCCGGCAAGCGCTTCAAGGGAGGGCTCGAGTCCTTTCTGTCGGTGCTCGATTCCGAGCGCCAGCTCTTCAGCGCCAAGCTCGACCTGGCTGCGGTGCAGCGCGACCGGCTCCTCACCTTGGTGCAGCTGTATAAAGCCCTGGGAGGCGGCACCGAGATCGGCCGCGAATCTCAGGCCCCTGGAAACCCCAGCGCCGCCGCTCTCTCCGCGCCCCGATAAAACGGCGCTGCAAGCCGGCCACCCCTGCCGCGAAAGGAAATATCGACCATGACCGGCGGCTCGGTGTGCCATCCCATCTTCGGCTCAGCGTGACGGAGGCGGCGATACCGATCGTAGTCCTCATCATCTTCAAACGGGGGAAATGAAAAAATAGCTCTTGGGAACGGGAGGCTGCGACCGTAATGAGACGACTGAGATGGACATGGCTTGCCGTAATCATCGCCTTCGGGATCGGTGCCGAGGCGTTGGCCGCTGATACGAACATCGATGTTCGCGTTTTGAGCAAGGGCGCGAAGTTCATCGGCACCGGTGTGGCCGGTGCCGAGATAACGATCCGCGACGCGGAAACGAACGAGCTGCTCGCACGGGGCAAGACTATCGGAAATTCGGGCAACGACCGCCGGATCATGGTCGAAGCCTGGCCGCGGCACACTCCGCTCTCCACCGCGACCTCGGCCGTCTTCCGGGCTACGCTTGATCTCGAGGAGCCGCGGCAGGTCGTCGTCACAGCCCGCGGGCCGCTGAGCCAGCCGCAATCGACCGCGGTCGCAACGGTCACGCAGTGGATGGTCCCCGGCAAGCATGTCACCGGAGGGGATGGATTGGTGCTTGAACTGCCGGGCTTCTCCGTCGACATCCTGTACCCACCATCCCGGCAGCGTGTGCCGGCGGGACAGAAGCAAATCGAGCTGCGCGCCAATGTGATGATGCAATGCGGCTGCCCGATCGAGCCGGGCGGGTTCTGGGATGCGAACGCCTTCGAAGTCGCTGCAATCATTCGCCAGCGCGATCGCCGGGTCGGGGAGATCAGGCTCTCCTATGCCGGCGAGATCGGGCAGTTTGCGGGCGTCTTCCCGATCCCCGGCCCGGGCCCCTACGACATCACCGTTTACGCGTTCGATCCCGGAAACGGCAACACCGGCCTCGACCGGGCGACGATCGTGGTCGCGGAAGCGGCCGCCAATGCAGACGAGGATTGATCCGACTCATCACGCCGGCGCGCACCCCTCCCACTGGACACACTGCAACCTGACACCAGGATGGGCGGCAGCGGCTTCGGCCTCGGGACCGGCCATCATTGCCTTTCCATTCGTCTGAATTAGTTTTCCACCCAATGCCCCAGTGGTTCGGCTTGACGCCGACTGCGGCCGACACACCACTCGGGCGGTGGAGATGCGGACGGCTTCGAAAAGCGAATTTCAATCCTCTGATTGGACTCGGAGAAAAATGCGTTCTGGCGCGATCCGGGCATGAGGCCCGAGAATGTCAAAACCGATGAACAGTGGTAAGTTTATCGATACGACCTGTTGTATTGCCTGGAAATCCTGCCAGGTTGCTTGCAAGGATGGAGGATCTACATGGACAGGCAGACTCTGTGGGCGTTACCGGCCGTTTTCATGGTACTCGCCTCCGGCTGCAGCCATTCGCTGCGAACGGAGCCCGCAATGAATGAGCCCTTGGTGCGACTGGTGGAGCAGGCCGCCTTCGGCACGCCCTACACGTGCGGAGGGACCTCGGTCATCTTCGGTGCGCTCGGGGAGCATGAGCGCCTGGTCGTCGGGGGGGAGGTCTTCGGCCTGAAGCCGGTGGTGTCGGCCTCCGGGGCGCGCTACCGGGCTGTCGACGGAACGGACACCGGCTTCTGGAGCAAGGAGGGGCGCGCGCTCGTCACCGTGCGCGGCAAGGAGCTCCCGGAGTGCTTGGCCGTCCGGGAACCCGAACTCCCCTTCACCGCCCGCGGCCAGGAGCCCGGCTGGATGATCACGATTGATGCGGGCACCATTTTCCTGAACGCCGACTACGGGGCGCTCCAGCTCCGCTTCCCGCGGAGCGCGCCTCAGGTTTCGGCCGACGGCATCCGCTACCGCACCGAGGCCGAGGGCCGCCGCCTGACGGTATGGATCGAGCCCCGGATCTGCGCCGACATCGCCACTGGCATGCCCCACCCCTACCGGGTGCGCTACGAGCTCGACGGCAAAGGGCACCCCGGCTGCGGCGGCGAGCCAAAGAGCCTCCTCACCGGCGGCGAATGGATCGTGGAGACGATCGGCGGTGCGCCGGTGGCCGAAAAATCCGAGGCGACGATCCTCTTTCTGGAGGAGGGCCGGGTGGCCGGGAACGCCTCGTGCAACCGTTTCATCGGGGGTTTCAATTTGACCGGAGAGGGCCTCTCCTTTTCTCAGATGGGGACCACCATGATGGCGTGCGAGGAACCCTTGAGCCTTCAGGAGGCCCGGTTCCTGGAGCTGCTGCAGGCGGTTTTCCGCTTCGAGATCTCACCGGAGGGCCGACTCGTGCTGCATGCGCCGGACGATCGGCGCATTACGGCGAGGAGGTAGAACCCGTTTTTATCGTGGGCCGGCGTCTCCTCTGTTTCCTCCCGAAGAACGGGAGGAAACAGAGGAGAGGATGCGTCAGCCGGCGGTCGGCACGCGGATCCGTGAGATCCCTTGGCCGGCTCCGCCGGAACCTGAATGGTCCGGCAAGGAAGCAGCAGCCCGAAGATCAGGGCAAAAATCTCCCCGCCATTGGTTCTGAGATCATTGCGCTCATCGCCGTTGGCCATCCCGAATAAAACGCCAAATGGGTTATGACCTCGATCAACTCATCTTTGGATAGGCCATTGTCCATCGCTTTGTTCAGTTGGAACCTCAACTGTTTCGGACGATATGGTGCAACCAAAGCAGCCACGGTTATCAGACTACGGTCACGCTTCGATAAACTCGGTCGCGCAGCATGCGCGTGCCGATGAAGTAGATCAGGCTCTTGCCCCACCCAGTGCGTTCCAACACCAGGAGCTTTCGGCGCCGGTCCAGAAACGAGCGGCGGACGACCACGAACTCCCAGGGCTGGCGGTTCGTGGCCGAGGGGGCCATGTTGGCCGCCTCCAGAAGCTCCAGCACGAGCTGCTTCGCACTGGTGTGCTCTTGTATTTGCGCACGCTGCGACGGGTGTGAATCGCAGTTTTAACCTCCATCCTCGATGTCTCCCTTTCTTCCTGCTTGATGGCGCCTGATTTGGTCGAGGTTCTCCCTCATTCCCTTGACGACATACCCGCCGTCGGTCCCCGAAGCGATGAAGGTGAACCCCATATCGACGACCGGGCCGACCCACTCCGGTCCGGGAACCAGAATCCCAGCGGCCTTGCCGCGGCGCCGAGCGAATTGAGCCACCTGGCGGATGGCTTCGTCGAAGGCGGGGTTCCCGAATGAGGAGGCAAGACCCAAGTTCGTGCTGAGATCGAGCGGCCCGACAAAAAGCACATCGACACCGTCTGCGGCGGCGATCTCCTCCAGGTTGCCGAGGGCGGTTCCAGTTTCAACCTGCATCACCGTCAAAAGCTCGCGGTTGGCCCTGCTGCGGTAATCCTCGAAGCCCGGTCCGATCCGCGTTTCTGAAGGTCGACACCCTGAGCCAGTTCCTGGTCGTACGCATGCCGCAACAACTCGTTGAGCGCCTGCACCGAAATGCGGTGCTCAAGATCAGGATAGAGGTCGACACGGACCCGCCGCCGGAGTTCGAGACCCTAACCCGGTATGTCCTGCAGCCGATTCCCTTTGCCGTCCGCACCTACGTGCTGCCCGACCTTTTCGCCGGGAAGATGCATGCCGTTCTATGTCGCCGATGGAAAAGGCGAGTGAAGGGCAGAGACTGGTACGACCTCGTCTGGTCTGCGGCCCCACCGGCCCGGACCAGCGGTCTAACCCCACTCTTCCTGACGTCTGCTACGGGCTCGGCCAGGGCATGATCGGAACCGTGCTGATACTGTTCTGCGGGCTCCCCGAGAGGACACGGTCGCTGTAGGAGACGTAGACCAGTACGTTCCTTTCGCGGTCGAAGAACCGCACCACCTGGAGTTCCTTGAAAACGAGGCTGCGGTGCTCGTCGAAGACCCGCTCGCCGTCCTTGATCTCGCCCACGATGCGGATCGGCCCGATCTGGCGGCAGGCAATGGTGGCGTCGCTTGTGTCCTCGGCAACGCCGATGGCGCCCTTCACCCCGCCGGTTTGCGCCCGGGAGATGTGGCAGGCGACGCCCTGGACCTTGGGGTCATCGAAGCCGTCCACAACGATCTTGTCGTTGGGGCCGAGCCACCTGAAATTCGTACTGACCGAGCCGGTTGTGCCCCGCTCGGGGCGGCTCATGACCCACAGCGCGAAGACCGCAATGATCAGAAGAAGGACCCCGCCGAGAATGATCCCAACCTTTTTCATACCAAATCTCTTTCCGAGCCCGAGGCTGGCGGTTCCCTCACCGGGCTCTGTGAATGAGCAGATTTTTGAAACTTTTTTACACAAAGGATTAGATTGAAACGGAGTCCTCCCCTGCCTCCCGAACGCTGAATAGCCACCATCTCGCCCCTCCCCTTCCCCCACGCGCCTGCCTTTCGAAATAAAACTTCATGATACCGTCTGAGTCCGTGGCCACCTCGTACCAGTGCTTGCGAACGTATATCTCGGGGCTGCCATGGCGACACTTACCGGTTTCCCGCCAAGTACGCAACACCGCCTGGACTGTAATGGTCCGCCCCCACCATACGAACTTACGAGGCAAGCCAGGCTCCCCAAATGCCATGCGCTCGGTGTCAGCCGTTTCGGTTATGGGCATAATGGGTTCGCTGATGAACTTTTTGGGCATAGTCGACATTCTACAGGGTAATCCGCACTCTGTGAAGCCGGAGCCGCATAATACACCGGCGCAGGGTAATAGTGCCGCTCCACTGCAACTGGCCGATATGGAACCGCAATGCCCAGGACAGTTGACACCCATCCCGGCAGGACCCAGTTTTGAGATGGATTGTAGAGATCGTTGTAGATGCCGAGAGTCGTCCACTATCCGCTTTCGGCATCACGGCTGTCTTTTAATCCGGGGTGGCCTGTTTCCCCTCCTTTTGGCAGGCCACCCTTTTTTAACACCTGCGGAAAGAGGGCTGTTTAATGTGCGGACGTTTTGCACGGTACAGTCTATCACGTGAGCTTGAGCGCTACTTCAACGCCCACCCAGCCGCTTTCGAACTCCAGCCCAACTACAACGTGGCGCCGACTCAGGAAATACCTGTCATTGTTTTGCAGGAGAATGAGAGGCACATCAAGAACCGCCACTGGGGATTAGTGCCTTTTTGGGTCAAGGACATTTCTATAGGCTCTCGAATGATCAACGCCCGGGTAGAAACCGTAACCTCTAAACCCGCCTTCAGGGCTGCCCTTAAACAGCGGCGGTGCCTGATCCCCGCAAATGGGTTTTATGAGTGGTTTGGCAAGGCAGGCAGAAAACAGCCCTACTTTTTCCATCTGCCTTCAGGTGAGCCGTTCGCCTTCGCTGGCCTGTATGAGATTGGGGAGAACAAGGAAGCGGCCCCGGAGGCTGGCCCCTACAAGTCCTGCACGATCATTACCACGGATGCCAGCGACTCGGTAAAGGATATACACAACCGCATGCCGCTGATCCTTAAACCGGAGTCCTATGATGCATGGCTTAATCCCATTAACGAAGGAGCCTTCCAAGATCGAAGAGCTGTTGAAAACCGCGTACGTGAAGGAACTAAAACGTTATCCGGTTTCCAAGCTGGTCAATCAGTTCGGAAACGACACCCAGGAATGCATGGAGCCGTTGAAGGATAAAAATGATTAGGCCAAAAGTTTTTGCAGGAATGTCTGCCGCTGGCCGGTGTCCTGGTTTTTCACCGCCATTGCCAGGGCCTTCCGTGTACCCACGAAGACAGCGAGGTTCTTGGCTCGTGTCAGGCCCGTATAAATGAGGTTCCGGAAGAGCATCTTGAAATGCTGGGTGAAAACCGGGATGATAACCGCCCCGAACTCACTGCCCTGCGATTTGTGAATGGTTATGGCGTAGGCCAGATCCAACTCCGGGATGTCGTCACGTTTATAGTCAACTGTCCGCCCATCCGGAAAAAACGAGACCACACAAGTCAGGTCCTCGTTGTCGATTTCCTTAATGACCCCGATGTCACCGTTGAACACTCCTAAATCGTAATTGTTCCGCCGATGAATAACCCGGTCCCCCACCCGAAAGATACGTTCCCCAACCTGCAATTGGCTTTTTCCTTTCTGCGGCGGGTTGGCAGATTCCTGGATCATGCGGTTCAAACTCAAGGTGCCCAGGCTCCCCCTGATCATTGGGGTGATGATCTGGATTTCAATCCCATTCCCGAAATATCTCGGTATCCATTCCAAGTAGAGTTTGCGAACCACATCGGCAGCTGACAGGCCATAATGCAACGACGACCAGGGATGAACCTTTTTCACAATGGCCAACAGCTCCTCAACCCTGGTTTCCGCTGCCAGAACCTTTTCGATATCGACGTGTTGGAATTTCTTCGGAACGGTCAATTCTGTTTCATAAGGGATCACGGGCTCACTTATCCGAAATTCGTACAGGTTTGAGCCAGAGTCCGACTCATTATTGAGACCAGCACTCTTGAGATCCTGGTATTTCTTGATCTTGGCTATAAAACTGAGCTGCTCCTGGGTGGCCTCGTCCGAGTCCAAGAACAGGCAGTCGGCACCCTGTTTCCAGATTTCCGGCATTTTGAACGGTGAGTCGATGTGGGGCAGCTCTCCGCTGTTGATTTCATGGGCATAGCGGATAATCAGGGATTCCTGTGCCTGACGGAAAATCTTCGTCAGCCTGAAGCATGGAACCGTGCCGGAGGCAATCATATCCCTTAAAACGTTACCGGCACCCACTGACGGCAACTGGTCCGCATCTCCAATGAAAAGAACCTGGCTATGATTGGGGGCAGCCTTCAGCAAGGATGCTGTCAGGCTGATATCCAGCATGGAACATTCGTCAACAACCAGAAAATCAACATCAAGGGGGTTATTCTCATTTCGCTTGAATTTCCCTATTTGCCACTCCAACAGGCGGTGAATTGTCTTGGCTTCGTTCCCAATTACCTCCATCATTCTCTGAGCGGCACGGCCTGTGGGAGCAGCGAGCAAAACTTTTACCTTCATCGCTTCCAGCAGTTTAACGAGAACCTGGGTTGCCGTTGTCTTGCCGCAGCCCGGTCCTCCCGTCAGAATCGAGAAGTTCTCACCGGCAATCCCCTTAACGGCAGCCGCCTGTTCATCGCTCAGGGAAATATCCTTGAGCTGGCAGAAGCGACTCACCCAGTTTTCGATTCTATCCCTGTCCACGTCGGGGGCATTTTTCATCCCCGAGATTTTCTTGGCGACATACAGCTCATCGAAATAGAGGGTCTTTGAATAGTAGCAGAGCTCGTTCACCTCTTCCGGGACTGAAAGTTCACGAACCATCAAAAGACCGTCCTGTTGCATCTGCTTGAGTAACCCGGGCAGACGTTCAGCAAGATCCATTTCTAACAGCTCATTCACCTGCGCCCGGATTTGAGACTCAGTCAGGTAGCAGTGGCCGAACTCCCTGCTGGCCGCCAGGACGTGCTTGATCGCCGCCATGATCCGTTCATTGCTGTCGGTAGCCAGCCCGATACTGAGTGCCACCTTGTCAGCAGAAAAGAATCCTATCCCGTAAAAATCACTGGCCAGCCGGTATGGGTCTTCCGTCACATAAGGGATAGCGTTTTCGCCATACTCTTTAAAAATCCGCACAGCGAACAGGGTACTGATCCCATGAGACTGCAAAAACATCATCACATCTCTGATAGCCCGATGTTCTGCCCAGGCCGAACGGATCATTTCCAGTTTCTTCTGGGCGATGCCGTGAATCTCAGTGAGCCTATCGATCTGCCCTTCGAATATATCCAGCGCGTTGTCGCCAAAATGGGTGACGATCTTCTTGGCGATTTTTGGGCCGACCCCCTTAATCAGGCCGGATCCCAGATATTTCTCCAAGGCCGCCGCCGTTGCCGGCTGTTTCTCGATCGCCTTTGTCGCCTTGAACTGACGGCCGAACTTAGGGTGGGTGGTCCATGCCCCCTGGAACTCCATTGTCGCCCCGGCAAACACCTTGGTCTGATGGACAATGACCGTCTCCTGCTGGCTGGGGCTGTTGAATGGAAATACCCGAAGAACAGACCATCCGCTGTCGGGGTTGTGATAGGTGACCCGATCGACAATTCCACGGATGGTTTCGGCGATCGATCCCGTTGGTGGCCCGAAAGGTGTTTGCATTTGAAGGATGGCGCTTTCTTAATACTTGAGGGGCGGTTGCTTAACGGACAAGGCCCATAAATACAGGGAAGCAACCGAACCGCACGGGGAGTACCTTTTTCGGAACCGGTCAAATTGTTTTTTAGAGAGCTCCTTCAGTCCATACAAATTCATCATGCCGCGGCGTATGGCCAAATCCCCCCAGCTGACGACATCCGGTCGGCATAGCGAGAAGATCAGCAGCATCTCGGCCGTCCACACACCGATGCCAGGCAGGGACGACAGTTTTTCGATAACCCCCTCATCCGGCATTTCCCGCAATTCCAAAAGATCCAAGTCGCCGTGGATCGCAGCCTCGCCGATTCCTTTTATGTATTTTGCCTTGCGCATCGACAGGCCACATTTTTGGATTTCTGTAACCTCAGTACTTGCGACATTGCGGGGTGTAACGTCTGAAAGTTTTCCGCACAGTCTGCCCCACACCGTATCGGCTGCCGCCCTGGAAATCTGCTGTGCCACCACGCTATGGACAAGCGCCTTAAACAGGTCAGGCATAACCGGGCGCTCGATCATGCCGATATGGCCAATTGCCCTTCCGAGCTTTTTGTCGCGGCGGGTTAAATGCTCGATTTCTCTTTGCCCGTACTGAAAGATTTTCATACGAAGGGTCTTTGATGTCAGTGGCATCCGACAGCCGGCCTGAATCATTCGCCGGTGGTCTGATTACAAACGTTCCTGTCCTAACCCCCTGGGACATCAATCGAGACGGCGAAGGAACAGCATGATATTCAGGAAACCGGTTCGCTCGATTGGGGCGACCTGCACAAAATGAAATTCACCCCCTTCGCACTCATGGCAACCTTCCGGTCTTGGTCCAACACTTCGAAAAGAGAGACGACAATTCCGCGATCCGGTTTTGAACGCGATCGGGTTGCTTCCAAAACGGTCATCCTAACAGTCAACCTGTCGCCCGGCCGAACGGGAAGGAACCAGCGTAGCTCATCGACCCCGGGAGAACCCAGGCTCGCCGCCCGGGGCAGATAATACCGTACGACCTCCCGCATCATAAGGCTCGCGGTATGCCATCCGGAAGCAATGAGGCCTCCGTATATCGTGGATTTGGCACCTTCAGGGTCGGTGTGAAAAAGCTGAGGGTCGAACTGCTCCCCAAAGGTGACGATTTCTGCTTCGGTCATGGTAATCAGGCCAAACCCATGGACCGATCCCGGCACATAGTCCTCGAAGTAGCGGTCCTCTACCGAGGTCTTGAAGCCATTCGAATCCATTACGCATCCCCTTGCTGATTGATTTTCTTGCGCAACTGACCTGAACATTTGAACGTCACCACCTGTCTCGGAGCCAGCATCATATCCTCGCCTGTCTGGGGAGTTCTGCCCTTACGTTCATGCTTTTCTTGACACAGAATTTTCCGAATCCACTGATCATGACATCCTCACCAGAGGCCTTGCGGGATTTGATGAGTTCGATGAGGGTTTCTATGATCTCGATGGCCCGGTTTTTCTGGTAGCCATTCAGCGTGGCGTCCCCCCGATAAGCTTCTCTTTGGTTAACGGCATAGTGACCAGTCCTTCGGTGGTGGAAATGGGGGGACATATCGTCAATTGAGCGGCAACTTACTGTTTTCGAGGAATTTGTGTCAATATGAATTCGGGATAGAAAAGAGCCATGCGCTGAATCAGGCTTTTGATGGATGCATGCAAGACCGTGGCGCTCTTAAAAGGCCTACCATGGCGCCATATAGCAGTGGGATGGGTTTGGTCAGCTAATCTTCAAGAAATTCAACCCCCGATTATTTCACCTTCATTGCCGAGGTCGAATCTTTTGGTATTTTATAGTTTAGCTCTGCAATGTCAATTTTCGTGACCGCATCAAATCAATTGAAAACCACTTTCCAAATAGCTTCTTGATCTTAGGAGAAGGTTGCCACAGGGCATCCTAATCATATCGCTTCTGCGCAAATTTATGGCACACATTGATTAATTTCTTACGCGCCAGCGGCCAAACCTCATGCACCACGCATGCACAGTCTGGTTCCCTGCCCTGAGTGATGGAATCTCTGGGCGTCCATTCACGCAAGGACGGTGAATCGGAATTTCATCCATTTGGATAGCAGTTCCATTGTCCATCCCCAGGCTGTCAAGCATAAAGGCGGGATAGACATCCTCACGCCTGCGTTACGCTGATTGTCTTGCGAAACCGCACCAGAGCAGAAAGAAAAAACACCACTCCGATGGCAGTGACAGCGGCAAAGCTGGGCCACACGACGTCGAACCCCGCGCTGCGGTAAAGAATCGCCTGGGCGAGGCTGACGAAATGGGTCGATGGTGAGAACTGCATGGCGAGTTGGAGCCAACGCGGCATGCTGTCCAAGGGGGTCGTACCGCCTGAAAGCAGATACATGACGGTAAATATAGGCAGGGCCAGCAACCCGAACTGGGGCATGGAACGGGCAATGGTGGCAAGAAAGATACCGAGTGCGGTGACCGAGAAAAGATAAAGGGCCGTCCCTGCCACGAACAAGGGGACGGACCCCGCGATCGGGACGTCCAGCAACCCCTGCACCACCACCTTCAACGATAAGGTAGCGGCGATAACGATGATCAACCCATTAGCCCAGACCTTGGCGATCATGATCTCCGCCGGCGTCAGGGGCATGACCAGTAGGTGCTCAAGCGTGCCGTGCTCGCGCTCCCGAATGAGCGCGGCACCGGTGAGCATGATGGCGAGCAGGGTGATCATGTTGATAATCTGCATCACGCCCATGAACCAAGTAGAATTCAAGTTGGGGTTGAACTTCGCTCGGACAACGAGGGAGACCGGCTCCTGCAAGGCAGCTCCTTTGCCCCGCATGAATTCCCTGATCTCCTGCGCGATGATCTGCTGGAGGTAAGTGGCGCCATGACCGGCATGGGTCATGGCGGTGGCATCCACATTGATCTGGAGCTCAGGCTGTCGGCCCGCCAGCAGGTCCGCTTCAAACTTCGGCGGGATGTCGATCACGAAGGTGTAGCTTCCCGAATCCATGGCCACGTCGATCTCATCCGGGGCCAGCACCGCCGGCGGCTGGAAGAGGGGCAGGAGCAGCGCGTCACGAAGACGCTGGGAGAGTTGGGAGCGGTCTTCATCGACGATGGCGACGGAAGCGTTCTTCAGTTCCGTCTGGGCATGCTGGGTGGGCGCGTAAACGGCGTAGGTAAAGGCGTAGACGATCAAGGCCACCATCACCAGGTCGCGGCGCAGGCTGAAAAACTCCTTCACGCCCAACCGGTAAATATTTGCCAACCGTTGCATCGGGTTAGTCCTCCTGGGTCTTGAGCAATACAATGGCCAACAGCAGAAAGCCGACGGTGAAGCCCGCGAGCGCCAGGTAATGGATCCACAACTCGCCAAAGCCAAGCGCCTTGGTAAAAGCGCCGATGCTTATCTTTTGAAAATGCGCGCTGGGGAAACCATAACCCATGAGCCTGCCTCCGGCACTCAGAGACGAGATCGGGGTGAGCATGCCGGAGAAATTGATCGTGGGCATCAGAGACAAGACGGCGGCGGCGAACAACGCGGCGATCTGCGTTTTGACGAACGTCGAAACCAGAAGGCCGAAGCCGGTGCTCGCGGCAACAAAAAGCAATGCGCCGCCGGCCAGCGAAACGAAACCGCCCTTGAGCGGGACCTGAAACAGACACACGGCCAAAAGCACTAGACTCAAAAAGCTGAGAAAGGCAACCGCCACATAGGGTAGCTGTTTTCCGGTGAGGAACTCCAGGCGTGTCACCGGTGTGGCATAGAGATTGGTTATGGAACCCAATTCTTTTTCACGCACCACCCCGACTGCGGTCATCATGGCCGGGATCAGCATCAGCAGCAACATGATGACCCCGGGCACCATCGCGAAAACACTCTTGAAGTCCTGGTTGTAACGAAAACGGGTCTCGATATTCACCGGCCACGTGTTAATTTCCACGCCGAGTGCCCTGCGCGCAAGCTCGGCAAGATACGTGAGATGAACGCCCTGCGCATAGCCGCGGCTGCTCTCCGCCCGGAACGGCATGGCGCCATCCACCCAGACCCCCACCTCGGGCAGTCGGCCACGCTTCAAATCCCTGCCGAAAACGGACGGTATCTCGATTGCGAGCTTTAATTCGCCGGTGCGCATGCGCCGCTCTAATTCGGCTGCATCAAGAATAGGAGGCCGCAGTTCGAAATTGTGCGAACCTGCATAGCTTTCCAGGTAAGTGCGACTCTCAGGCGTCTGGTCGCGATCCAACACCGCATAGGGCAGATGGTCCACATCGAAAGAAATGCCATAGCCGAACACCACCATGAGGATCAACGGGCCGAGCAGCGCGAAGGCAAGCCGGATGGGATCACGGCGGATCTCCATGGCCTCCCGGCGGGCGTACGCCCAGGCGCGGCGAAAACTGAAGTTCGGCGCGGGCGCCGGCCCCCGGGCGATGGTCGCAGGTGCCGCCGCCGGAGCCAGTTCGGCTGCTGCGGTTTGCGTCTTGCGTCCGGCCCCTTCGGCTTCTTCCAGATACCCGATAAACGCCTCCTCCAGCGTTTTTGCCGCGCGCGCCTGCATCAATGCCGCCGGCGTGTCGCTCGCCAGCACCCGACCGGCGTGCATGAGGGAAATGCGGTCACAGCGTGCCGCCTCGTTCATGAAATGGGTGGACACGAAGATGGTGACGCCCTGGTTGCGGGAAAGATCGATCAACAGCTCCCAGAACCCGTCCCGGGCCACCGGGTCCACTCCCGAGGTGGGCTCATCGAGGATCAGTATCTCGGGGCCATGGATCACGGCTACCGCCAGGGACAGGCGTTGGCGAATGCCCAGCGGCAGCCCGGCAGCCAGATCGTTTTCATGCTCCTTGAGACTGAACCGCGCAATCAGCTCGCTGACTCGCTTCGGGCTCTCGTCCTTGGGTAGGTGGTATAGCCGGGCGTGCAGCTCCAGGTTCTGCCGCAGCGTCAGTTCGGAATAGAGGGAAAAGGCCTGGGACATGAAGCCGACTCGCTTGCGGATCGCCAGATCACCGGCGTCCACGGACTGGGAGAACAACCAGGCCTCGCCCTCCGTGGCTGGCAGCAGGCCGGTGAGCATTTTCATGGTGGTGGTCTTGCCGCAGCCGTTCGAGCCCAGAAAGCCAAAGATCTCGCCCCGCTGGATTTTAAAGCTCACGTGGTCAACCGCGACAAATTGGCCGAAACGCTTCGTCAGGCCCAAGGCTTCGATGGCGGGTTTGTCATCACGGACATCGCGCGGCGGAATCGTAAGGAAGCGGTGGCCCCGGCGCTTTTCCTCGGGAAGCAGCTCGATAAAGGCCTCCTCGAGCGTACGTGTTCCGGTTTTGGATTTCAGTTCTAGCGGGTTGCCGGTGGCCAGTACCCGGCCACTGTCCATTGCGAATAACAGCTCGAAATGATTCGCCTCATCCATGTAGGCGGTGGCCACCAGCAGGCTCATTCCTTCGCGCCGGGCGCGGATGCGATCGATGAGTTCCCAGAACTGACGCCGGGATAAAGGGTCAACACCCGTGGTAGGCTCGTCCAGAATCAGAAGATCCGGATCATGGACCAGCGCACAGCACAGACCCAGTTTCTGCTTCATACCGCCAGAGAGCTTGCCTGCCGGCCGGTCCCTGAAGGGGGCAAGTCCGGTGCTTGTAAGCAGCTCATTGATGCGCCCTTCCCGCTTCTCCCGGCCCTGGCCGAACAAGCGGCCGAAGAAATCTACGTTCTCGAATACCGAGAGGGTCAGGTAGAGGTTCCGCCCCAGTCCCTGGGGCATGTATGCAATCCTCGGGCACACCGCGGTCCGGTGCCGACCGCCGCGCATGTCCCCGCCGAGCACCTCCAGCATGCCACCTTGGATCTTGCGCACCCCGGCGATTAGGCCCAGCAGGCTCGATTTGCCGACACCGTCCGGACCGATGAACCCCACCATGCCGCCGGACGGGATCCGGAGGTCGACGGCATCCAGCGCCCGGGTGTTACCGTAGCGGTGGGTCAAGTTCGCCGCACACACAACAGATGAATCCTTGCGGATCATTGAGCCAGCCCCGCCGAAAGGCGCTCCGGCCATTGCGCGTTCGGGTCCATGCGCACGTAAGCGACGCCCGGCAGGCCGGTCTTCACTTTTTCAACATGCTTTTTCAGGAGCTCTGGAGCGATTTTGACTTTGACCCGGAACATGAGTTTCTCGCGCTCCGTCTGCGTCTCCACTTCTTTGGGCGTGAATTGCGCCTGGGGGGCGACAAAACTGACCGTGGCGGGAATGACGACACCGGGCAGGGCATCAAGCAGGATTCGGGCATCCGAGCCGATGTTTATTTTCCCGGCTTGTTCGGTCGGGAGAAAGATGGTCATGTACACATCACTGAGGTCGAGCAGGGTCAGCGCTTTGCCCCCGGCCGGCAACACCTCGCCGGGCTCGGCCAGTCGATAGAGAACCCGACCGCTGATCGGAGATTTGAGAACGTTATCCTTCAGCTGGGTCTTGATTTCTTCAGTATTGGCGACGGCAGCCTCAATGGCCGCTTCAGCATCGGCGAGCTGGGCGATAGCCGCCTCCAGTGAGGCCTTTGCAGTCTGTTCAGCGGTTTCATCATGCTGCAACTTTTGCAGAGCTACGGCCTTGCTTTCATACAGCCGGCGGGAACGGTCGAGATCCTTTTCCGATAGTGCCAGTTCGCCCTTGCGCTGCTCGATAACGGCAGCAGCCAAATTGCGTTTTTGTCGGGCCTGTCTTACTTCAGCTTCGGCCTGCCTGATCTGCGCCTTCAGGCCCTGGACGTCCATGTTTGCCAACACCTGGCCAGATTCGACCATATCACCCTCTTTAGCCAGTATCTGAGCAAGGCGACCTGAATATTTAGTGGTGATGTCCACTTCCACCGCTTCAATGCGTCCATTGCCTGAAGCAATGCCCTCCGTCGTATCGGTGCCGTGGCGCAGCCATAGAAAAGTGCCAAGGCCAACAGCCAGCAACACGCCCCCCCCCAGAATAAACCATTTCAAATTGTGGTTTACTTCCATGCACGAATTCTCCTTACCGTCTGTTTTGCAAGTATGGGCTAATTTTCGAAAATGGACAGCAATCCATCCTTATCCCGGACTGCGTTTTCTGCAACCTGCGGTTCCTGTCTGAAGACCTGCTTCTTACCTGACGTAGTGATAGTATGTGGGTTTGATGCAATCACGTCAACAGTCACACTGGCCTGTCGTCGCAGTTTACGCCGATCTACTTCCCAACAGCATTCTTGATCTCGCCGATCTTTGCATGAACTTTGCCGGTTCTGTTTTCCTCCTTGCCATCGGTTTCCAAGGAAGTATTCCTGCTGACTTTCACACCGAGTTCCTTGATATCCCTGTCTAAAGGCCTTTTTCAACTTTTTCAAGAATTCGGTGGATCCAAACATTCTAAATCCCTGCGATACGGCTATGCTGCGCAAAATGTTTCTTGAGCGGCTGCCTCAGCAATGGAAAATCGTTGAGAAGGACCTGGTCGATGAGATCATATTCCGTACGATGAAGCCGCGGAACCGAATCATGCTGGAGTTGATGGCCCGGGGTGGAATGAGAGTCGGTGAGGTCTTGAAGATCAGGCCCATGGACATCCAAGATCGAAAGATTACTTTGGCCGGACACCTATCGGACCAAAGCACGCGCAACTGAAATGCACGTGAGCGGATGGTACTGCCCGAAGTACATTGGCGGCACCACCAGCGACGACTTTACGAACTTCTTGACCGCATGGATCGCGCCCAGCACGCTGTACTCGGTTGTGAACACGATGCCATCGGTAATCTCGACAAACTGCCCGAGAAACGCGAAGTTCCTTGAGCCCTTCGGCACCACCGCAGGCCGGTCGCCCTTG
>JBGSTS010000071.1:0-2177 GCA_041736435.1 Desulfobacterales bacterium | reverse complement strand
CGGGCTGTCGGAGAAGCGCGACGAGTATCCGTCGCGGCTGTCCGGCGGCCAGCAGCAGCGGGTGGCCATCGCCCGCGCGCTCGTGAACGACCCGGTTTTGATACTGGCCGACGAGCCCACCGGCGCGTTGGACTCGCAGACCAGCATCGACATCATGCAGCTCTTCCAGCGCCTGAACGCAAACGGTATCACCATCGTGCTGGTCACCCACGAGCCCGACGTCGCCCGCTTTGCCCGCAACATGCTGCGGTTCAAAGATGGGCGCATCATCGACGATGACGCCATCGAGCCGCACGGGCGTCCTCCCTCACCCGATGCCGCGGAAGGCGGGTCGCCATGATGGTCTTCGAACCGGTGCGCGACGCCCTGCGGGCACTGCGGGTGAACATCATGCGCAGCGTTCTGACCACGCTGGGGATCATCATCGGCGTTGCGGCGGTGATCGTGATGGTCGCCGTCGGGGCCGGAGCCCAGGCCGAGGTGGCCGAGATCATCAACAGCATGGGGGCCGATCTGATCTACATCTTCCCGGGCACGAGCACCTCGCGCGGGCTGAGGCTTGGCGCGGGCTCCGCCTTGACCCTCACCGAGGAGGACGGCCAGGCCATCAAGAAAGAGATCCCCGAGGTCCAGGTCGTGGCACCTTACATCCGCGGCCGGGGCCAGATCATTTTCGGCAACTCCAACTGGAACACATCGATCCTGGGCATCACGCCCGAATTTTTCGACGCCCGGGACTGGGGGATTGCAGATGGGCGGGCCATTTCTTCCGAGGACCTGCGGGGCAGCAGCAAGGTTCTGATTTTCGGGAACACCGTGGCCGAAAACCTCAACGTCGGCAGCCGCCCGGCCGGCTCGATTGTCCGTCTCAACCGCGTCCCGTTCACCGTCATCGGCCTGCTCGAGGCCAAGGGCTATTCCATCGGCGGCTGGGATCAGGACGACACGGTGCTGATCCCGATGTCGATCGCGCGCACCCGGGTGCTGGGCGAGCGGGCACTGAGCGGCCAGCTGGTCAGCGGCATCGCCGTCAAGGTCAGATCGCCCGAGTGGGTCGGGTACGTCGTAAAGGAGATCATCGAACTGCTGCGCCAGCGCCACCGGGTGCGACCCGGCGAAGACAACGATTTCTGGATCCGGAACCAGGCCGAGGCGCTGGAGAGCCGTGCCAAATCGTCGCGCACCATGTCGCTGCTCCTGGCGGCGGTGGCCTCGGTCTCGCTGATCGTGGGCGGGATCGGCATCATGAACATCATGCTGGTGTCGGTCACCGAACGCACCCGCGAGATCGGCCTGCGCATGGCCGTGGGCGCCCGCCGCCGCGACATTCTCTCGCAGTTCCTCACGGAGGCCGCCGCCCTATCGATGATCGGCGGGGTGATCGGGATCGTGCTCGGGGTGATCGGGTCGATGGCCTTTACGGCCTTCGGGGAGTGGCCGGCCATGATCAAGACCGAGGCCATCATCGTCGCCTTTTCGGTGTCTGCCGCCGTGGGTATTTTTTTCGGCTTCTACCCGGCCCGCAAGGCCTCGCGGCTTGACCCGATCGAAGCGCTGCGGCGCGAGTGACCCCATGAACCTCGTTTTTGCCGCCATCGTCCTGGCTGCCGTGCTGACCGCCGCCGTGCGGCAGATCGGCTGGACGCCCTCAGATGAAACGACCGCGCCGATGGAGGCCTTGTCCACGTCGATGGTGGACTCCGCGGCCGGCTCGGTGGAACTGGCTCTCGGGCTGGTGGGTGTCATGACGCTCTTTCTGGGCCTGATGAAGGTGGCCGAAGCCGGCGGCCTGCTCACGATGATCGCCCGGCTGATCCGGCCTCTGATGACAAGGCTATTTCCCGACGTCCCCGCCGAGCACCCGGCCATGGGCGCCATGATCCTGAACCTCTCCTCCAATGCGCTCGGCCTGGGCAATGCCGCTACGCCCTTCGGGATCCGTGCTATGCAGGAGCTCAACCGCCTGAATCCGCATCCGGGCACGGCCACCGACGCCATGGCCCTGTTCCTGGCTGTAAATACCTCCTCCGTGACCCTGCTGCCCACCGGCGTCATCGCCCTGCGGGCCGCCGCCGGCTCGGTCGACCCGGCCGGCATCCTGCCGACCACCCTTTTCGCCACGGCCTGCTCGACCTTGGTTGCGATTGCCGCCGCCAAGCTTCTGGGAAGGCTCGCAC
>JBGSTS010000039.1:0-2379 GCA_041736435.1 Desulfobacterales bacterium | reverse complement strand
CGCCCGGGGCCATGGGCGGTCGTTGGGGGGGGATGCTCGGCGGGCTGCTCATGGGCGGACTGATCGGCTCTCTGCTGTTCGGTGGGGAGGGCATGGGCGGTCCCGGGCTGCTCGACCTTCTCGTCATCGGCGGCGGGCTGTTCCTGCTGATGCGGTTTTTGCGGGCCCGCAGGATGGCCACGCAGTCGGCTTCGACGCCGGCCGCCCCCTTCCACGCCCGGTCCGCCCGGCAGGGCTGGGGGGAGTCCGGGCAGGTTACAGGAATTGACCTGCCCACGGCCGAACTCCAGGCCCCGGTCCTGCCCCCGGGCTTCGACGCGGATGAGTTCATCCACGGCGCCAAAACCATCTACGCCCGAATGCAGGCCTCTTGGGACAAGCGCGATTTAGAGGACATTCGCTCCTTCACGTCTCCGGAGGTCTTCGCGGAAATCCGGCAGCAGGCCGAGGAAGACCCGCAGTCCGGCAAAACGGAGATCCTGCTGGTGAATGCGCGCCTGATCGAGGTGCAGCAGGTGGATGGCCGGGAGGTCGCCTCGGTTCTCTACGACGTTATGATGCGCGAAGGGGTGGAGGACCGGCAGGCGAAGCAGGTGCGCGAAATCTGGCACTTCGGCCGCGATGCGGCCGCGGCCGGCTCCCACTGGGTTCTCGAAGGCATCCAGCAGGTGGAGGGCTGAGCCCTACTACCGTTCAAACAACATAGAGTGCGGTCCCGTGCGCGATGCGAGGCCGGCAGCCTGTCCAGTGCGGGGGGCCATTGCCCACCGCACTGTTTTTAGATGTCTGCGCCCGTCTCGACGACGGCTGTCCCCCGGCGATGCCCGGTCTCCCAGCGTTTGTCGAGGTAGTAGAGAACGGGGACGGCCATGCGCGAAAAGAGGAGCGAGGCCACTTCGCCGGCCATCAGCGAAATTGCCAGCCCCTGGAAGATGGGGTCGAAGAGGATGACCGAAGCGCCCACCACCACGGCTGCGGCCGTCAGCATCATGGGCCGGAAACGTACGGCACCCGCATCGATCACTGCCTGATCGAGAGGCATGCCCTGCTGCAGGCGCAGCTCGATGAAGTCCACTAGGATGATGGAGTTGCGTACCACGATGCCGGCCCCGGCGATAAAGCCGATCATGGAGGTGGCCGTGAAGAAGGCGCCCATGGCCCAATGGGCTGGCAGAATGCCGATCAGTGAAAAGGGGATGGCCGCCATGATGGTGAACGGGGTCGAGAACGACTGAAACCAGCCCACCACCAGCACGAAAATCAGCAGCAGCACGACCCCGAAGGAGATCCCCAGGTCCCGGAACACCTCGTAGGTGATGTGCCACTCCCCGTCCCATTTCACGGCGAAGCGCCGGTCGCTCTCCGGCAGCCCCGCGGTGTGCTGGGCGATGCGGTAGCCCTCGGGCAGCGGGATGGCCTCGATGGCTTTCCAGAGATCCAGAATGGCATAAACCGGGCTCTCCTTGGCTCCGGCCACCTCCCCGATGACGTAGACCACCGGCATCAGGTTTTTGTGATAGAGGCTGCGGTCGATTTCGGTTTTTTCGATCCTGACCAAATCCGCCAGGGCCACCATCCGGCCGCCGGCCCCGGACAGGCGGATGGCCTGCAGGCGCTCCAGTCCCGCGCGCTGCTCTAAGGCCGGGCGCAGTCGAATCAGGACATCCTCTTTTTCCTGCGGCAGGTGAAGCAGCCCGCTATTCCGGCCGCCCACGGCGAGTGCGAGCGTCTCGGCGACATGGGCCGTGCTGATGCCGTGCAGCGCCGCCTTTTCGCGGTCGACGGTGATCTGGTAGCGGGTCCGGTCTTCTTCCATGTACCAGTCCACGTCGACGATGCCGTCGGTCTGTGCCATGATGTCGCGGATCTGCCGGGCGATCTCCCGCCTGCGCGCGGTGTCCGGCCCGTAAACCTCGGCCACCAGGGTGGCGAGCACCGGCGGGCCCGGTGGCACCTCGGCCACCTGGATTCGCGCTCCATACCGCGCGGCGATCGCCTGCAGCTCCGGCCGCACGCGCTTGGCAATGTCATGGCTCTGATCCTGCCGCCGGTTCTTGGGGGCGAGGTTGACGTGGATGTCGGCAAGGTGCGGGCCGCGGCGCAGGTAGTAGTGCCGCACTAGGCCGTTGAAGTTGAAGGGCCCGCTGGTGCCGATGTAGGCCTGGTAGTCCACCACCTCGTTCACCGTCCGCAGGGCGTCCCCCATATCGAGCGCGGCGGCGGCCGTATCCTCGAGCGTTGCGGACTCGGGCATGTCCAGGATGATTTGGAATTCGCTTTTGTTGTCGAAGGGCAGCATCTTGACCTTCACCACGCCCACCGCCACCAGCCCGCAGGCCGCCAGCAGCAGCAGCGCCAGCGCCGCCAGAAACCCCGTGC
>JBGSTS010000021.1:0-1871 GCA_041736435.1 Desulfobacterales bacterium | reverse complement strand
AGCCCGGTCAACAGGACCGCCTCCCGCGCGACCGCCGAGAGCACGTCCGCCATCAGGTCGGCGCCGCCGCCGGCCACGACGCTCCGGTCCAGCTGGTCTTCCCCCGCCAGGACTTCGGCTTTTAAAGTATCGCGAATCTCGGATATCTTCATCGTTAGTCCCGTGCACCCCGGTCCCGACCATCGCGTGAGCGTGTTCGGGCTATTCGTATTTGTCCAGAATCTGGACAATCTTGTCGGCTTTCACGTCCCCGTAGGTGTCGGCACCGACCACCAGCACCGGCGCGAGGCCGCAGGCCCCAAGGCAGCGCACGGCCTCCAGGGAAAAACGGCGGTCCGCGCAGGTGCCCCCCGTCGAGACCTGGTAATGGTTTTCAATGCGCCCGATGACTTCCTTGATGCCCTTGACATAGCAGGCGGTCCCCATGCAGACCCTGACGGTGTGCCGCCCCTTGGGCTGCATCGAAAACAGCGAGTAGAACGAGGCCACGCCGAAGACCTCGCTGCGCGAGAGGTTCAGCCCGAGGCCGATGTAGTCGATCAGCTCCACCGGCAGATACCCCACCGCATTCTGGCACTCCCGCAGCACCGTGATCACCGATCCGGGGATCCCTTGGTAGGAGGCGATAACCGCGTCGATTTGGCCCCACATGAGGCGGGTGATGTCCGGGTGCTCCGGGTGCCGATCGGTCGTCATGCGCGCGTTTCCTTTGCGGAATTTCGAGATGCGAGCCGGGCTCCGGCCCAGCTTGGCCTTATTCCACAACCTCCGAGAAATGTCAACGCCGGCCCGGCAGCCTAAGCCGCGGCCGGCATGACCCGAACGTTTCACGAGCCACGGCTGAAACGTGTTAGCGAAATGCTCGGGTTGACTGGATCGCGGGGCTGGCATAAGATCCGCCTGCGTTCGATGCGATGATGAAAGAGCCTCTCGAAAAAACCAAGCAAGCCGCCGCGTTTCTGCGGGAGCGGATCACGGCCCCTCCCCAGGTCGGGCTGCTCACCGGCACCGGTTTGGGAGATACCGCCTCCGGGATGGAGGTGACGGCCGCCCTCGACTACACCGCCATCCCGCACTTTCCCGTGCCGACGGTCCAATCGCATGCCGGCCGTCTGCTGGGGGGCGATATCCAGGGCCGTTCGGTCGTGCTGTTGCAGGGGCGCTTCCACCTCTACGAGGGGTGGTCGCCGGCCGAGGTCGTCTTCCCGATCCGGGTCCTGCAGGAGATGGGCGTACGCCACCTCGTCCTCACCAACGCCGCCGGCGGCCTCAACCCGGCCCTTCGGGCGGGCGAGATCGTGCTGATCGGCGACCATATCAACCTGACCGGCGAAAACCCGCTGATCGGCCCCAATGAAGAGCGCTGGGGGGCGAGGTTCCCCGACATGTCGGCCGCCTACGACCGCCGCCTGATGAGGTCGGCCGAGCGCGCGGCGGAAGAAGCGGGCATCGCGCTGCGCCGCGGCACCTACGCCGGCCTGAAGGGTCCTTCCCTGGAAACTCCCGCCGAAATCAGGTTCCTGCGGACTATCGGGGCCGACGTCGTGGGGTTTTCCACGGTGATGGAGGTCATCGCCGCCGTCCATGGCGGGATGCGGGTGCTCGGGCTTTCGGTGGTCACCAATGTCCACGACCCGGACCGACCGGAGCCGGCCTCGGTGGAAGCGATCATCGCCACCGCCCGCCGGGCGGCCCCGCGGCTCGAGAAACTTCTAAACGGCGTCCTGGGCCTGATCGATGACGGCGAGCTCGGCTGATCTTCTCATCACCCACGGGCAGGTCCTGACCGTGGATGCCGAAAACCGCGTGATCCCCGACGGTGCCGTTGCCGTTCGAGGGGGCCGCATCGCGGCCGTCGGCACCGCCGCGGA
>JBGSTS010000300.1:0-11136 GCA_041736435.1 Desulfobacterales bacterium | reverse complement strand
TCCAACCAGGATGCCAAGGCCCAGCAGGAGGCAGAGCGCCGCCGTGGCAAGATCGGCGCGGCGGGGTGCGGCCACAAGCCCCACCGCCAGCCGCAGCAGAGCAAAGGCCAGCAGGTAGAGGGCGACCGGAAATGCCAGCAGCACGCTCCAGAAGGTAAAGGCCCGAAAGGGCCCCCAGCGGTCGGACGCCTCGGAGATCTGTTTCAAAACCCCTCGAGGGTCGGCCAGAAAGCTCTCGACGGGAACATCGGCCAGAGAATCCCCGTTTTCATTGAACCGCAATCGGCCGTTTCCCTCTTCGATTGCAACGACCAGGCCGGCGGCCGAGGCGACCGGCAGCCAGTCGTTGCGGATCAGTGCCTGCGCCACCGGCACCCGGCGGGGATCCTTGGAGCCGGGTGCGAGACGGACCGTATTTATCTGCCTCTGGTGGCGGGATTTGAACGCCTCCGCGGGGTAGAGGGTGTAGCGGTAGTAAAACGAACTGACGTGCTCCCCTACGGGGGTTGACATGAGCACATGGTCCCTGAGGTCGGTGAAGAGATGCGGGTCGTACTGCGTGAACCATCCCAATGCCAGGAGAACGACCGGCAGCGCCCGGGTCAGCAGCAGGGGCTTGCAGGCCGGCCGGTCGCGGTGCAGGCATCCCCATGCCAGGGCGAAGACGGGGGCCGGGATGATGACGAGATAAAGGCTCGCCCATAGGTTGAAGCCGCTGGCGTTCATGGAAAGGACGGCCGCGGCCCACAGGATGGCGGCGGTGATGAGGACAGGGCGGCTGCGGGAAGACCCGCTTGCCGCCTGTGCACCGGCGGCCGCCGCAAGGATCGACAGGCCGGCGCCAACGCTGAGCGTAAAAAAGATACCGCCTTTGAAAGCCGTGCCCATGCCGGTCAGAAGCGGCATGATGTGGTGGTTGGGCACCGGCTGGAACCCCGCTGCGGCCACGGCCGCCATCTCGGAGAGCAGGCGCAGGTTGGACAGGTGCACCTGCACGGTGGCCAGGACCTGGGCAAGCCCCATGCCCAGAAGAAGCTCTCCGGCCGGAAACACCGCTCGATGGATGACGCCGAACATATTCAATATTTTGTATTAATTTCAGTAAGTAAGATTCGGTTTTGTCGCCTTGCCGATTTGCCTGACCTACTATATTATGATAGCATTTTTTAAGCGGTGATGGAAACCCCGGTCCGGACGCGTTCCCGAGCAATGCGATGATCGTTGCCATTCATCAGCCTCAATACCTGCCCTGGCTGGGCTATTTCGGAAAGATGCTGCAGGCCGACCTCTTCTGCTATCTGGACACCGTGCAGTACAAGAAGAACGAATGGCAGAACCGTAATCGCATCAAGACCGCCCGGGGGTGGCAGTGGCTGACGGTGCCGGTGACCTACCGCTACCCCCAGAAAATCGGCGAGGTCGGCATCGACAACACGGGCGACTGGGCCCGCAAGCACCTTCAGGCGCTGCTGACAAACTATCGGCGCGCACCGTTTTTCGAGCGCTATTTTCAGGCGATCGAAGCGGTGCTCAGCCGTCGGTGGGAAAGTGTTTCTGCCCTGAACCTGAGCCTGATCGAATGCATCCGGGGGATTTTGGGAATCGCAGACAAACCGGCGGTGCGCGCCTCCGCGATCAGCGCCTCCGATGAACCGACCGAGCGGCTGATCGACATCTGCCGGAGCCTGAAGGCGGACACCTACCTGGCCGGCGCTGGTGCAAACGATTACATGGACGTCGAACGCTTTGCGCGCAGCGGGGTGCGGCTGCTGATCCAGGCCTTCGAGCATCCGGTTTACCCGCAGCGCTTCGACGGGTTTGTCCCGCAGCTTTCCATCATGGATCTGATCTTCAACTGCGGGCCGGAGAGCGCCGCGGTGATTCAAGCTGCGAACAGGGGGATGGAATGAAAAAAGTCAACATCCTGGCCATTGGAGCGCACCCGGACGACATCGAGTTCGGCTGCGGCGGGTCGCTTGCCAAGTACAGCGAAAGAGGCCACAGTTTGTATCTTCTGGTGATGACCGGCGGCGGCCTTGGGGCCCCGGCGGAAACGCGCATGGCCGAGCAGCTCACTTCCAGGCAGATTCTCGGGGCCGCCGAGGTTTTCTGGGGCGGCTACCAGGACACTTACCTCGGCCTGGACGTGGAGATGATCAAGAAGATCGAACATGTGATCGGCACGGTGAAGCCGGACTTTATCTTCTGCAGCTTCCCGGACGACACCCACCAGGACCACCGGCACCTGGCCCAGGCGGTCATGTCGGCCACGCGCTACATCCGCAACGTGCTCTTCTTCGAAGGTCCCACCACCCAGAACTTCAACCCCCAGGTTTACGTGGACGTTTCGGACACCTTGGACCGCAAGCTCGATGCCCTGCGGGCGCACCAGTCCCAGGTCATGAAAACCAACATCGAAAACCTCTCCATCATCGAGATGGCCCGCTCGTTCGCCAACTTTCGCGGGTCGCAGGGCCGGGTGAAGTATGCGGAGGCGTTTTGTGCATTGCGCCTATTCATCAACATCTGACGAGGACTTCGTTGAAAGCCCGGAGCCGGCGTTGCGCGGCGCCGCCCGCTCGCTGCGGCGTACAGGAAGTACGCCTCGCTCGGAGCGGCTTGCGCGCCTTGGCTGCGGGCTTTGACCGAAGCCGTCTGGACAGTTGCGCCGAAAGCCCGGAGCCGGTGTAGCGCGGCGCCGCCCGCCTCCCTGCGGCGCGTTTCATGTGGGAGCGGCTTCCAGCCGCGATGAGGGGCATTCGAGCGGTCTCGCTCTCAACTCGTTGCTCGTTACTATTTTTTACTCTAACGCATCACTCCGACTCGGAAATTTTTTATGACTCACCCCTTCATCCCCCACTCCCGGCCGACGCTGGGCGAGGAAGAGGCTCGGGCCGCGGCGGCGGTGGTGGCCTCGGGCCAGGTTGCCGAAGGAGCTGAGGTCGAGGCCTTCGAGCGTGAGATTGCGAGCTTCCTGGGGGTGAGGCACGCGGTCAGCGTCAGCTCGGGCACCGCGGCACTCTATCTGGCGCTTACGGCCATGGGGGTGGGGCCGGGCGACGAGGTTGTTCTGCCGAGCTTCGTCTGCTCGGCGCTGCTGAATGCCGTGTCCGCCGCCGGCGCATTGCCGGTGCTGGCGGATATCGATCCGGCCACTCTCAACATCGACCCTGCGGACGTTGCGGCGCGGTTGAGCCCTCGCACGAAAGCCATCGTCGTGCCCCATATGTTCGGGCTGCCGGCGGATCTCGACCGACTGGCGGCCTTCGGCGTGCCGCTGATCGAGGACTGCGCCCAGGCCATCGGGGCCGAGCATCGCGGCCGCGCCGCGGGGTCCATCGGGCAGGCAGCGATTTTCTCCTTCTATGCCACCAAAATGATGGCGACAGGGGAGGGCGGTTTGGTGGCCACCCACTCCGCGGCCTTGGCCGAAAACGTGCGCGACTGCAAATCCTACGACAAGAAGCCGGACCACCGGCGCCGCTTCAATTTCAAGATGACCGACATCCAGGCCGCGATCGGCAGAGTTCAGCTCCGGCAACTGGCGGGGTTCATCCGCCGGCGCAACGAAATCGCTGCACGCTTCCGTGCCGCACTTCACGGGCTCCCGATCCAGCTGCCGCGGCAAGACCTCGGCCGCATCTATTTTCGGTTCGTGGTCGATGCGGTTTCCGATGCCGCCGCTTTTGTTCGCCTGGCCCACGCGCAGGGAATCGGGTGCGAGCAGCCGGTGCACACACCGCTGCATCGGCTGCTCGGCACCGCAGGCTTTTCCAAGACCGAAAACGCATGGAGGCGGACCGTCTCCCTCCCGATCTATCCCTTGCTGGCGGAGGCGGAAACAGGCCGGATCCTCGAGGTGGTCTCGGGGTTGCTCCGGAGGCAAAATATTGACCCGGACGGCGTCACCCATCCAAATGCCTAACAAGATCCTCCCTTCGCTGCTCCCCTCCCACTTTTAAAATAACTAAAATAATAACAAACTGTTGAATGTGTTTGCCCGAATTGAAAGACCTCGTGGTACGGGTTGTGCATGGGTACAGCCGAGGTGAACCATATAGTGCCATTAAATCAAACGGATAGGAACCCGGAATCCCAAGCGATGAGATTTCATTCCGCAGCCGAGCCCATCGAGGCGCCTGATCTCACCCTGGCCCACGTGATCCCATTGGACGGCGCGGCCCGAACCGGCCGGGGGCGCATGTTGGACATCAGCGCCTATTGCTACGTGCCGGTCTGCCTGGCGGGGGTGCTGCTGCTCGCGGTCCCGGTTCGGGCTTTTTTTGCGGCCGAGGGGCTGCGCTGGGCTCACGTCTTAAGCCTCGCATTCTGCCTGTCTTTCAGCACGGTCCCGCCGGTCGCCTGGCTGGCCCGCCGATTCGGGGTTCTCGACGCACCCGCGGGGCGCAAGCTTCACGCCCGGCCGACCCCGCTCCTCGGCGGCACGGCGGTCTTCATCGGTTTTGCCGCCGCGCTCCTTGTAAACGGTATCCTGGCACCGGGGCTTCTGGCCATCCTGGGCGCTGCCGTGATCCTCTTCGTGACCGGAGTCTGCGACGACTGGCGCGAGGTGCCGGCTGGAGCCAAGCTTTTAATTCAAGTCGTGTGCACCCTGATGGTGATGGCGGCCGGGATCGTGCTGCGGGTCGTGCCCGACAGCCTGGGGCACTGGGCCCTGATCGGCAATTGCCTACTGACGCTGATGTGGGTCATCGGGATCACCAACGCCATGAATTTTTTCGACGGCATGGACGGCCTTGCCGCCGGCCTGGGGGCCATCATCGGCTTTTTTCTAGCGGCGGTGGCCTACCAAACGGCCCAGCCGTTTCTGGGCTGGATTGCCCTGGCGGTCATGGGCGCTTGCCTCGGTTTCCTGCCGTTCAATTTCAGGCGCGGGCAACCGGCGGGGATTTTCCTGGGTGATGCCGGCAGCACGGTGATCGGGTTCGTGCTCGCCTGCATTGCGGTTTACGGGGACTGGGCCGAGGGTCGGCCGCTGGTGTCGCTCGTCTCGCCCGTGTTGATTTTCTGGCTGCTTATTTTCGACATGGTGCACACCACCATCGAGCGCATCGCTACGGGCAAGGTGTCGAGTTTCCAGGGCTGGATCGAATACGTGGGCAGGGACCACCTTCACCACCGCCTGGCGGATGCACTGGGATCAGCGCGCGTCAGCGTGATGTTCATCTACTTGATGGGCATCGGCCTCGGCATCAGCGCCTTGATGCTGCGCAACGCCTCCGGCGAGGGCAGCCTGCTGTTGATTCTCCAGGCCGGAATCCTGGTGGTGCTGGTCACCGTATTAGAGCGGCGGGGACGAGGTCAATCCGCCCGGCGGGCGGGCGCTCCCTGACCGACGGTGTCGGGCCTGACGCAAAGATTTCCCAGCGCTTTTGAAAACTGCAAAATTTTTGATCATTCCGGTTAAAGTTTTTTTCAATCCAGGCGATCTTCATCACCAGACACATCGGAAAGGGTGTCGGCGTCCATTTGTCCATCACGGGAGGATGGCTGCGCAACGCAACGCCACGTAGCCAGGTTTTGGCGGAGGCTCATGAAAGAGGCGAAATTCAGTTTTGCGAAACTGGCCGCGGTACAGGCCGCCAATGGCGACCGTGCGGCCGCCCCGCAGGTTGTGCCCGCGGCAACCCGGCCCGCCGCGGATCGGCGGCAGCTGCATGCGTTGGCCAGTGCCTGCCTCTCTCAGGTTTTTACCGCCGTTCGCCAACGCAGCGGCTTCGGGCTGGAGCCGGCGGCGACCATCGTGCGGCGCATGGCGGCGGAGCGACCGGTTCGCGACGAGCTCTTCTCCGAGGCGCTGCATCGCGATGAAATCGACCGGTTCACCGTGCACCACAGCGTCAATGTGGCGGTCTATGCGATCAAGATGGCCCAGGACCTCGGGTTCGACCCGGAGCGCCAGGTCCAGATCGGGCTTGCCGGCCTGCTGCACGACGTGGGGATTGCCCTGCTTCCGGATCAGGTGATTCACAAAAAGGGGCCGCTCAATGCCGAGGAGCTGAACCTGCTGCGGGGTCGGCCGAACAGCGCCTCACAGATCCTGCAATGCCTCGGGCCGGAGCATGGGCTCATCGCGGAGTCTGCGGCCCAGGTCTATGAGCGCATCGACGGCTCCGGGTACCCCCGAGGGCTCACGGCGGAGGAAATTCACGAAGTCGCGCAAATTATCGGGCTGCTCGATCTGTATGAGGCGCTCGTTCACAGCCGTCCCAACCGCGAGAAGCTGAGTTTCTTCGAGGCGGTCAAATACATTTTCAAAAGCTGCAAGACCCAGTTCCAACGCCGTTATATGAAATCGCTGCTGCGGGTCTTCACGGTGTTCCCGGTCGACAGCTACGTGCAGTTGAACTCCGAGGCCGTCGGCAAGGTGGTCGAAACAGTTCCGGACCAGCCCATGCGGCCAAGACTTCATATCATCTTTGACTCGCAGCGGCGCCAGGTGCTGGCGGAGCGGTTCATCGCGCTGACCGAAGCGCCGCTGCTGAACATCGTGCGCAGCGTTTCGGAGAAGGAACTGCGCGAACTGCGCCAGGGGATGCCGTTCGTGCGCGAATCCGACGAGGCCACGTGCGACACGGTGGCGGAGCCGGTTCTATAAACCGGCCGCGGTGCCGGATAGAGGGTGCGTCATGTATCTGAAACATTGGGGTTTCACACAGCCGCCGTTTGCGAACGTGCCGTCGCGAAGCATGTTTTTCCGTTCGCCGCAGCACGAGGAGGCGCTGCGCCGGTTGCTTTATGTCATCGAGAACCGCAAGGGCGTGGCCATGCTCACCGGGGAGGTCGGCTGCGGGAAGACCACCGTGACCAAAGCGCTGGCGGACCACCTCAACCGGGATCGGGTGCGGCTGCAGATGATCTCCAACCCCGCACTGGCCCCGGAGGAGCTGATCAAGGCGATTTTGCTGAAGCTGGGCGGGTCCTCGGTCAACGGGTCCAAGACCCTGATGCTCGACCAGTTGCAGAGGATCCTGACCGGCAACGCCGCCGCCGGCTTCAGCACTGTGCTCGCCATCGACGAAGCCCATGTCATCGGCAACCGGGCCACCCTCGATGAGCTGCGCATGCTGCTCAACATTCAGACCGACGATGAGTTTCTGGTGACCCTCATCCTGCTTGGCCAGCCGCCGCTCTTGCGCAATATCTCGGAGCTGCAGCCGCTGAAAGAGCGCATCGCCGTCAAGTTCAACCTCGGGCCGCTGGATGCGGTCAACACCATGCGCTACGTGCTTTTCCGGCTCAAGAGCGCGGGGGCCGGCCGCGGAATCTTCACGCGCGAGGCCGTGCAGTTGATATTCGACTTCAGCGGGGGCATCCCGCTGCGCATCAACAACCTCTGCGACCGTGCGATGCTGATGGGCGTCATGCACAACGCCCGGTTGGTGGACAGCCGCATCGTGCGCGAGGCCATCGAGGACATCGGGGAATGAGAATGCCGCCAGGGCCGGTTCAACAACGGATATCCCGAGCCATCCCGCCGCTGCAAGGCCTCCGGCGGGCACTGCTCCTGACAGGAATTCTGACGGCCCTGATCGGCTGCGCCACCGGCGGCGCCGGTGCGCCGGTGGAATCGTTCAGCCGGCCGGGGATCCTTCCCGCCGCCGCCAAAACCGTCGCCATCGCCATGGCCGACCTGAACAACGACGGCAATCTCGACGTGGTGGCCGGTGCGGTGGAGCCCGGGGCGATTTTGGTTTTATTCGGCAACGGAGCCGGCAGCGTTTCCGCCCCGTATGCGATTCCGGTGGAGGGCGACGTACGCTCCCTTGCCGTCGCCGACGTCAATGAAGACGGGCGGGCCGACATCGTCTTCAGCGTGCAGAGGCAGTCCTCGGGGATCCGGGTGTGGCTGAACCGCGGCCAGCGGCGCTGGGAGCAGGGCAAGAGTCCGATCGACATCCATCGCTACGAGGGGGTGCGCACCGGGGACATCAACGCGGATGGCCACATCGACATCGTGGCGGCCAACGCCTCTTCGGATGCCCAGGGCGGAATCCAGGTCTGGCTGGGCAACGGCCGGGGCGACTGGGTTCCCGGTCCGGCCCCAACCGTCATCGGGATCTTCATGGACGTTTGCCTGGCCGATTTCAACGGGGACGGCCGCTTGGACATCGCCGGTTCGAGCTGGGGTCTGCAGGGTTCCGTGCGGGTGTGGCTGAACGCCCATAGCGGCGGCTGGACGGCGCTGGCGCCGTTTGGGCACGGAAATTTTTACGGGCTGCACGCCGGGGACCTCAACGGCGACGGCCGCCTCGACCTTGTCGCCGGCACCTACAAGGACGGCGTGCGGCTCTTTTTAGGTGACGGCAGCGGTGGCTTCCGGGAGGACCTGGCCGCCCGCAGCCGCTTGGCCCCGGGGGATGGGAGCGCCGCCGGTGCCGAGGGCTCGATGCCGCCGCCGAGAGAGGCCAGCTTCTGGCAGGCGCTGCCGGTGGACGTGGACGGAGACGGCCGGCTCGATCTCGTTGCCGGTTCGCTGGACAACCGGGGGGCCCGGGCGTGGTTGAACCGGGGGGATGCCGGATGGGCGCCGCTGACCGGCGTGTATCCTGGCATCGGCAGCTACTATGGCCTGGTGGCGGCGGATCTGAACGCCGACGGGTACCCGGACATCGGTGCCGCCCATTTCGGCGAAGGGATCACCCTGTGGGCCGGCCGGCCGGCGGGATCTGTTTCCGCATCGGCTGCGCCCGCCGCGATCGGCCCTGCGCAGGTAACCCGCGCGGCGCGGCCCGTTCTGCTGGAAAACGACGTCTTCAAAATCATCGACGGCACGGTCGAGTACAAGATCGGCCCCGGCGACGGGCTGGAGATCACGCTGTGGGAAGGCAACACCCCGGCGCGCCAGGAACTGCTGGTACGGCCGGATGGGCGGATTTCTTTCGGGCTGGTGGAAAACCTGGCGATCGAAGGCCGCACGGCCCGTGAACTGGACGAACTGCTGACCGCGCGGCTGGAGCAGTACCTGAAAAAACCACGGGTCGACGTGCACGTCACGCAACACAAGAGCAAATCCGTCAGGCTGCTCGGCGCGGTGTCCCGCACGAATGTCTTCGGCTCGGGGGCGGGAGAGTACAAACTCCAGGGCAAGACGACCGTGCTCGAGATGCTCACCCTGGCCGGCGGTCCCACCGACGATGCCGACCTCAAGTCGGTCCGAATCCGCCGCAAGAGCGGCGAGACGGTGTCCCTGAATCTCTACCAGGCGATTATCCAGGGGGATCTTTCCCAGGACCTGGTGCTGAACGACGGCGATTTGATCTACTTGCCGACGCTCTCCAAGGAGGCCAACCGGGTCTACGTCTTCGGCGAGGTCCAGAAGCCGGGCGCCTATACCTTTCGGGGTTCGGAGATGCGCCTGATCGACGCGATTTCCGAGGCCGGCGGCATCACGCCCTTTGCCTACCAGGCGGACACTCGGGTCGTGCGCGGCGACATCACCCAGCCCGAAATCCTTTCGGCCAACCTGCTGCGCCTGATCGAAAACGGCGACCGGTCGCAGAACCTCCAGTTGGTCAGCGGAGATCTGGTCTACGTGCCGCGCAGCGGGTTCGGCGACATCAAGCTCTTTTACGATCGGGTCCGGCCGCTGCTGGAAATGGTGCTCTGGCCGGCACGGACCGTTATCGACTGGAACAATGCGGCCGACATCACGGGGATTAAATAAGAACCGCCTGGCGGTGGGAGGCATCCCGAAGGAAAGGGTCATCCATGGGGCAGTACGACGTTGACCTGAGAGATTATTGGCGCATCATGCGCAAGCGCAAGGCCTCGATCCTGGCCATGGTGGTGCTGGTGGGGCTGTGCAGTTACGGTTTTGCCAAGCTGCGCGAGCCGGTCCCGTTGTACGAGGCCGGGTCCGCCATCAAAATCGACCGCTTTTCCAACCTGGCCTCAATTCTGACCGGCGCCTACTGGCGCCAGTCGGAAAACATGGAGACCCATGCCTACATCATTACCAGCCACCCGGTGCTGATGAGCGCCGCTGCGCAGCTGGGATGGATCCCGGCGGTTCCCGACGGAACGATCGACGGGCAGGGGCCCATCGAGCCCCTTGAACGCCTGAAGCGCATGGTGCAGGCCAAGCCCCAGGAGGGGACCCACATCATCAACATCCGTGCGGTTTCGGAAGACTCCCACCTGGCCGCCCAGGTGGCCAACAGCCTTGCGCACGCCTACCGCGACTACAACATCCGGCAGAACAACAAGAAGACCTCCGAGACCCGGACCTTCATCGAGGAGCAGCTGCGCCAGACCTCCGAGAAGCTCAAATCGGCCGAGCGTGAGCTGCAGGTCTTCAAGGAGGCCAACGGGCTGATTGCGTTGGACACGCAGACGGCCAACACGCTCAACAAGCTGAACGCCCTGGAAACCGACCACGAGAAGGCCCGCGCCGAGCGGGCGGAGATCGAATCCCAGCTCAAGGCGATCGACGCCGCCGGGCAGGGGCAGCCTGACCGCCTGACGGGGGTCATGTCGGCCGCGGTGCCTGCATCGCCGCTCGGGCAGCTGCGCACCAAGCTGAGCGAGCTGAACCTGAAACGGCAGACGCTGCTGATCTCCTTCACCGAAAAGCACCCGCAGGTCGAAGAGGCGACCAGCGAGATCCGGGCGGTGTTCCGCGAGGCGCGCAGCGAGTTGCAGGCGGCCTGGCAGGCCGCCGTGAACCGCGAGGCCGACCTGGGGCGCCGGCTGGAGGCGCTCCATCGCGAGAACATGAGCCTGCCCGAAAAAGGGCTGGCGCTGGTGCGGTTGCAGCGGGAGATGGAGCTGCAGGAGTCGCTCTATTCACAGCTCAAGGCCAAGTACCAGGAAGTTCAGATCCAGGAATCCGGCAGGGTGGAGGAGGTCTTCGTCGTCAAGCCGGCCGCTGCTCCGATCGAGCCGTTCAACATCCCTTCCAAGCTGATGATCGTGACGACCGGTGTCCTAATGGGGCTGATCATCGCTGTCGTGCTTGCCTTTTTGGCCGAGGTGTTCGACACCTCCATGGGCACCATCGAAGACGTGGAGGAGCTGCTGAAGGTGCCGGTGCTCGGTGTGATCCCGCAGCTGGAAGGCGACGGCCGCAAGCCGGCGCGACCGGACCGCGCGGATGGCGCCCGCAACCGGGCC
>JBGSTS010000023.1:0-4484 GCA_041736435.1 Desulfobacterales bacterium | reverse complement strand
CGCAAACCGCGCCAGGCCGTCCCCACGGCGAGACTCCGCCGGTGGGCGGCCGAGGCGGCCGGAATTCCCGCCTGGCTTTTCGAGGCCTCGTACGAAGTGGTGGGCGACCTGGCGGAAACCATTACCTTGCTGCTGCCGCCGGGAACCTCTTCGGGGGAACTGCCGCTGCACCGCTGGATGGAAGAGCGCCTGCTGCCGCTGCGGGGGATAACCGAAGAGCGACAACGCGCGGGGGTGACCGCAGCGTGGCGGGAGCTGGCCAGCGGCCCGCGCTTTGTCTGGAACAAGCTCATCACCGGCAGCTTCCGGGTCGGGGTATCACAAAAACTCATGGTCCGCGCGCTGGCGCAGTTCAGCGGAATCGACCCGGCCGCCATCGCCCACCGCCTCATGGGCGCCTGGGACCCCGAGCCCGGGTTCTGGCAAAGTCTCTTCTCCCCCCAGACCACCGACGGCGATATCGCCCGGCCCTATCCCTTTTTTCTGGCCCACCCGCTCGATGCGCCGCCGGAAGCGCTCGGTGATGTCTCAGCCTGGCAGGCCGAGTGGAAATGGGACGGTATCCGCGCCCAGCTGATCCGGCGCCGGGGCCAGGTCTTCGTCTGGTCGCGGGGAGAGGAGCTCATCACCGACAAATTCCCGGAAATCGGCGCCGCCGCTCAGGCGCTGCCGGACGGGTGTGTGGTCGACGGGGAGATTCTGGCCTGGCAGGACGGGCGCCCGCTTAATTTCGCCGCCTTGCAGCGGCGCATCGGCCGCAAGCAGCTGGGACCCGCTCTGCTGCGCTCGGTGCCGGTCGTCCTGATGGCTTACGACCTCCTTGAGCTGGACGGCGCAGACGTGCGCAAACGCGACCTGGCCTGGCGCACCACCACCCTGAACGGCCTCCTGGGCCGGCTTGCGCTTCCCTGCCTGATGCCCTCCCCGCTCGTGCCGGGAACGAGCTGGATGGAGTTGGCAAAGCTCAGGGAGGATGCCCGCGGACGGGGGGTGGAGGGGCTGATGTTGAAGCGGCCCACCTCGGCCTACGGTGTCGGCCGGCGCCGTGGCGACTGGTGGAAGTGGAAGGTCGATCCCCTCAGCATCGATGCCGTCTTGACCTATGCCCAGCGTGGGCACGGCCGGCGCTCCGGGCTCTTCACGGACTACACTTTCTCCGTCCGGGACGGTGAGACCCTGGTGCCCTTTGCCAAGGCCTATTCCGGCCTGACCGATCAGGAAATTCGCGCGGTGGACCGTTTCATCCGCGCCAACACCGTCGAGCGCTTCGGGCCGGTGCGCGCCGTGGCCCCTGAACTCGTTTTCGAAATCGCCTTCGAGGACATCCGCCGCTCCCCCCGCCACCGCTCGGGGGTCGCCGTGCGTTTCCCGCGCATCGCCCGCCGGCGGGAGGACAAAACCGCCGCGAACGCCGACACCATAGAAACCCTCAGGGCCCTTCTATGAAAACCGATTTCAACATCCCCCTGACCCCCTTTTTCAAAGTGGGAAAAGGCGTTAAACGCATCCAGGGCCGTCCCTTGAACCGGGTGCTTGCAATTTTGCAGCCGCCAACGTAAAGAATCGCACGTGGGGCGCATGCATCCGCCTGGGGTGCCTCTACCGGTCAACCACGCCTTCAAACGGCAAGGAGCTCCGCATGCAACGAACCCGAATCAAGGACGCTCTCACGTCCCATTCACCGCTGGCAGCTGTACTCATCAAGGGATGGGTCCGCACGCGACGAGACGCGAAGGGGTTTTCGTTTCTGGAAATCAACGACGGCTCGTGCCTAAAAAACCTGCAGGTGGTCGTCGACGAAACGGTTCCGGCTTATTTTCACCTCAAGGATGTGTCGACCGGTGCGGCCGTGGAGGTGGAGGGCGCACTGGTGGCCTCCCCCGGGGCGGGCCAGGCCTGGGAGGTCAGGGCCGCCGAGCTGAAGGTGGTGGGCGCGGCCGACTCCGAAACCTATCCCCTGCAGAAGAAGCGCCACACCGACGAGTTCCTGCGCACCATCGCCCACCTGCGGCCGCGCACCAACAAGTACGGCGCGCTTTTCCGCATCCGCTCAGAGGCCGCTTTCGCCGTGCACCGTTTTTTCCGGGACCGGGGGTTTTTCTGCCTGCACAGCCCCATTCTCACCGGTTCCGACTGCGAAGGGGCCGGCGAGATGTTCCGGGTGACCACGCTGCCGCACGGTTCGCCACCGCCGCCGGAGGGCGAGGGCCCCTTCGCCGCCGATTTCTTCGGCAAGGAGGCCAACCTGACGGTTTCCGGCCAGCTCGAGGCCGAGCTCTTCGCCACCGCGCTGGGCAACGTTTATACCTTCGGCCCGACGTTTCGCGCCGAGAACTCCAACACCCCGCGCCACGCCGCCGAGTTCTGGATGATCGAACCCGAAATGGCCTTTGCGGATTTGACCGACGACATGGACCTCGCCGAGGATTTGGTCAAAGCCTTGACGACCCACGTGATGGAGGACTGCCGCGAGGATCTCGAGCTTTTCGCCAAGTTCGTCGACAAGGACCTGATGCGGAATCTGGAGGCCATCGCCGGAGAGCCCTATGTGCGCCTGCCGCATGCCGAGGCCATCGCCATCCTGAAGGGCTCCGGCCGCGTGTTCGAGTTCCCCGTGGATTTCGGCGCGGATTTGCAGACCGAGCACGAGCGCTTTCTGTGCGAGGAGCACTTCCGAAAGCCCGTCATCGTTTACAACTACCCCCGGGAGATCAAGGCGTTCTATATGCGGCTGAACGAGGATGAAAAGACCGTGGCCGCCATGGACCTGCTGGTACCCCGGATCGGCGAGCTGGTCGGCGGCAGCCAGCGCGAGGAACGCTGCGAAGTGCTCAGCCGGCGGATCGCAGAAGCCGGCATGCAAACGGACCCCTACTGGTGGTACCTCGACATCCGCCGCTTCGGCTCGGTCCCGCACGCCGGCTTCGGCCTGGGCTTCGAGCGCTTCCTGATGATGGCCACCGGGGTCACCAACATCCGCGACGTGATCCCATTTCCCAGAACTCCAAAACACCTGGAATTCTGAGGGCGTCACTTCTTTTCCGCCGGTGCTCCCGTCGCCTGTTTTTTGAGCTGCTGGATCATCTGATCGACCGACATGCCGCCTGGGAAGCTGGCCGTCGGGTTGATCTCAAGCAACTCCTCCCAGGCCCGAATAGCCCCCTGGGGGTCCTGGAGGTCATGCAGCAGCACGATGCCCTTGTTCAGCCGGGAAACCTCGTGCTTGGGGTTCACGGCGATCGCCCGGTCGAACGCCTTGACCGCTTCCTCCGACCGACCGGCCTTGCGCTGCATCACCCCCATGTCGGTCCACACATCGGCGTTGTCGGGCTTGAGGTCCAGGGCCTTGCGGTAGGCCTGGATCGATTTTTCGTATTGCTCGGCATCGAAATAGAGATTGCCCAGGTCGGTCCAGGCGTTGACGTTGGAGGGTTCCTCGCGGGTCCGCTTCTCGAGTACGGCGATCTCTCCTGAAAAATCCCGCTTCATCGCCGGGCCGCCGCCGGGCATACCCGCCACACTCGGCCCGGATTTGTAAACGCCGAAAAACACCCCGCCGAAAAACCCCACGGCCAGGGCCAGAAGCGCCATCAGGAGCGCGGTCTCTTTGCGCACATAGGCGTTCAGGTTCGGTTGTTCGGTTTTGGCCATCATCGTCTCCGAGATCAATCCATAATCGGTTGACAAACCGGCGAGCGAACTCCTCAACGGCCGGATTCGGTGGCCTTAGCGGCCAACGTCCAGGCAATGGTATGACCTATTCTGGGTGGGGCAATGGTCCGTGTCCTTTTAAGGTTTGTGGATTGCGGTTCAGGCCAAGGCCGCAGCGGTTTCGCAACCGTCCCGCCCATGGCGGGATAGTCGTCTACGCCGAAAATTGCGAAGAGCGTAAACGCCGTTTTAGGATGGACCCCCGTTAGCGCCGGACTACCTCCGAGGCAATCCCTTGCGCCTTCAACTCGCGCTGCAGGTTTTCCGCCTCGGCCTCGGCAGGAAAGGCCCCCACCACAAGTTCCACAGAGCCCTCGGCCCCTTGAAGCAAGTAGGGGAAATACCCCATCGCATCCGCCTGCGCCATCGCAGCGGCGGCTGCCCCCTCCGAGGGGAATGCACCAAGACGGTTGGCAAACGGCGTCCGCACCACGACGGCGTCAGGGTTTCCCAGCGCCCTTCTGGCCTGGCCGGCCTCATCCGCATTCCGGTATGCACCCGTCAGGACCCGCCACCAGGTGCCCTTGCCCTTCACCTCGGACCGCACGATGTAGAGCGCCGAACCGGTGCGGCGAACGTTGGCGAGGGCGGCCAGGGCGTTTGCCTTTTCGCGGCAGCTAGACAGTAGAATGGAATACGGAAAAGAGACTTGCCCGGTTGTGGCTTTGAAGGCCTGCGGCGGGGGCTTCAGCGGTGCCGGGGCGGCAGGGACGGAGGCGGGAGCCGGGACAGGCGGTTCGGCAGCCAGGGGCGCTGCGTCGGGGACCGTCTCT